>JASJBW010000004.1 GCA_030066315.1 Gammaproteobacteria bacterium
ACAATTCGCAGTGCACGCATTAACGGCAAACACTGATGTGGAAACCATGGCAAAACAGTGTCGCCAGTTTGCTCCAACATATGCTGTGATGAATGACGCTTCCGCCGGCGAGCAACTGCGGCATCAGCTGACTGATCACCAGACTGAAGTGTTGCCTCCAGACCAGTTGACCGCAGTTTCATCAGACAACGCCGCTGATATCGTGGTTGCCGGTATTGTTGGTGCCGCCGGTTTAATGCCCACATTGGCAGCCGTAGAGGCGGGTAAACGAGTACTGCTCGCCAACAAGGAATCGCTGGTGATGGCCGGGGATCTGTTTATGTCAGCGGTTGCTGACCATGGTGCCGAATTGTTGCCCGTTGACAGCGAGCACAATGCAATTTTCCAGTGCCTGCCGAGCGGTGCGGTGCGCAGCGGATTGCAGGATTGTGGCGTTGAAAAGATATTGCTGACCGGATCAGGTGGGCCGTTTAGAGACCGTGATCCGAAAACGCTGGCTTCGGTGACTCCTGCCGAAGCCATAGATCATCCAAACTGGGATATGGGGCCGAAAATATCGGTCGATTCCGCCACCATGATGAACAAGGGACTGGAACTGATCGAAGCATGCTGGTTATTTGATGTCCCGCCTCAGGATGTAGAAATTGTATTACACCCGCAAAGTATCATTCATTCCATGGTGGCGTATAATGACGGCTCGGTTCTGGCACAAATGGGCCAGCCCGATATGCGAACGCCCATTGCCAATGCATTAGGTTGGCCTGAACGTATCCACAGTGGAGTGGAACCATTGGATCTGGTGAAAGTCACTCAATTGAACTTTGAACAGGCTGATGAAAAACGCTTTCCCTGTTTGCGCCTGGCGCGCTGGGCAGTTCATCAAGGTGGAACGAGCATGACCATACTGAATGCTGCCAATGAAATCGCCGTAGAAGCTTTTTTAAATAATCAAATAGCCTTTACGCGAATAGCCGAGTTAATAGAAAATACACTGAATCGAGTGGAATCCCGGCACACGGATGATCTTCAGGAGATACTTCTTGATGATCAGCGCGCCCGTAAAATGACCCGGCAATTAATCAACCAAATTTAAATTATGGATATTATATCTTTTGTCTACAGTGTTCTGGCTTTTATCGCAGCCATTGGCATATTAGTAACGATCCATGAATTTGGACATTACTGGGTAGCCAGGAAGTGTGGTGTCAAAGTACTGCGGTTCTCGGTCGGGTTTGGCAAACCGATCTGGATGAAAAAAGCAGGAGTCGATCAAACAGAGTATGCGCTGGCAGCAATCCCACTAGGGGGTTATGTCAAGATGCTGGATGAACGAGAAGGTGAAGTGGCTGATGAAGACCTGCCGCGGGCCTTTAACCGCCAGTCAGTTAGTAAACGCTTTGCCATTGTTTTTGCGGGGCCGGCGTTTAATTTTATTTTTGCCATTATTGCTTATACCTTCATGTATATGAGTGGCGTAAGCGGATTAAAGCCTATTATCGGAGAGGTCATCAATCCCAGTCCAGCCTATTCAGCTGGAATTCAGAAGAAGGATCTTATTCTTACTATTAACGGTATTTCAACGCCCAGTTGGGAAAAAGCCCGTTTAACCCTTTTGCAGGAGAGTGTGGACCAGTCACGACTGAACATTTCACTGCAGGGTGCCGATTTACAAATCCGGGAAGCGAATATTGATACACAACAACTCTCAGTCTTACAGGACGACCAAACCGATATCCTTGAACAGATCGGGCTCAGTGTGTGGCGCCCAGATATTCCTCCGCAAATTGACGAGGTGGTCGTTGGTGGAGCGGCGGCGGCGGCAGGCATGCAGGCCGGAGACATCATTATCTCTGTAGAGGGTCAATCAATTATTAATGTTCGTCAATGGGTCGATATAATTCGGGCAAATCCATTGAATACACTCGAAGTCGTCGTGATGAGAAATGGCGCAAAAACCCGGCTGGATATTCAGCCCAGAGAAAAAACAGCGGAAGGGGAGACTTTTGGGTTTATCGGTGTAAAAAATGTGGTCATTATTCCGGAAGACATGCGCCAACAATTGCGAGTGGTGGAACAATATAATTTTTTTGGCGCTGGGCTTGAGGCGCTTAATAAAACCTGGCAGATGTCTGTCTTGACTCTAAAGGTACTGGGAAAATTGGTGATTGGCGAAGCCAGTTTTAAAAATTTAAGTGGCCCCATCACCATCGCGAAATATGCAGGATTGTCGGCACGTATCGGTTTGGAACAGTTTTTTTCCTTTCTGGCGATCATCAGTATCAGTCTGGGGGTTTTAAACTTGTTACCCATACCGATGCTGGATGGAGGCCATTTACTCTATTATCTGGTAGAAATTTTGAAAGGCAGTCCTGTTTCAGAAACTGTAGAATCCGTCGGTCAACGTATTGGTCTGGCAGTATTATTAATGCTTATGACGATCGCAATATATAACGATATTTTAAGACTGGTGGAATAATTTGAAGTTGTTACGTGTTTTACTCCTGATGAGTCTGTTAGGAGCAAGTTTCAATAGCCTGGCTGAATCATTTGTCATTGAAGACATCGAAATAAAAGGCATTAAGAAGATTGCGGTCGGTACTGTATTAAATTACCTGCCAATTAAAGCCGGGCAATCTTTTGATCATCGCCAATCAGGAGAGATTATTCGGGAACTCTATAAAACCGGATTTTTTGATAAAATAACACTCTATCAACAAGACGCGACTTTACTAATCGAGGTGGTGGAACGTCCCGCCATAGCGGAAGTCAATTTTGAAGGTAACAAGGAAGTCAAAGATGAGGTCATGCAAGATGCCCTGAAACAGATTGGCATGACACGGGGAAAGATCTATAACCCCAAGCTGCTGGAAAAACTCGAACAGGAATTACAGCAACTGTATTACTCACTGGGTAAATATTCGATCCGCTTGGATGCCACTGCGACTGAACTGGATGCTGACCGGGTGAAAATTGACATCGAAATTTCTGAAGGCGCTCCGGCAAAGATTCGCTCCATTAACCTGATCGGTAATCGTGCTTTTGATGATGAAGAACTACTCGATGAATTCAAGTTAGAGACCACCGATAGTGGTTGGTTTCCTGCTGATAAGTACTCTAGTGCCAAGCTCTCTGGTGACCTGGAAAATATGAAATCCTTTTATCTTGACCAGGGCTTTGTTCGATTTAATGTGGATTCCAAGCAGGTCACGATCACTCCCGATAAAAAGGACATTAACATTTCAATCAATATCACTGAAGGTGACCAGTATCGGATTAGCACTATTAATCTGACGGGTAACCTGGTTGTCGATGAAGCAGAATTAAAAGCCCTGATTACGCTGAGAGAGGGTGATATTTTCTCTCGTAAGAAGGTTACCTCATCGATCAAGCTGATGAGTGACCGCCTGGGTGATGAAGGTTATGCCTTTGTGAATATCAATACGGTTCCAGAGATCAACGAAGAGGATAAAACCGTTAATCTCACCTTGGTCTTTGATCCGGGTAAAAAAATGACGGTCAGAAACATTAATTTTGAGGGTAATACCAAGACGCGTGATTATGTGTTAAGGCGAGAATTACGCCAGTTTGAGGGTGCTTTATTCTCTGTCAGTAAGGTTAAACGTTCTAAAGTGCGCTTGCAGCGTCTGAAATATATCAGTTCCGTGGATACACGCTATGTAAAAGTGGCCGAAAATCCTGAACTACTGGATATAGTAATTCAGGTTACTGAGCGTTTCTCAGGAAGTTTTACCATTGGTGCCGGTTACTCCCAGGCCCAGGGAGCACTGTTCAATCTGGGTTTAACCCACGACAATATTTTTGGCAGTGGCAATCGCCTGGGAATTACTTTTAATAACAACGAGGCCCAGGAGCAGTATGAGTTCAGTTACTTGAATCCCTATTACACTCCAGAAGGAATCAGTCGTGGATTTTCCGCCGTGTATTCATCTACGGATGCTGCTGAGGCCAATATCTCCAATTATTTGATCGATCGGGTTAAATTATCCATGAATTATGGTATTCCGCTGTCTGAATTTAACCAAATCCGGTTTAGTTTTGGCCTGGAAGGTAATGATGTCACCATATCTGACTCAAGTTCTGACGAGGTGAGAAATTTCATTATCGACAATAATGATGATTTCGACGCGGGAAGTAATCCCACTGGTGATACCTACAATATGGCTTTTGTCAGCATGAGCTTTAGCAAGGACAGCCGTAATCGGCTGATTTTTCCCGATGAAGGCTCATTGAATAGTGTGGGATTCGAGGTTTTTGGGGGTGACCTGGATTTCTATAAAACCTTTTTCCGTCATGAAACCCTGTTTCCGGTCGCCAATAACGTGACACTCTCGTTTAAAAACCGGATTGGTTACGGCGAATCTTATAATGAAACGACGGATCTGCCATTTTTTGAAAAATACACGGCAGGTGGTGTGCGTACGGTCCGTGGCTATGATTTCAACAGCTTGGGACCACAGGATTCAAAAGATGAGTCTTTTGGGGGTAATTTTCAGTTCGTGACCAACTTGGAATTATTATTCCCTATTGAAGCTTTTGGTGGTGCAGAAAGTTTTCGCCTTGGGGTATACTTCGATGCAGGTAATGTTTTTGCTGATCCTGATGATTTTGAATTTGATGAGCTCAGGACTTCTATAGGATTGGCAGCCAAGTGGTTCACGGTGGTTGGTCCTATTGCTTTGAGTTATGCCGAACCACTTAATGACGAGCCCGGTGATGATGTTAAGAACTTCCAGTTTTCACTGGGGGCTCCTTTCTAAGGTCAAGTCATTTAAGTATCTTGTTTAGTAATACGAGGTTAAAAAGTTAGTTGAAATACCTTTTTATATTATGTGCCTTTGGGGTTTTAGGTAGCTTAATGACAACCTCTGTCTTAGCCGATGAAAATAAATATAAAATTGGTTTTGTTAATACGGGTAAGGTTCTAAAGGAGGCGCCTCAGGCTCGCAAGGTAGAGGAAAGGCTTAAAGCGCAGTTTGAGGCTCGTGAAAAAGTCTTGTTGGCCAAGCAACAAGAATTGATTCAACTGGAGCAGAAAATCAAAGTTGATGGCGATATCATGTCGCAAACGGCTAAACGTAAACTCGAACGCGAGTTGCGACTCAAGTTAAGTCAATTAAAGTTTGAGCAGCAGGAATTTCGGGAAGATCAAAATTTGAGACGCAATGAAGAGATACGGAATTTGCAAACCGTCATTTCAGCGGTATTGAAACGTCTTGGTGATGAAGAAAAATTCGATCTCATTCTCACCGAGGGTGTGAGTTATGTTTCGGATGTTATTGATATCACTCCTAAACTCATCGATATGCTGAAACAATTACCAGAGCAGGACTCTTAACATACGACTTGTCGGGACCAGCTAAAATCAAAGCCCTGAACCAGACCTTTCACTGGATATCTTGGCATTCGAAAAAGAAGAAAACGGCAGGCGGATGGATAAAATCCAAAGAGAGGAATTAACCCTCAAGGAGCTGGCGCAACAGCTCAAATTGAATTTTAAGGGTGATGCCGCTTATGTGCTTAACGGCGTGGCTTCTTTGACTTCAGCAACCTCTACTGACCTATGTTTTCTGCAATCCAAATCCTATTTAAAGCAACTCACTGATAGTCAATGCGGAGCGGTTATCGTTCCGGAACATTGGGATATTGATATCCCTGATAAAGCCTTAATTTTTGCTAACCATCCTCAACGCGCATTCGTCAATGCTATTCACCTGTTGTATCCACAAGATTCGATTCAATGTTCGGTGGATCCATCAGCCAAGATTGCGGATTCAGCTCATGTAGCCGATGATGTCAACATTGGTGCCAATACCATTATCGGTGACCGGGTTCGAATTGAACAGGGCGTTAAAATCGGCGCTGGATGTATCATTGAAGCCGACTGTGTCATTGGGGCTCAAAGCCAGCTATTTCCGCGGGTGACTCTGTGTCATGGTGTCATTCTGGGCCAGCAAGCCATCATCCACCCTGGGGTGGTTATAGGTTCAGATGGTTTTGGTTTGGTTTATGATGACAACCAATGGATTAAAATTCCTCATTTAGGGGGTGTCCAGATTGGAGATCGTGTCGAAATTGGGGCCAATACAACCATCGACCGCGGGGCTTTAGATGATACGGTGATAGAAAATGGTGTTAAACTCGATAATCTGATTCAAGTAGCTCACAACGTAAGGATCGGTGAGAATACTGCGATAGCAGCCTGTGTAGGCATAGCCGGCAGCGCAATTATTGGTAAAAACTGTAAAATTTCCGGCGCGGCAGTGGTGCTCGGTCATTTGTCAGTAGCAGATGATGTGACCATAACCGCAATGTCGCTGGTCACGAAAAGTATAACCCAAAGTGGTACTTACTCCTCTGGAACGCCGCTGATGGAGAATCGCTTGTGGCATCGGAATAATGCCCGTTATAAAAAACTCGATGAGCTCGCAAAATCAATTTCGAGCCTAAAGCATAAACCCTAAAAAAGAACTGGTATGACTGACTCAGCCAATATTGATTTTGATATTCAAAAAGTGATGGAGTATTTACCCCATCGATATCCATTCTTACTCATAGACCGTGTGCTGGAATGTAGTGCAGGGGAACATTTGACCGCCTTGAAGAACGTGACCGTCAACGAACCATTCTTTCAGGGGCATTTCCCAAAGCAACCCATCATGCCAGGAGTACTGATTATGGAGGCATTGGCACAGGCGACAGGATTGTTGTCCTTCTGTTCAATGGATGCGGACCATAAAAATAAGCTGTATATGCTCGTGGGCATTGATAAAGCACGTTTTCGAGGGCAGGTTATTCCGGGTGATCAGCTTATTCTAACGGTCAATCTTAAGCGAAACATGCGGGGTATCTGGATGTTTGAGGGTAGTGCCAAGGTGGATGGTGAAGTTATTGCCGAGGCTGACCTAATGTGTAGTGCCCAGGATAAAAAATGAGCGAAATACATCCCAGTGCCATCATTGATCCTTCCGCCCAGCTGGGTAAGGGGGTCTCCGTTGGCGCCTATACGGTGATTCAGGCGAATGTTGTAATCGGAGATGATACCTGGATTGGGCCTCATGTTGTGATATCTGGACCGACCGAAATTGGTACGAATAATAAGATTTTCCAATTCAGTTCCATCGGCGAAGCGCCCCAGGATAAAAAGTATGCCGGGGAAGATACCCGACTTATTGTGGGTAATCACAATACGATTCGCGAATTTGTGACGTTAAATCGCGGTACCGCGGATGGTTTGGGTGAAACCCGGATAGGGGACAACAATCTGTTGATGGCCTATAGCCATGTGGCTCATGATTGTATCGTGGGTAACCATACTATCTTTGCCAATGCGGCTTCGTTAGCTGGACATGTGGTGGTGGGTGATTATACCACCTTAGGCGGATTTACATCGGTACATCAATTCACACAAATCGGGACTCAGGCATTTTGCGGTCTGGGATCAGTGATTACCCAGGATATACCCCCCTTTTCCACGGCTGCGGGTAATCGAGCAAAAACCTTTGGCATTAACAAGGAAGGCTTACGTCGCAAAGGCTATTCACCGGAACTGATCAGGGCATTACACAAGAGTTTCCGTCTATTACTGAAATCAAAATTAACCCGTGAAGAAGCTGTCCATGATCTACAGGCTTTAATGGATGAATTTGAAGAAGTAAAGTTATTTGTAGACTTTGTGGTAAACAGCCAAAGGGGCATCGCTCGCTAACTCACGCATGCATCGGGTCGATGTAATCTCACCATAAAATCCCTTTTTTCGCGGGAGTTGGCCCTATCGCAGGGGGAATCGGTTATACTTACCGGTTCGTAAAGCTTTTTTCCGCATTATGGCCCCGGAGTCCAGTATTGAGACGCACAACTCCCAACTTTTCATGCATCGTATAATCATACAAGCCCTGCTCATTAGTGTTTTAACGGTTTATGCTACTTTTGAGGTAGCCAATGCACAGAAATTAAAACAAGTACTCCAAGATGAGCAATCAGCATCTTTTATTGCCAAGGCCGGTGGGCTGAAGATGCTCAATGATGGACGTGCAATTATTACAACTGCTAAATCGGCCACCGTGCTGATCCAGGGGCAACAGGGCTTTAATGCGCTATCCTTGGCACCGAATATCTTCAAGGGAAAGAAGCTATCAGGCATAGATCAGTTGCCCGATGGCAGCCTGGTCATTGCAAACCAGTCTGATGATCGAATTGCTATTGCTCAACCGGATATGGAAAAAGCCCTGCTTGTTTTCTCTAAATCGGGAGATGATGCCGGCGAGTTAAATGATCCTTTAGGGTTGGTTGTCAGCGTCAACCAAAAAATCTATGTCACGGATCGGGATAATGACCGTATCTCTGTTTTTAATTCCCAGGGTTTATTTTTACAACACTTTGGTTTTCATGGTGAAGGCGGTTCTGATTTGTCCAAGCCTACACATATTGCACTGGATGCCGACGAGAATATTTATGTGCTTGAAGCCAAAGAAAGAAACCGCGTGAGTATTTTTAGCGCGAATGGCCAAATACTGAAACAACTGGATTCCAAAGCCATGGGCGAACAGCTCGGTCATTCCATAGATTTCAGTGCGATGACCGCTGATCTAAACGGCTTGTTATATCTGGCTGACGATAATAAAAAAATAATCTTAATTTATGACTGGCGCAAGGAAGAACTGTTGAGTCGCTTTGGCTCTCTGGGACAATCGCGTGGTCAATACCGAGATATCTCTCTGTTATCGGTCAACAACCAGGGGCAATTGGCGGTTCTTGACAAGGTGAATAAAAAAATTGAGATCTATCAACTGGAAAGTAAGGATTTCAGAACGCCTCAACAACGTGATGTTTTCAAATTTTCCTCTAAGCGTGATAGCAGTTGTCAGTCTGTGCATGCATTCATCAAAGATCAGCAACTGTGTATTCAATTAGATGGGAAAGGCATCATTATACTCTCAGATCAGGGTGAGAAACTGGGTGTTTTTGCACCCGAAATAAAGCAACCATCGGCTTTGCATAGTGGTAAAGAAATGGTGGCTATTTTGGAAAAAAACACATTGCATACCTACCATCATGATGGCCAAAAGATATACAGCATCGGTCGTTATGGCATTGCCCCAGGGGGATTTGATAACCCAAAACATGTATTTTCTGCACATAATCAGGTTTATGTCGCTGATACAGGTAATAACCGTGTGCAGGTTTTCGGCGCTGATGGCCAATTTTTGCAACAAATTAAAGGGGATTCAGAAGATACCTTCGCTAAAGTGGGTCCATTGGCTGTGGATAGTCAAAAAAATCTGTACGTCGCTGATCAGGGTGGCAAGCACTTTATCAGGGTATTACATCCTGAAACAAAAAGTGTTACCCGTATTGGGCACGAACTACCGAGTATCCATAAGATTACAAAAACATACGCGTTGGATCTGGATAAGCAAGATCGCCTATATGCTCTGGTACGTTCCGATAGCAACGATTTCAGTATCCGTTTATACGATCATTATGAGCAGATCGAGGAATTTGGAAGCGGGACTGATTACGGAGCGCCACTGTTTTTTTCCGACCCTACCTCTTTAAGCGTGGCTTCAACAGATAAAAACACGGTTTTGATCAATGACATTAAATTAAAAAAACTGTTCAGTTTTAACTACCACGAGATTCCCGCTGCCGCATTTGGTTTACGTGTGGTTGGTAATAAGAGTCAAATAGTATTGAATTGGGATAGTTCACGAAGTCCATTGATTAAGTATTTCGATATTCAGGCTTCCGCTAATCCAAATGGCCCCTATCAATCCATCGCTAAAACCGAGAGTCGGCAATATACGTTAAACCGTAAGGATACCAATGCGCTCTCCTGGTTCAGAGTCCGTTCCATCAGTGGTCTCGGCCTTGAGGCTAGAGCATCACTGGCTAAACAAAACCTGTATGAACAATTGGATCGATTATACAAGGCTGAGCAGTATCCTGAGGTCATCAAACTTGCACAACAATTGCTTAAGTTTAACCCTGGTAATGCTGATGTGCTTCATCACCTGGCACACAGTCACTTGTTCACGGGTCAACAGCTATCCTCAATACCCTTATTTAGACAACTGGAAAGGAATCCCGACTATAAAAAACTGGCCATCCAACAACAGGTCCGGGCTTATTATGAACTGGAGGAATATCTCGAAGCCAAAGCCCTGGTCGATCAATTACTAGAATTAAATCCAGATGCGGTTGAACCCTATTTGATGTGTACTGAATTAAGTATTCAGCTAGGTGATGCCATTGGTGCGGTAACCTGTGCCGAAGATGGGCTTGCCAAGCATACCGAAAATGCCCGCCTGCGCTATCTACTGGGTAAAGGTTATATTCTTGCGGGGGTTGAGGATCAAGGTCTGGCAGAATATCAGACCATCGTGCAAAACCATCCCGACGATTATTCTATTCTGTTGCTAATCGCTGAACACTTTATGCAGATGGGGCGTTATCAACACAGTCTAGAGCAGTTTGATTTAATCCTGACTAACGCACCCACCAAAACTCGGGCCATCATTGGCAAGGCCCAAGCCTTACTAAAGTTAAATCGTGATGATGAAGCCAAGGCGATTGCAATTAAGTTGTCTGCCAGTAAAGAAACGAAAGGCGATGGATACTATGTGCTGGGAAAACTTGCAGCCAAACAAAAAAATTACGCCGAGGCCGTTTTACGTTTAACGCGTGCGACCAAAGTTAATCCTCAAAATGTTGATGCCTGGCAATCCCTGGCCGGCGCTTATGTTCAACTGAACCAAGTGAGCCAAGCGACCAAAACCCTTGGGCAGGGTACCGACGCCAACAGTGACTCTTTTACTTTGAATCTCTTGGCGGGCCAACTGGAACTGCAGCAAGAGAATTATCCACTAGCCCATGCATATCTGACCAAAGCCGTACAATTAAATAGTCAGTCACTGGAAGCTAATAAACTGCTTGCCAAGGCGTTGATCAGCACGCGTAATTATCATACCGCCCAAAGCTATGCGGAACGTGCCGCCAAGATGGCGCCCAATGATGTGGATGTGCTTACATTACAGGCTGAAATTGCAAATCAACAAGGTAAGGTGAGTTCGGCCATAGAATTCCTTAAAACGGGCATCAACATAGAACCTGCTTCACCACACTTGCAGTATCTACTGGGTAAGGTTTATCTGAATGCTAACCTGTTTGATAATTCCCAACAGCATCTGGAAAAGGCCACAGTCATTGATCCCTCATGGGTAGACCCTCACATAGCGCTGGGTCAGTTATTCAGTAAACGCAGATTGTTTGACCAGGCCATAACCGCTTTAGAAAAAGTTGTGGAACTGGATCCCTCAGTGAATAACCGGGCATTATTAAACACGGCCTATAGCGAAAAAAAACGTTCTCTTGAATTCAAGAGTAATGCACCGCAACTGATCCTTTCAGACCTGAATCTACAGCATGTTTTTTCTGCAGCGTATAAAAAATATGCTGATCAACCTATTGGCAGTGTGAAGCTAAAAAATGCTGCAGGCACTGATTTCCGTAATATGCAATTATCCTTTCAGATCAAGGAATACATGGATTTTCCCGTCACTCAGGAAATAAAGATGATCAAAGGCAATGAAAGCCAGGAACACCATTTCAAGGTGACCTTTAATAATAAAATCCTGGACGTGGACGAAGACATCGGGGTGCAGGTCGAAGTAAAAGTGAGCTATAACCGTGATGGACAAAAGGATTTTATCCGTATGACTCAGCCGATGACCATTTTTGGCAAAAATGCAATGGTGTGGGGCGATGCCTTGATGGTCGGTTCATTTGTGACACCCAAGGATGACCCGGTGCGTGATTATGTGCGTACGGTCATCAATGAATTCCAGCCTGATCCTGGGCCCCTGAATGAAAAACTGGTTGCAGCCATGACCTTTTTCAGTAGTTTGACTGCCGGCGGTACCAAATATGTTATCGATCCCAATACGCCCTATACCACGTTAAGGGATGATCAGGTGGACTATGTTCAGTTCCCGCGTGAGACCCTGCGTTTGAAAAGCGGGGATTGTGACGATCTGTCGGTTTTACTCAGTGCAGGCCTGGAAAATCTGGGCATTGAAACGGTACTGTTAGAAGTACCGGGACACCTTTTAATGATGTTTAATACCGGATTGCCGTCTTCAGAAGCAGGATTGATTAGTCAGGATAACGGTTTATTAGCCATTCATAATGACCAGGTCTGGATTCCTATAGAGGCCACCATGGTGAATGCCAGTTTTACTGAAGCTTGGGCGGAGGGCGCGCGAAAGTATCATCAGGCCCTGGCACAAAACAATCTGGGTATCATTGATTTAAAACAGGCCTGGAAACAATATAAACCGGTGACCCTGCGTAAAGCGAGTTATAGTATTAATATCCCCGCGAGCAGTCGTGCGTTACCATTGATCACTGCTGCTAAGAACCAGTTACTGACCAAGAGCATAAACCGCCTCATATTGCCCTATCAAAGTATGATTCAAAACGACCCCGAGAACATTGATGCCCGCATGCAAATTGCCATTTTATTCAGTCGATATGGATTGTATGATGATGCTCAATTAGCGTTTGATGCGCTGACTGAACTGGCTCCCAGAAACAGCGCGGTCCATACTAACAAAGGTAATTTATATCTTTTACAGGAGGAGTACGATCAGGCGCTACGCAGTTACCAGTTGGCCGCCAGCCTGGATGATCGTGATGGTGGTATCAGGTTAAATATGTCTATGGCAGAATATCGTAAGGGAAACCTTGATAAAGCGAACCAACATTTTCAGCAGGCCGTCAGTCTCACGCCTGAATTAAAAGAGCAATATGCCGCTTACAGTAAACTATTAAGTCAGTAAACATTATGAAAAAAATATTCTTGATTACATTTGCATGCATGATCTGCAATTCCGGGATGGTCTTAGCAGAAGAACCGCTATCTCAAGTCACCATAAAACAAACCGGTTCTCACAGTGTGTTTAAAGGGTTCTTTTTGTCAGTTTGGTCAAAATTTCGGGCTTATAATCCACAACAAACTCAGTCAGCGAAATCAAAAGTCGTGTATTCGGCGGGTATTCGCGGAGCAGAAGCAACGGAAACATTGATACAACCCTATTGGAAAGGGGATTTAACCCATGATGAAATGTTTCAAAAAGAATTGAAACAATTTACCCAGGCTCAACAGTTAATGGATAAAGGCGATTTACAAAATTCGGCCGAGGCATTTGAACTATTTATTAATCAATATAGTGACACCAAGCTGTTACCCAATGCCTGGTTTGCAAAAGGATTGAGTCATGCGGGACTCGGTAATAAAGAACAGGCGAGTCTGGCGATGCAGCAATTCATCACGGATAACCCTAAGCATCCACTCCTCAGCGATGCCCGCCAGGTACTCCAGCAGCTTCAATAAACATTACATTGGTTATCCTTGCACTAGAAACTTCAACAGAAGCCTGTTCTGTCGCGCTGTCCACAACCGATCAAGAACTGTTCAGTGATTTTGAACTGACCCCAAGGCAACATACACGTTATCTGCCGATAATGCTTGAGTCAGTGTTGCAACGTGCAGGCTTAGTACGCAAGGATATTGAACTGATCGCCTTTGGAAGTGGGCCGGGTGCATTTACCGGGGTGCGCATTGCAGCTTCGACTGCACAGGGCTTGGCAATCGGCTTGAAGGTGCCATTATTGGGGGTTTCCAGTTTAGCGGCTTTGGCACAACAAGCTTATGATGAATTAAGTGTTACTGAGATAGTGGCTGCGCTGGATGCGCGAATGGGTGAGGCCTACCTGGGTCATTATCATATCAATCAGGCCAGTCAATTGGTGGAACTCGAGGGTGTGGAATCTTTGCGCAAACTTCAAGATTTACTTCCATTAAATAACACCCTATCAGCAGGATCGGGATGGGCTGCCTGGCAGCAGCAGACCGGAAGGGATTCTATTGATTATCCAGTGTACCCCGAGATCTACCCAACAGCAGCCGCCGTAGTGAAATTGGCTCGTTCTCAATCTTGGCAAAAACTTTCTACCAGTCCTGACAAGATTAAAATAAATTATATCCGCGATAAGGTTGCTGAAAAGAAACTCATCTCTAGATGAATAACGATAAAAACTCTGGGCTGGTATTCCCTTACGGAGCACCGACATTATCTGGAATTATTAAAGCAGAACCGCAAGATTTTAAGGTATTTGAAAAACTAAATTTCCAGCCTAGTGGTCAAGGTGAACATCTGTTTATTCTCGTTGAAAAAAAACTACTGACTACTCCAGAATTAATTTCATTGATTGCCGCCGACATCGGCATTGAACCTAAAAACATTGGCTATTCCGGACTTAAAGATAAACATGCGGTGACGCGGCAATGGTTGAGTCTACAACTTCCCGGTATTAAAACGATTCCCAAATTTACCTCACATGCGCATTACCAAGTTCTGGATGCGAGATGGCATAACCGTAAACTTCGCAAAGGATTTCATAAGACCAACCGGTTTGAAGTGCTGATCAGGAATATAAGCGGCCACAGTGGAGCGCTGCAAGATCAAATACGGATGATCACCCAATGTGGTTTTGCCAATTACTTTGGCCGTCAACGTTTTGGGCGACAGCAAGACAATGTGATACGTGCAATCGAGACATTTAATCATCGCCATAAGGCCAAGCGTCTTAGCCGTACTAAAAAAAGTCTTTACATTTCTGCATTGCGCAGTGAGGTCTTTAATCGAATCTTATCAGCGCGCATAGGCCAAGGGATATGGGAAGAACCGGTTGATGGAGATGTTTTTATGCTTGCGGGATCAAGCTCATTTTTTCAGGAACCCCTTAATGAGTTACTCAGGCAACGCTATCGGGACCAGGACATCCATTGTGGATTGCCCCTGGTGGGAAAGGGTAGTTCGGCGGCTAAAGGGCTTGCCAAAACCATTGAAACATCAGTATTTACACAGCAGCATAACATCTTGAAAACATTATCTGAGCAAGGCATTGCACTAGATTACCGAGCCAATCGAGGTATTGTTACTGATTTAGTGACTTTTTATGATGCTGAAAATAAAACCCTGCAGGTAAACGTCGAACTGGAAAAAGGTAGTTATATGACAAGCTTACTGGATCACTTTATCCTGACCATGGAGCAGTAAGCTCCAAGAATGATTAATGCGCGTGCATCATGAAGGTTGAATAACCCAGAATCTGGGTAATGCCATAAACAATTAAAATAAGGCCTAGAATGATTCGAACCCTTTTATTTTGCAAAATATTTTTTACGTTCTGGGCAAAGTGGCCAATCAATAAAAGAGTGGGTAGGGTACCCAAACCAAAAGCAAACATGGTTAAAGCGGAATGCAGTGGATTGAGTTGGGTCATTGCCAGTGCCAGTGCCGAATAAACCAATCCACAAGGTAACCATCCCCAAACCAGGCCAAGTTTAAGTGCTGCGAATGGCGTCTGTGCAGGTAGATAGTGGCGTCCGAAAGGCTCGATTTTTACCCATAGTTTTTGGCCCGCCGCTTCAAAGTATTTAAAACTGTTTAATAATTGACTGATATAGAGACCCAAAAGAATGAAAAAGACACCTGCTATTTTCATTGAGAAGGCATGTGGATCTGGCAATAATTCCATCAGTTTACTGGAAAAAAAACCAATCATTAAACCAAAAAAACTGTAGGTGCTGATGCGGCCAAGGTTATAAAACAATTGAATGGAAAACGAATGACCTTGAGATTGACCACTGAAATTGGTACTTAACGTACTGATGATGCCTCCACACATACCCACACAATGGGTGGAGCCAATAAGTCCCATTAACAATGCAGATAGCAGGCTGGCAATGAGCATCAGGGCGTGATATTTAACAGGATATGATCAGCGTTTTTGGTGGTGAAATTTTGTTTTAAACGCCATTCCTGCTGTGCCAAGATCTGGAGCGTCCAGCGTCCAGCAATAATGGGAGGTTTTAAGTAACCAAGGTAATCGTTGCTGTTCCCTTTACGACTGAGAACAGTGATTTGATCCTGACCGGAACGGGTGCGATGGATGAGTTTAACCGTAATTTCATCATGAGCTTCAAACGCCTGTTTAGCATTTAGGCTGACCAACACCTGACCGGTTTGGGTATTCACATCGACAAAAGCACTGAGTCCGAGGGTTTTTGCTTTCTTATCATGGCTGAGGACCTGATTGATTTGCAAGCCTTGCTTATAATAATCATCGACTACCAGTCCATCTTCAGTATTGGCCGCAATCAGAATGGTAATAATGCCGGCTACCACCGCAAGTGCGGGGAAGAATATTACCAACCAGACCATCGGGTTGCGGGTCCAGTGCTGTTTTTTCAGTTGTTCTTCTCGATCCATTTTAGCGCCCCGGAATTGGACCAAGGAATCTGGCCTCTTCAATGACACTGAGGTCAGAATCGACCGCTTTCAGTTTGAAGAATATTTCCGAAGTCCTTTTCTTCAATTGGTCAGGATCTACTTCGATACTCACCGGAACATCGAGCACATCGCCTGATTCAACCAGAATGCTTTCGCGTTGAATATTCAATTTCATGCCATCTATGCCTTCAAGACTCAGTTCATATTCGCGTTGGACAATATCCTTGTTGATCACTTTAAGTGTGTAAACATTTTCTATCATTCCCATACCGGTCTCGCGGAACAGGGAATTACGATCTCGTATGATATCGAGTTCCAAAGGCGAGCGGTTATAAATGGCAATAAAAGTTCCGATAGTGATACCAATCAGGATCATTGCATAAAGAACGATGCGGGGGCGTAGAAAGTTAGTGTGTTTGCCCATCAGCATATTTTCGGTAGTGTATTTGATTAATCCTTTTTCATAACCCATTTTATCCATGACATCGTCACAAGCATCGATGCAAGCTGCGCAGCCGATGCATTGATATTGCAAGCCATCACGAATATCGATACCGGTAGGACAAACCTGAACACAAATAGAACAATCAATACAACTGCCCAATCCCGCATCTTCCGGACTGATGCCTCGCTTACGTGAACCACGCGGTTCTCCACGTTTTTCGTCATAGGAAATGATAAGGGTATTTTTATCAAACATGGCACTCTGAAAACGCGCATAGGGGCACATGTAAGTACAGACTTGTTCCCGCATCCAACCGGCATTGCCGTAAGTTGCAAAACCGTAAAAGATGATCCAGAACATTTCCCATGGTCCGAATGACAAGGTGGGAATCGAGGCCACCAGCTCCCTGATGGGTGTAAAGTATCCGACAAAGGTCAGACCTGTGTACAAAGAGAACGTGACCCAGATGAAATGTTTGGTAAATTTTTTCATGAATTTTTCACGATTCATGGGCATTTTATCCAACTTCATCTGTTTTTGGCGTGAGCCTTCAACCTTACGTTCAATCCATAGAAAAGCCTCTGTCCAAACCGTTTGAGGGCAGGCATATCCACACCAAAGTCTTCCCGCCAATGCGGTAAAAAAGAATAAAGACAGCGCGGCTATTACCAGCATCATGGTCAGGTAAATAAAGTCCTGAGGCCAAAAGATCATGCCCAGGATGTAAAACTTACGTTCTGGCAAGTCAAACAAAACAGCCTGGCGGCCGTCCCATAATAGCCAGGGTAGAATATAATACAGACCTAAAAGGGTAGAAACGCCAGTAACGCGAAGTGCCGCGAACAATCCATGTACTTCGCGGACATAGATTTTTTTCCTTTTTTGATACAGGTCCTGTTCAACGGAGTCTTCAGCGACTGCATCGGCAGCCGCAACCCGGGTGTTATCATTCATGTTGTGTTACTTTGAAAAAATAAAAAAATCGAATTCGATTATTGATCCCTGTTTTTGATATCTTCCTTGTATACTGCGCAGGGCTTACAAGGTTTGGCAAAATACATGGTTAATACACAGGGTAATATCGCAAAAAACCAGAACAAGAAGAAGCCTATCGAATAAGCACCTGTCCGGGTAACATCATATTCTGTAAAAACATATAGCGGATCGAAAAGGGTAAAGAAAACAATGGTTTCAACGCCTGCAACTAGAAAAGAAGGCCACAGTACAGCCACAAATTTCTGAATTGTCGGTATATCACTAGTCGTTAGGTTGTTATCAGCCATTGTTCTCCCCCTGTTAATTTTGACTCAAGCTGTATACGTAGGCGGCCAGGATATGCACTTTTTTCTCTCCCAGCAGTTCCTCGTGAGCAGGCATTATACCCTTTCGTCCCTCGGCTATGGTTTTTTGTATATGACCACGGGAAGCACCATAGAGCCAAATATCATCAGTCAGGTTGGGCGCGCCCAGCGCCTGCATACCGGTGCCGTCGGCCTGATGACAGGCAGCACACATGCTGGTAAATATTTTTTCACCCGCAATTATTTCTTCAGCGGGAGCTTCACGTCCTGACAGATTGAGCACATAAGAGGTCACATCGTTGACCCCTTCATCGCCGAGGCTGGTTTGCCAGGCTGGCATATTTCCTTGCCGACCGGTCAGCAGCGTGGTCTTAATCTGATCCGCTGAACCGCCGTATAACCAGTCATGATCCGTTAGATTGGGAAAGCCTCGTGCCCCCCTGGCATCGGATCCATGACAAGTGGAACAATAAGTCGCAAACAAACGACCACCCGTGCGCTTAGCGGCTTCATTTTCAGCAAGTTCAGGTATGCTAAGTGCAGCATATTTTTCATATAGTGGTTCGTATTTTTGATTTGCTTTGGCCACTTCCTGACTGTGGGCTTCACTACTGCTCCAGCCTAAGGCACCTTTCGCTACCCCAAGACCCGGAAACAGGATTAGGTAAATCACACCGAAAAATATCGTGATGTAAAACATGGCTACCCACCAAAAAGGCAGAGGATTATTAAGTTCCTCGATACCATCCCATTCATGGCCAGTAGATTGAACAGATTCACCATTTGCAGGTGACTTGGTTTTTGAATTCACGATCAGCAAATAGACCATCCAGGCGATACCACCGAGGGTGCCCACAGATATAAAAAATGTCCAAAATGGACTAAAAAAATCTGACATCAGGATTTATCCTCTTCGGTTTTACTACTCGTTTCAGGTTTGTCATCATCGAGTGCGAGTCGAGATGCTTCATCAAAGTCCTTTTTGCGTCGACTGCTATAGGCCCACACCACGATACCGATGAAGACAACAAAAACGATTATGGTCCAAATGGAATGCATAAGAGTCGACATAATTAAATATCCTTTAAAGCGGTGCCTAAAGATTGCAGGTAAGCAACAACGGCATCCATTTCCGTTTTGCCGTCGAGCGTTTCCTCGGCATGGTTAATTTCATTGTCAGTATAGGGATGGCCTAAATATCGAAGCCCCTCCATACGTTGTCGAATTTCACTACTGTCTAAATCATTATCAGCCAACCATGGATATCCAGGCATGATTGATTCTGGCACCACATCGCGCGGATTAATTAAATGGGCGATGTGCCAATCATCGGAATATCGACCACCGACACGATGAAGATCAGGCCCCGTGCGTTTGGATCCCCATAAAAAAGGGCGGTCATAGATAAACTCTCCTGCCGTGGAGTAATGTCCGTACCTTTCTGTCTCTGCGCGGAAGGGGCGCACCATTTGGGAATGGCAACTCACACAACCTTCTCGAATATAGATATCGCGTCCAGCGAGTTGGAGTGCAGAATAAGGTTTTAAACCTTCGACCGGGAGTGTAGTACTGGTCTGGAAAAAAAGTGGCAGGATCTGCACCAGACCACCCACACTGATGACTACTATAACCAGCATAATCAATAGCCCAATATTTTTTTCAACGTTTTCTTGGATTGACATGATGATACTCCTAGTGGACTGCGGGTGCAGGTATATAAGCCTGTGCGGGTTTAGCACCCGCAATGGTTTTGGCCAGGTTATAGGCCATGATCATCATGCCACCCAGGAAGAATACGCCACCGAGAAAGCGAATCACGTAAAAAGGGTAAAGTGCCTGA
>JASJBW010000068.1 GCA_030066315.1 Gammaproteobacteria bacterium
CACCGCTATCGAGGGTGCAGTAGCGACTATTCAAAGCGTGCAATCGAGTGCGGTCCAGGCCCGTTTCGTTACCAATACCTCCCGTCTTACCCGGGCGACATTACTCAGACAATTACAAGGCCTGGGTTTTAATATTCAAGCAGAACAACTTTACTCGGCACCCACAGCCGCCAAGGCCTGGATCCAACAACAAGGCAAAAGGCCGTATTGCCTGGTACACGAGGATTTAAAAGCGGAATTCAGTGACCTGGATCAATCTGACCCCAACGCTGTCATCATTGGCGATGCCGCCGATGGTTTTAATTATTCAAACTTGAACCGGGCTTTTCAGTTATGCCTTCAGGGTGCCCCTTTGATTGGTATTGGGCGCAACCGGTTTTTTAAATTAAATGATGAGTTTCTTCTGGATGCAGGTCCTTTCATTGCGGCTATTGAGTATGCAGCTTCAACAAAAGCCGTGATCATGGGGAAACCGTCCGTGGAATTTTTTAATCAAGTGCTTAAGACCGTGAATTGCCAGGCTCATGAAGTCTTAATGATCGGGGATGATGTTTATGGGGATGTTGAAGCTGCGCTCAACGCAGGCCTACAGGCTTGCCTGGTTAAAACCGGTAAATACCAGGCGGGAGATGAACAGTTAATATCGGGAGCATTCGGGGTTTATCCTTCTATTACCCAAGTGATTGATGCGGTGCTGACCTCAAATGGATTATTTCACTGATGCAGGCTTTGCAGGAACCAGCCAGGTACATGATCATGTCCACGGTTTAAAACCTGTTCATGAGCAGTATGATCAGGACAACACTCGTATACCAGTTGCCAGTAATCCCTGGAGTGATTCATATAACGGGTGTGACATAACTCGTGAATCATCAGGTAGCGTACCGTCTCCCGGGGGAGAAACAATAGCTGGTCATTCAGGCTAATAGTGCCGGAGCTGGAACAACTACCCCAGCGACTCTTCTGACTGCGAATGATGGTCCTGGAGAAGTCGAACCCAAACTCATTGGCTATGTTTTCCAGGTAAGGGGTCAGTGTTTCCTTGGCTCTACGCCGGATCCATTGACGCAGATGTTTAACCGCACCCTGATGGCTATCTCGGGGCACTTTCAACAAGTCTTCGATTTCATGCAAGTTGGTTTTGTCCTGGTGGTATTCAAGGCGATACTGCTTGTCCAAAAAAGGTAAGGGCAGGGTTTGCGGTAAAGCGACGGCCTTTAGGCTGAGTTGATGTTTGTTTAACTGTTGCCGAATCCAATGTTCATGCTCCCTTAACAGAACCGGTATTTTTTTTCGAGGGAAACGGGTCGGAATGGTGATTTCCAGCCCTACATAGGGTTTTACACGCAAACGCACATGACGTGCTCGATTAGAAACCTTCAGTTTGTAATCAAATGGAGCAGAAGCTTGTATCAATGCAGTTACTGCGGATGCCGGTTATGGATTAACGTTGCCACATGGTAAAGGGTGCAAACTTACCCCACGCGAATTGATGATGATCCGCGATACCCTTATGGTTCATCTTTATCTTGTGTAAATAAAGTTTATCACCTGGGCGATTGAATTGAACACCATTTTTATTGGTTAACATGCGAATCTGCGATGAGGAAATATTATTGTCATCGGGACCCTTGATCACCAGCGCTTTTTCAAGGGTTTCAAAAACAAGAATAGAACCTACGGGTGCGAGACCGTTAATTTTTAAAAATAGACCGCCAAGGATAGGATCGAGTTGCTGTTCTGAAAACATCTTGGCAAATTCGCGACTGGGATTGATCAGTTGTTGGTCTGCGGCCCTTTGTTGTTCAGGCATGGCGATGCCAGCATAAATAAATGGGGTGCGTAACAGCAGGGCTTCAAAAGAAGGTGATGATGCCGCTACATTATGATTGGCCACGGCATCAAAAAGGGTTTTATCGTTAAAGCCCATATTCTGAATCATCGAAATACTGATCTGGGGATAGTTTTTGCGAACGGCATTACGCTCTTCCACTGAAAGTGTTTTTTCGTTGTTGTAAAGATTGTTGTTCACCAGCCCGAGGTTATGCAGCAAGGCTGCATAAATCATGCTGTCTTTTTTATCATCCTCGATAGGTGAATCAGGCGTGTAGGCGTTATAGCGTTTGATCAGTTCAATCAGTGATGCCGTAATATAGAGGGGTTTTACATAGTTATACTTCGATTTTTCCATCAAGTAGAGTTCGCCGATCACCTGGAAGATGTTCTCATCGCACAGGGCTTCCAGGGCCTGGGCGATGCCAATCAATTGATTCTTATGGTTTGCATCAGCTTCCTGGCAGATTTCTTTTTGCAGTTGAGAAAATAAAAAGATTTGTTTGTCGAGTCTGGCATGCACCGAGTTAGGATCAACATAATGCAAACTCAGGTTTTTATTTTTATCCGAAGATTCTGAGTGGTCTTCCTGAATCAATCCTTCTTCACGCATACGGGCGTAATGGGCTTCGCTAATACGAGTCCCTTCCTTGACCAGCAAGACGCCCTTGCTGTCAAAGATATCCCTTCTGGCAAGTCCATTAACAATATCATTGCTTTTGACTTTGCGTTCATCAAAAAATTGATTGCTCATAAAGCTTTAATGCGGAATGTAAACTTCGGGTGCCTTTTTCTTTTGTTTTCAGAAGTATAGTCAATGGATCAGAATACTGTGGCTTAGATGAACAGGCTACAGAAAAACATACAAAATGCCCCATAAATGGGATAATTGATCTTTGCTAATTCGCGAACAAGTCGCACATTAATATCACCTCAAGCACTCTTCCTATGGCACCGGATTCTTATCGACTTCAGATTTTCAATCAATGTGCCATCTCAGATCGCAAGAATCTGTTGAAGCTATGGCGGTCATTGCAACGCCATTCGCGGTCAACAAGGGACCCACAAGAGTTGGAGCAAGCCATTGCGGCATCGTTGCAAAAGGTGCAACAGCGTATCGTGAACAGACCCCGGGTGACGTTGAACCAAGAGTTACCGTTTTATCAAAAACGCGAGGAACTTAAAAAAATAATTCAAGATCATCAGGTCGTGATCGTTTGTGGTGAAACCGGATCCGGTAAAACCACGCAGATTCCTCAGATCTGCCTCGAGCTGGGCTTGGCCGACCGGGGAAAGATCGGTCATACCCAACCACGACGTCTCGCGGCGCGTTCAGTGACTCATCGTATTGCCGAGGAATTACATACCCGCCTCGGCCAGGCGGTGGGGTATAAGGTTCGCTTTAGCGATACCACCCAAGCAGACAGTTATATCAAGCTGATGACTGACGGTATCTTACTGGCGGAAATCCAAAACGATCGTTGGTTGAATGAATACCAAACCCTGATCATCGATGAAGCCCATGAGCGTAGTTTGAATATTGATCTTTTACTGGGTTATATCAAGGCCTTACTGCCCAAGCGCCCGGATCTTAAGTTAATCATCACCTCGGCCACAATCGATCCCGGGCGTTTCTCACGATATTTTAATGACGCTCCTATGCTCATGGTTTCCGGGCGGACCTATCCGGTCGAAATTCGTTACCGACCTATTATTGAGGAGACGCAAAAAGACCGGGATCGTACCGAGGCTGTGATGGATGCATTGGATGAATTATTTCAATTAAGCCCACAGGATACCCTAGTGTTCTTTGCCGGTGAGCGCCAGATACGTGAAGCCGCAGAGAGAATCAGTAAACGATTTCATCAAAACGAGATTCTACCCTTATACGCGCGTCTCAGTAATGAGCAGCAACAACGGATTTTTAAACCCGGTCACAGAGCCAAGATTATTTTATCGACTAATGTGGCTGAGACCTCTTTAACGGTTCCCGGCATCCGTTACGTGATTGATACCGGTCTGGCCAGAATCTCCCGATATTCCTGGCGTGCCAAGATCCAGCGATTACCCATTGAAAAGATATCACAGGCTTCGGCGAACCAGCGCTCCGGCCGTTGTGGCCGTATCGCTGACGGCATTTGTATCCGTCTTTACGATGAAGATGATTTCAAGAGTCGTGCTGAATTTACCGAACCTGAAATATTACGAACGAACCTGGCATCGGTGATTCTTCAGATGGATAACCTACAGGTTGGGCATATTCGAGATTTTGATTTCATTGAGGCACCGGACAGTCGCTTGATTGGCGACGGTTATCGTCTACTCCATGAACTCAAAGCGGTAAAAGACAATGATCAGGTCACGCCACAGGGCAAAACGATCAGTCGATTTCCCATTGATCCCCGGCTGGCCGCGATGTTGCTGGCCGCGAGCCGTGCGGGTTGCCTGAGCGAAGTACTGATTATCGTAGCAGTATTATCCATCCAGGACCCGCGCGATCTGTCTGCCGATAATCGCCAGGCTGCCAACGAGAAATTCAGGCTGTGGCAGCATGAGAAATCGGATTTCTTGGGCTGGATCACGCTTTGGCATATGCTGCAGGCACAAAAAAAAGCGCTGAGCAAAAACCAGTTTGCCCGATGGTGTAAAAAACAGTACCTGTCCTGGTTACGCATACGGGAGTGGCAGGATATCTGGCAGCAACTCAAGGAGCAATGTCAGGAATTAAAGTTACATTTTAATGCTTCACAAGCATCGGATGAACAGGTTCATCGAGCACTATTAATCGGTATTCCCAGTCATGTAGCGGCACTCGATGAACAGGGGCTTTACAAGAGTACCCGAGGGCGTGAAATTGCCATCTTTCCGTCTTCAGTTCTGAGTAAAAAAACACCAAAATGGATTATGGCTTTTTCATTAATTGATACCAGCCGCCTGTATGCGCATGGCGTAGCCGGCATCAGTCCGCAATGGATCATGGCTGATTTACAGCATTTGCATCAATACGAATATTTTGAGCCCCATTGGCAGGAAAAGCTGGGGCGGGTGGGCGCTTATCGCAATACGCGTATCTACGGTTTATTGGTAGAAGGGGGTAAACGGGTCAATTATGCCGCTATCGATCCCAAGGTTTCGCGTGAAATATTTATCCGTGAAGCACTGGTCGAGGGGCGTTATGACACCCCGGTAGAATTTATCCAGGCAAACCGCAAACTCATCAATGGTTTCCGCGAACAGGAAGAACGTCAACGACGACGTGACCTGTTGATTGGAGAGGACCAGGTCTTTGAATTTTATGATCAGCGCTTGCCGGAAAGTTGTGTCGATGCAGTCAGTTTCGAATCCTGGGCCAAGAAACTAAATGCCCGGGAAGTCAAGAGACTAACCTTGTTTGAACAAGATGTCTTGGTCAGTGAGCATCAGCAAGATAACCACACCTACCCGTTAAGTTTACAAGTGAATAATCAGGAACTCGCGTTGAGTTATATTTTTGATCCAGCCGATCAAGCTGATGGCGTTTCCGTACATCTGCCTTTGGCGTTACTTAACCAGTTCAGTGATGAAGATTTCGAATTTTTGGTACCGGGTTTACTGGAAGAAAAAGTGCAGGCATTAATAAAAAGCCTGCCCAAGCACTTGCGCAAGAATTTTATCCCGGTTCCGGATTTTGCCCATGCCTGTGTTGAAGTTTTAGATCCTTCATCATCATTACTGCCACAATTAACAGAACAGTTATTGCGCATGACGGGAGTTAAAGTCGATATCGACGACTGGCATTTAAACAAAATCGATCCCCATTTTTTGATGCGCTATTGTATCGAAGAAAACGGGACCACAATCGCCAGCGGGCGCTCCTTGCAGGATTTAAAAAATAATTACTCTGATCGAGCAAATCAGGAATTTGAAAAACAGGTACAACATGAGAATGTGGTCAGCCGCGAAGGGTTAACCGACTGGGATTTTGATAGGCTACCCGAGCAAGTGAACTTGGAGCAGCGGGGTAGAAACATACGGGCATTTCCCGCATTGGTAGATTATCAAACAACGGTTGCTATCGAGTTATTTGAGACCCCCGAGGATGCTCAGTTCTATCATGCGACGGGTATCGCGAGGTTGATTTATTTCCGCCTGCAAGAGCCCGTTAAATATGCGACCAGAAACATGCCACATATTGATCAATCGGCTTTAATGTATATCGCCTTGGGTACTCAAGACTCCCTGGTCGATGATATTTTAATGGCCGCTATCTTTAGTTGTTTTTTAAGTGAGTCGTTACCGCAGAACCAACAACAATTTATCCAATGTATTGATGAAAACCAGCCGATATATTTAACCCGGGTAAATGAAGTGGCCGAGCTGGTTTACAAGATCCTGGTTTTGCAGCGGGAGGTAAGGGATTTACTGGACCGTACTGACTTACCTGTGACCCATGTAATCGATATGCAGGAGCAACTGGAATACCTCCTTTATAGTGGATTTGTTCGCGATATTGAAATCCTTCAACTCAAACGGATTCCGGTCTATTTACAAGCGCTCCAAAAACGACTGCAAAAAAGCGAGCAGGATTTAACGTACGCTCATAAACAACTGCCCCTGGTTCGTTCGTTGTGGGAGGACTACCTGTTATTAACCCAGCAGGAAGGTGTAGATTTAAACAAGCTGGAACGATGCCGCTGGATGATTGAAGAATTTCGAATCAATTGTTTTGCCCAACCTATGAAAACCCGTGTACCGGTCTCAGAAAATAAAATCCGAAAATTGATGGAAGAGCTTAGATAAAACAGAATAATGATCTTGTCTGGTAGGATGCAATTGAAAAAAGCCGTCCATGGCCTTTTTTTACCTCATGGTTAATTTGGCCGGCTTGGGCGGTGAGTAAGCTTCCTTGGGTCCAAGATAGTGACTTAAACCACTGATGCCTCCTACCAGACTATAAGTTTTCTCAAATCCGCTGTGTCTTAGTGCGGTAGTAATGGCCATTGCACGATCACCAGATTTGCAGATGACCACGATAGGTCTGTCAGTCGGTAGCCGATCCAAATTCTCTTCCTCAAATAATTGATCGACTGGAATTTTCATGCTGCCCGGTAATGTCATTGCAAATACACCCAATTCTCTAGGGGTACGTACATCCAAAGCAACCATAGCTTTGCCTTTTTTAATGTCGTCAACGAAAGCTTGTGGCTTGACGAGATGTAATGCCTTTCCAAGTTCTTGCCCGGAAACTTGAGAGAAGAATTTATGGTAACTCTGGGCCATTTCAGCATCATAAGCCGAGCTCATGGGGGCGGAGAATACCAGGGAAGATATAGCGATAGCGATGAATGATTTCTTAAACATTTTTCTCTCCTTAAAAAAATAAAATCTACTTCAACCACTAAAATAACATCACAAGATAACGATTATTTCAAAGGAAAAAATGATAATTAATAAAGGTGTTGATTTACATCAAAACTATGTTTTTTGATTTTAACCTGGGTTAATTATTGCTATGGCACATTAAATAATAAGTATGCCATTCAGCATAATTGAATAAATTATTATTGGTGTATGCGCGGCTAGATGGAGTAAAATAAGGTATGAATCGATTAAATTTTAGAATAGATTGTTACTGAAAATAAAAATAATTTATATCTTTCAGTGAGGATGTTGCCATGACAAAAAATACGGTTTACAAAATAGTAGTTTTGCTGGCAGTTTATATAATAACAGGGCAATTGTTTGCAGAAGATTTTTCAAGGCGCCATCAAACAATGATCAAAGATATTGAAGATACCGTCAGGGAAACGCGTCACTACCTGGATAAGGAAATGTTCGACCAACGTGTCATGGATGTCATGGCCAAGGTGCCGCGCCATGAGTTTGTCCCTTCATCACAACAGGATAATGCCTATCAAAACCGTCCTTTGCCTATTGGTTATGGTCAAACCATATCGCAACCTTATATCGTCGCTCTCATGACTGATTTGATCGAGACCCGAAGCGAGGATCGTGTATTGGAAATCGGCACGGGTTCGGCTTACCAGGCAGCTGTGCTCGCCGAGCTCGTCAATGAAGTCTACAGTATCGAGGTTGTTGAAGCGCTGGGTGAAAAAGCCGCCAAACGGTTGCAGCGATTAAATTACAACAATGTTCATACCCGTATAGGTGATGGTTATTATGGCTGGCCTGAACAGGCGCCTTTCGATGCTATTGTGGTGACCGCTGCGGCCAGTCATGTACCCCCCCCGTTAATCAATCAACTCAAGGCAGGTGGGCGTATGGTGATACCAGTGGGCAGCCGCTTTATGACCCAGCAATTGCTGTTAGTTGAAAAGTCAAACGATGGCACCATTGCCACGCGCCAGGTCATGCCCGTGGTGTTTGTTCCATTGACCGGTAAACATTAAGGCTTGATCTCAGACTAATCTGATCTGTCTCATCAATCGTGACTTTTTTAGCTTCCCGCAAGCCGTGTGATGGTATATTGAATTCATAATCACTTTAGAGCCATGATTGATGCTCGCTCGCAGTCATTTAATAGCCATTTATAGTTCGATATTCCTGTTATCAGGATCTGCATTGGCCTATGAGGTGCTATTGATGCGCCTTTTTTCGATCATCCATTGGCACCATTTTGCCTATCTGATTATTGGCCTGGCGCTGTTGGGTTATGGCGTGAGCGGTACGCTGGTGAGTCTGTTTCAAGATTGGCTCAACACACGTTTTACCACGATTTACCCGCTTGCGATTATGTTGTTTGCCGTATCAAGCCTGGGCAGTTTTCTACTGGCCCAGAGCATCCCCTTCAATGCCGAAGTGATCTTTTGGGATCCCTGGCAGTGGGTATACCTGGCGTTTTTGTTTTTATTTTTAGCCATTCCGTTTTTCTTTGCCGCGACAGCTATTTGTTTGGCCTTTATGCGCTTTCAAAGACATACCGGAGCGATCTATGCAGCCGATCTTGTGGGTGCAGGGACTGGCAGCCTAATGATCATTGCCCTGTTATTCTGGTTGGCACCGCAGCAAGAGCTCTGGATAATCAGCCTGATTGCTTTGGTGGCTGCCGCGATTCCTCTGAGTATGATTGAAAATCAGAAGATTCCACTATTGCTGTTATTTGTCGCTCTGATCGTTGTGTTGTTTTTGGGTTCCGGGCTTGAGCTAAAAATGTCGCCTTACAAGTCTTTACAGCAAACATTGCAGATAACGGGAAGTCGCCTGGTTTATCAACAGTCCAGCCCGATGGGGTTTATCGATCTGGTAGAAAATGACTCTGTCCCATTTAGGGCTGCTTCAGGATTGAGCTTGAATACCCCAGGTGAAATATTACCGCAAAAAGCCTTGTTCGTTGATGGTGAAAACATGACGCCGCTGAATCAATATGACGGTGATCGAGAACCATTAGTCTATCTGGATTTTATGACTTCAGCCCTGCCTTATCACCTGGGTCGAATCGAGCATGCGCTGATCGTTGGTGCTGGTGGAGGCAGCGATATCTTGCAGGCAGCCTATCACCAGGTACCCGATATCCAGGCACTCGAGCGGAATCATCAAGTGATAGAAATAGTGGATCAACACATGGCCGATTATACCGGTCAGCCATACAGTCACCTGGCATCGAAAACCCATGCTAAAGATGTACGTGACTATTTACAGGGCAATGAAGCAAAATTTGATCTTATCCAGATGAACCTGCAGCAAGCCTCAGCGTCATCCGCAGCGGGCTTGCATGCCATCAACGAAAGTTACCTGTATACCAAGGAAGCTATCAAACTTTACCGATCACATTTAAAAACGGGGGGTTACCTGGCCTTGACCCGTTGGGTGACTTTACCTCCCCGGGATATTTTCAAGTTGATCAACACCCTGGTTTCAAGCCTGCAGGAAGAGGGTATTGACGATATCGATAAACGCATGTTGATCATCCGCGGTTGGCAGACCGCTACTCTGATACTCAAACAAGGGCAGGTCACCACGCATGAAATTGAACAGGTAAAAGAGTTCTCGCAGCAACGATCGTTTGACCTGGTCTGGTATCCCGGAATCAACATTGCAGAAACGAACCGATTTAATCAACTGGCGACTCCAATATTTTATCAATCGGCCAAACAACTTTTGACCGGTAATGCTGACGCCTTTGTGCAAGGTTACAAGTTTAATCTTGAGCCTGCGACCGATAACCGACCTTATTTTCATTCCTATTTTAAATGGGATACCTTCACAGAATTGTTGGCGTTAAAAGATCGTGGCGGTATGCCTTTGATGGAGTGGGCTTACCTGGTTTTATGGGCCACGATGATCATTGCCTTAATAGCCAGCGTCATTTTAATTTTGCTTCCCTTGCTGATATTCAATAAAAAAGTCCATGACTATACGACTCACATTGGTAAAGGTTCCGTGGTGTATTATTTTATGGCGATTGGCCTGGCATTCTTGATGATTGAAATTGCCTTTATTCAAAAGTTCATGTTGTTATTACATCATCCCATCTATGCCATTGCGATCAGTTTGAGTGCCTTCCTGGTATTTGCGGGGGTCGGGAGTCAATTCACCCAACGTCTGTTATCCTGGTTCGGGACCCAGCGTTTGATCCAGCTAACGGGTTTCAGTATTTTAACTATTGGCCTGATTTATTTGTGGATATTGCCGGGTGTGTTTGCCTGGAGTGCAGACTCCCCTATCTGGGGTCGTTTTTTTATGGCCATCTTGTTGATTGCACCCCTGGCTTTTTTAATGGGCATACCTTTTCCGCTTGCGTTATCAACACTAACCCGTCATGCACCCCACTATATTCCATGGGCCTGGGGTATCAATGGCTGTGCATCCGTCATCAGTGCCTCGCTGTCGACGATTATTGCCATCAATTATGGTTTCAATATGGTTATTGTGATCGCGCTCATGATTTACTTGAGTATCACCTGGTTTTATCCAGGCAAACAATTCCTCAGACAGTAGGTCTTAAACAACCCGATTGACGTTAGAGGATCAGTTATGAATACTGATCCCAATTCCAAACTGAACCCGGCCGCGATTGGATTCACCGGGCTTTTTCCATAATTGTATCTGCTGTGCCCTGATGACCGGATATTGATAACTACTATTGCCCACCTTACCTAATTCCAGGGCGGTCACCGTTCCAAGAGTCGTCATCCAGCGTCCTTGTGCATAAGTGGTGGGTTCAAGAAACCCGCTTTGTTTAACGATAAAACGACCTAATGGCGCCTGACTCAGTAAAGGGCGCTTAGAGGCGCTTAAAGGATAGGCCAGCAACTCAATTTGAGTCTCAGTTTCCAGATTTTGGATATCGATGATGGTGCCACCCCATAAGACCTGTTTACCCAGGGCAGTTTCAGCCTGGTCAATAACAGTGGTGGGTGTCAGGGTTTGATCGACATTCTCGGTATCAAACAGTGGCGTTGAGGCGCAACCCTGAAGGACACCTAAGGCCATCATTAAGATCAGTAACAGGTGGATTCTATGATGCTTCATGGCTTTTTAATCAACTCCTTTGGGATTGTAGGATAGTGCCAATGGGGCGGTAAGTAGTAAGGATAATCATAAAAATGATAGGGATGATACCAGGGGTCATACCAAAAGGGTGGCGGGTCGCGATAGACAGGTTCTGTCTTGATCGGCCACAAGTGATACTGTTCGACTTTGATCACCGGATAATCATAGGGATATTGCCCTATGGACCGAGTCATCATTGTACTTAATGTACCCGTAACCGTAATTTCACGGGGCTTTTTATAAACTTCGGGTTCAAGAAAACCGCTTACCTCTGCAATAAACCGACCCTGGGTTATTTTATGGGTATCGGGTCGCCCCGAACTGTTCAAGGGATAACCGACGATAATCAGTTGACTACTGCTCTGCTGGTTGTTGTTTTCTGTGATAATGCCACCCCAACGCACCTGTTGCTGAAGATGATTTTGCGGTTGTTGCAGAACCTGATGCAAAGTGGGACTATCCTCGATCGGTTGTTTGATCGATTCGGGAATGTTGGATTGGCATGCGCTTATCAAGTAGCTGGCCAGCACTAGACTGAGTGTGAAAATGTTTTTTTGCGTCATATAATTTAGACGAAATTAATATCGAGGCGTTCAGTTATTCCAGATACCCATCAAAATAAGCTATCGATACTTGAAGTGAATACCTTAATCATTTTTAGGTTAAATGCTTCTAGTTGGGCATCTTGAATGATGTTATTTTGATAGAATGATTCCAGCTTAGTCTTACATCAGCAACCCATTTTTTAATGCAAATGAAAAACCACACCCGGATTATAGGATTCATCGTGTTCATATTGGCGAACTGCAATGTCACCCTGGGTGCATCAGAGCCCTTTGCGGATATTCACTTGCATTATAACTGGGATCAAAAAGAAATTATTTCAGCCCAGGATATAGTTGAACGCCTGAAAACTCATAATATCGTGCGCGCCACTGTCTCCAGTACACCACCGGAATTGGCGCTGGAATTATCAGAAGCAGGTGGCTCCTGGATCTATCCCTATTTTAGCCCCTACCTGACACCCTTACATAAAAATCGATGGTTTCGAGATCCAGAAGTGTTAATAAAAGCTGAGGAAGGACTGGCTGCAGGACAATATAAAGGAATTGGAGAATTTCACGTATGGGCCGGATTTGGACCACGCTGGGATAATAAAATTGTGGTCGGATTATTCAACCTGGCCGAAAAATACCAGGTGCCTGTGTTAATCCATACCGAGGCCTCCAGTCATAAATTCTTTTCACCCATTTGCCAGCAATATGCCAACGTGACATTTTTATGGGCCCATGCCGGTAGCCGATTAAAACCAGATTCGATCGATCAATTAATGAGTGAATGTCCCAATGTCTGGGCGGAAGTCTCGGTTCGAGATCCCTGGCGTTATCACACCCTCGTCGATGATGAAAACCAGTTGCTGCCCGGATGGAGAGAGCTGTTCATTAAACACCAGGACCGTTTTATGACGGGTACCGACCCTGTTTGGAGTGTCACCAGGGGGCAGCGTTGGGATCAGGCTGATGAAGGTTGGGATCACTTTGCCATGTTATTGCAATTTCATCGGGACTGGCTCAAGCAATTACCCCCCGAGGTTGAAGAAAAGATACGCGTAAACAATGCCTACAAGTTTTTATCGGATCAAGGTGAAAGCCAATAATTCCATCACCTTTTTTTATTTCACCATTGGTGAGCCTTAAAAATTAAACCTTGTCGTAAGTTAAAACGAGACTGACATAGGTCATTACCGCTTTTTTGATTTATTTTTTAATACGGTTTTAACATGCTTGCCGAATGCCTTGTCCTTTCTCCTCTTTTCAACATAGGACATTTCATTAAAAGCGGCTTCTTTTTTCATCTTCATAAAATTATTAAAACGTTCCTCACTGAGTCTACCGTCTTTTATGGCGTGTATAATTGCACAGCCTTTTTCAGAGGAATGAGAGCAATCGGTAAATTTGCACTGTTGTGATAATTCCAAAATATCTGAAAAAGTTTCATCGAGGCCGATATCAACGGACCAATTACCCAACTCTCTCATTCCA
>JASJBW010000064.1 GCA_030066315.1 Gammaproteobacteria bacterium
AGTTGGTCGGGTGGCTCCACTGCCAGGATCGCTCGAGCATGACCCATACTCAACAACGATTTGTTAACGAGCTCCTTGACGGGTTCCGATAACTCCAATAAACGTAACATATTGCTCACCGCAACCCTTGAACGTCCCACTGCTTCTGCCACTTGCATGTGGGTCAAAGCAAAGTCATCAATCAGGCGCTGAAAAGCATTAGCCTCTTCGAGCGGATTTAAATCCTCGCGCTGGATATTTTCTATCAGCGCAATGGCCGCTGCAGACTCAGTATCAATTTGTTTGATAACCGCAGGAATCTTATCCAATCCGGCGAGTTGGGATGCACGCCAACGACGCTCTCCCGCAATTAATTCGTAATGCGAACCTTCTTTACGCACCACAATGGGCTGCACCACACCCTGCGCTGAAATGGAATTCGCTAACTCCTGCAAGGCCTCTTCATCGAATATTTTTCGGGGTTGGTATTCACCGCGCTGGATTTTATCGATGGGCAACTCAGTAAGCCCTGTGGCAATATCTTCGGCACTAGCCTCTGTAACTTCTTGCACATTACCAATTAATGATCCGAGACCTCGTCCCAGTCTTTTTTTCTTAGCAACCATAAATTAATTTACGTAATGATTTTGTTTAGCATCTCGTCTTAACACTTCGCCCGCAAGCGCTAGATAAGCCATCGATCCTCGTGAATTTTTATCATACTGCAGAATGGGTTGACCAAAACTAGGGGCTTCAGCCAAGCGCACATTACGAGGTATTACCGTGCGATAGACCCGGTCGCCAAAGTGCTCAACCAGCTCACTGGAAACATCATTGGATAAATTATTGCGGGGGTCGTACATGGTACGCAAAAGCCCCTCCACTTTAATCCTTGGATTGACGCTGATACGAATTTGTTCGATCGTATCCAACAGCGCCGTGAGCCCTTCTAACGCATAGTATTCACACTGCATCGGTATCACCACACCATGCGCAGCGACCAGTGCATTGACGGTTAACATGTTTAACGAAGGAGGGCAGTCAATGAGGATGTAGTCATAATGATCCAAGATGCTTTCAAGGGCCAAGAACAACTGGCGTTCGCGACCGATCTTATTCATTAATTGGACTTCTGCCGCAGTGAGGTCGGAGTTGGCAGGTAACAGATCATACCCCGGTTCCGCATTGATCAGGACTTGTTCCACTGAAAGGTCACCCAGCAAAACATCACAGACACTGCTATCCAGGGCATTCTTATCCACACCACTACCCATGGTGGCATTCCCTTGCGGATCCATATCAATTAATAAAACCTTGCGTTTTGTAGCAGCCAGTGAAGCTGCCAGGTTGACACAGGTAGTTGTCTTACCAACACCGCCTTTCTGATTCGCTATGGTGATTGTTTTACTCATGTATTCTGCCGTCTTATTAAAACCAGGCTGCGTTTTTCAGCAATACCTGGCACCATGACTGGGATTAATTCCGCGGGATAGGGCAACAAATCAAGACTTGCGGCTTCCGCTGAACCCAATGTTGTTTTCATGGTGATCAATAGTTTGTCATTGGCCCAGAGATGATCGACTGAAGCTAGAAAATCCTCGATGGAGGCATAGGCTCGGCTGATAATCACATCTGGTAATGTATTCGCATGATAATCCTCAACCCGCGACTGCACAACTTTAACGTTGGTTAATTCACAGGCCGCTATAGCCTGCTGAACAAAGCGGGTTTTTTTTCCATTACTGTCCAGCAATATCCAGTGGCTGCGCGGTAACATAATCGCCAGCGGAATACCGGGCAATCCGGCGCCGGTACCTACATCAAGACACCGTGCTGCCTGCGGAATATGTTCGCTGGCACTGAGGCTATCCAAAACATGGTAAGCCACCATTTGTTCAACATCGCGTATGGCAGTGAGATTGTAGGTGGCATTCCATTTATGCAGTAATTCGAGGTAGTTAAGCAATGCACCTATCTGTTCTGGGTCACTATCCATGCCCAGCGCCTGCAGTCCTTGCTGCAGTTGATCTTGCAACATCAGGCGCTTTTTTGTGAAGGTGTTTGCACGCGTTTTAAATGCACCAGTAACAAGGATATGGCTGCTGGGGTAACACCAGATATCCGGCCCGCCTGGCCTATGGTCGAAGGCCTGACATCCTGTAATTTTTGACGAACCTCGTTGGATAACCCGATGACACTGGCATAATCTAGATCAACCGGTAACTCAGTGGATTCATTTTTTAGGGCTTTATTCACTTCATCTTGTTGGCGAGACAGGTATCCGGCATATTTACTGTTAATTTCAGCCTGCTCCTTCACTCTCTCACTAAATTTCTGTTTTGAATTAAGGCCAGGAAGTAGGTGTTCAATCTGGATTTCAGGTCGTTTTAACAGTTCTGCGAGACGATATTCACGATGAATGGGTTTCTCCAATCTTGAAGAAAGTGTTTCATCCAGTGCAGAACCCGGATGCACAAAGGTCTCATGTAAGGATTGATTCAGAAGGGTAAGCTGCTCCTGGAAATCATTGAAAATTGACCAACGCTCGTCATCGACCAGGCCCATTTTCCGTCCTTGCTCGGTTAATCGGATATCCGCATTATCTTCACGCAACATTAAGCGGTATTCCGCCCGACTGGTAAACATGCGGTAAGGCTCCTTGGTGCCCCGAGTAATTAAGTCATCAATTAAAACCCCCATATAAGCTTCCGCACGCGATAAAACAAGCGGCTCTTTACCCAAAACGGCTGCCGCTGCATTGGCTCCAGCTAATAATCCCTGGGCCGCGGCTTCTTCGTAACCCGTAGTCCCATTGATCTGGCCGGCAAAATACAGCCCTTCAAAGAAACGGGTCTGAAGATCCGGCCGTAAATCGCGGGGATCAAAATAATCATACTCAATGGCATAGCCGGGTCGAATAATATGCGCCTGTTCAAATCCCGGTATCGAATGAATCAACCGCTCTTGAATGTCATAAGGCAGGCTGGTGGAAATACCATTCGGGTAAACCTCTGATAAATTCAACCCTTCAGGCTCTACAAAAATCTGGTGCGATGTTTTGTCTGCAAATCGCACCACCTTGTCTTCGATCGAAGGACAGTATCGAGGTCCCGTACCTTCGATAACACCGGAAAACAACGGTGAGCGATCAAGCCCACTGCGTATAATGTCATGGGTTTTTTCACTGGTATAGGTGATATGGCAACTGACCTGGCGTGGATGTATATCAACCGAGCCCAGGGTCGAAAAAACCGGCAAGGGATCATCTCCCGGTTGTTCCTGCATCTTGGAATAATCCAGGGTTTTTTTATCGAGCCTGGCAGGAGTACCGGTCTTCAGGCGGTCAATTCTAAAAGGACGCTCACGCAATCGTTGTGCGAGTGCACTGGCAGGAGGATCTCCGGCACGACCACCACTGTAATTTGCCTGGCCGATATGAATCTTACCCGCCAGAAATGTCCCCACTGTCAGCACCACTTTACGGGCGTAGAATTTGAGCCCCATCTCGGTCACAACACCTTCTACACGATCTTGTTTTTCGATTAGATCAACAACAGGTTGCTGGAACAGGGAAAGATTAGGTTGATGCTCCAGCACTTCTCGGATTGCCATTCGATAAAGCTGGCGATCCGCCTGGGCACGGGTCGCTCGAACCGCAGGGCCCTTGCGCCGGTTCAAGATCCGGAATTGAATACCAGCCTTATCTGCTGCTAATGCCATTGCCCCCCCCAGCGCATCAATTTCCTTAACCAGATGACCTTTACCAATACCACCAATAGCGGGGTTACAACTCATTTGCCCCAGCGTATCGATATTGTGAGTCAACAGTAAGGTAGAAACGCCCATACGGGCCGATGCCAGGGCTGCCTCGGTACCAGCATGCCCGCCACCAATGACAATGACATCAAAACGTCTGGAATAATCCACGTTATAAATCTCGATTTAACATAACTGACTATTTTAGTCAGATTATTAATCACTGGGCAAATGCTGTTTTGACAGCAACGTTCAGCCTAGGCATATTGCCAAGCCATGTCTTTCGTTAAAATCTCCTTGATAATGGGCCTGCTTGCAATGGGTTGCGGTAAAACTCTGGTCTGGGCAGCAAGCCCAGTATGGCTGATTGAAAATAATCAAAACCGTATTTACCTGTCTGGCACCATCCATGTTTTAAGGCCTGCTGATTACCCTCTGCCAGCTGCTTTCGATCAAGCCTATAACGATTCAGCGGTAGTGGCATTTGAAACGACACTGGATAGCCACACAGATCCTACCTTCGCAAAGAAAATGGCAAGAGCCATGGCCATGCCTCCCTACCAAAAACTGGAGGACCTGATTTCTGAACAGACCCTATTGGCTTTGAAAAAGTATCTTGAACAAAAGAAATTAAGCCTGAAGGCTGTCTCTCATTTAAAACCCGGCATGATTGCGCTGACTTTAACGTTGTTGGAATTACGGAACATCGGCGCCTCGATTAAAGGCGTGGACCAGTATTTTTATGATCTCGCACTAAATGACCGTAAAACTATTAAAGCCCTGGAATCACAGGACCAACAATTGGCTTTTTTAACCCAACTGGGCGAGGGGCAGGAAGACCTGATTATTCGACATACTTTGCAGGATTTAAAAACCTTAAACGTACAATTTGAAGATATGATTTTAAGCTGGAAAACTGGAAATCTTTCACGATTAAAGGAACTGTTCATCGATCCCATGCAAAAACACTTTTATCCGGTTTATCAACAATTACTGGTTCAACGCCATGAGCACTGGATGCCTCAACTTATCACTATGCTGGATACCCCGGAAACGGAGATGGTTTTGGTTGGAACGGCTCACCTACTTGGAGAAGATGGGCTGATTTATCAGTTAAATCAGTCGGGTTACACGGTCACACCGTTGAACGAATGATACATCTGGTCACCTATATTAAGTTACTGGGTGCTGTATTAGCCTGGGGTGGAACATTTATTGCCGCGAAATACGCCGTTGAGGAAACTTCAGTGGAAATGGCTGCCTTGTTGCGTTTTACCAGTGCTGCAATTGTCTTGATGGGTATTTTATATTTGAAACACGGTTCCTGGCCCCGGCTGAATATGACTCAAGCCTTTTATGTCATTTTACTGGGGTTGAGCGGTGTCACTATATACAACCTGTTCTTTTTTTCTGGGTTGCAAACGGTAGAAGCGGGGCGAGGGGCCCTGATTATTACCTCTAATCCTATCTGGGTGGCACTGGGTTCCGTTTTGTTTTTTCAACAATCATTAAACACCAAGCACATCCTAGGCCTTATACTTTGTATCACTGGAGTGACTATAGTATTGACCCGAGGCCATCCCAGTACATTGCTTCAGGGTGAGATCGGATCCGGAGAAATCTATCTATTAGGTTGTGCATTATCCTGGGCTGTTTATACCCTACTAGGAAAACGTTTGATGCATACGCGTTTTCCTTTGGAGCCCCTGACACTGGTGACGTATTCTTGCATTAGCGGCAGCTTGTTTCTGGCATTTTGGATTGCCATTTCAGGACAATCATTCCAGGTCAATCACAGCTTCAAATTGGTTTATGCCATAGGCTACTTGTCGTTATTGGGTACAGTGGCAGGTTTTGTCTGGTTTTTTGAGGGCGTTAAAATCCTGGGGGCCGCGCAGGGCGCTGTCTTCGTTTTCTTTGTACCCGTTAGCGCCATCATCCTGGGTAGCATGATTCTTGCAGAACCCCTGACCTTCTCCTTGCTTATGGGCGCCCTGTTAATCCTTGGAGGTGTCTACCTGATTAATCGCCCTGATAAATCACTGGCGGGCTGATTGTAAACCACGACTTTCATGGCAACTACATGCCGGATCTTGCATGAGATTCAAAGTACGGATCCCCATGGATTTAGCATCCACCAACATCAGGCGACCATCGAGAGGCTCACCAATGCCGGTAATAATTTTCACCACCTCCATGGCCTGCATGGATCCAATAATACCCACGAGAGGTGCTATGACCCCATTTTCTGAACACGTGAGTTCTTCGTCATCAAGCTGGTTACCATATAGACATTGATAACAGGGGCTTTCAGTACTCAGGTTAAATGTACTGATCTGTCCCTCCATGCGGATGGCTGCCCCAGACACTAAAGGTGTACCCGATTTCAAACTGATTGTATTCATCATGCGTCGAGTTTGAAAATTATCCGAACCATCTGCAAGCACATCACTTTGACTGGCCAGATCCAGTAACGCATCTTCATCAAGCTTGCGATCCACCACTGAAGTTTTTATATCGCTATTTAGAGCCTGCAAGGTTTCCCGGGCCGAAACCGCCTTGTTCATTCCAATACGTTTTTCGTTATGAATAATCTGGCGTTGCAGGTTACTCCAATCCACATCATCAAAATCATTCAGAATCAGATGCCCTACACCAGCGCCGGCCAGATAATAAGCCACCACCGAACCCAGGCCGCCCAATCCCATAATGAGAACCGTGGCATCATTCAGTTTTTGCTGACCTTTAACATCGATATCAGGCAGCATGATCTGACGACTGTATCTGAGCAATTGTTCATCATTCATGGCGAGTAGGTTTGATATTTAGAGCTGAGGCTGATTCTAAAACATGATTCAGCCGAGAAGGTGGAATTAACGATAATTATTCCAATACTTTTCCGGTTCATCATGCGGTAGCTCTTCATGCAGGTGGCAGACCAGGGTGTGTTCCTGTTCTTCTGCATGAATTTTTTCACGCACATTATCTTCTAGATACTGGTAAATATTGCGGCGGATAATGGCAAAGATCGAGTTATCAAGATAAAAACCCAGTTCCTTTAGCAGGCTCTCAATCAACTCAAAGCTAAGATCTTTTAATGAATAAGTAAGCGACAACCTACAATTGTTAAGGGGTTGAACAGCTACGATGCCCTTGATGCCTTGCAGTGCTTCACAAGCTTCATGAGCTTGGGAAGCTGGTCCTTTTCGGGCCAGGCAGACCATTCGGGTACGAATATAAATCGGCTCATCCATGAGAAATAGACTACGCCCGCAATTTTGAAATTTCAATAAAATAATTGTTGTTTTTCAGCGTTCAGGCAGGAGGCTTCTGGGCCACCGTCATTCTGTCTAAGCTATTGAAATCCTGAAATAAAGTTACTTGGGCGTAACCATTTTCATCGAGCAACTGACGCACAGACTGGCCCTGTTGATAACCGTGCTCCAAGACAATCCACCCAGAATGCCTTAAATATTGCTGGCTTCCTTTAATGATAGGGTCCAGTGCTTCCAAACCAGATGGCCCACTGCATAAGGCCTGGCTGGGTTCGGCGGGTAGATCGCCCTGTTTCAAATAGGGGTCATCGGCGGCAATGTAGGGAGGATTGGAGACCACAACATCAAAGGTTTTCAATGTATCCAGAGATTGAAACCAGTCAGATTGGATAAAATCAACTTCCAGGTTATATGTATGCGCATTATCTCGAGCTATGGCCAGTGCCGACAGAGAGATATCGGTCGCCACAATCTGGCTATCTTCTTTATGACGTTTAATCGCCAGTGCAATAGCCCCGGTTCCCGTACCCAACTCTAAAATTCGGGGTTGTTCAAGCGATCCCACAATTTCGAGCACCTTATCGACCAGCATCTCTGTTTCGGGTCGCGGTACCAGAGTATCTGCCGTAGTTTTCAACTCTATGGAATAAAATTCACGGCTACCGACCAGGTAAGCTATGGGTTGAAGTTGAAGACGACGCTGAACCAGGTCAGCAAAACATTCGACCTGCCGAGCTTGTAAAATATATTCTGGCCAGGTCATCAGAAAACTGCGGTTTTTATCCAGGCAATGGGCGAGCAGAATCTCACTATCAAGTCGAGGGCTTGAGCTGATAGCTTGCAGCATGCCCGTTGCCCAATTAATTTGTTGCTGAATAGAGACAGCCATGGCGGGTCATGGAATCAATTTTCTGCAGAAAGACTGGCTAACTGTTCGGCCTGATATTCATTCATGAGTGGCTCTATAACCTGGTTCATGTCACCAGAAATAATATCATCGAGCTTGTATAACGTTAGATTAATACGATGGTCCGTCATGCGTCCTTGCGGGAAATTATACGTTCGTATCCTTTCAGAACGATCACCAGATCCCACCAGGGATTTACGCTCTGCCGCTTGCTCCTTTTCCTGTTTTTGTTTTTCCGCATCATAAATTCTTGCCTGTAACAATGACATAGCACGCGCCTTGTTTTTATGTTGTGAGCGCTCGTCCTGGCATTCAACAACAGTACCTGTCGGCAAATGAGTAATTCGAATGGCTGAATCGGTTTTATTCACGTGCTGACCACCCGCGCCGGAAGCGCGGAATGTATCAATGCGCAGATCAGCAGGATTGATTTCAATCATCTCCACATCTTCAGCTTCAGGGATAACAGCAACTGTAGCCGCTGAGGTATGCACCCGACCCTGCGATTCAGTCTCCGGAACACGCTGTACCCGGTGAGCCCCGGATTCAAACTTCAGATTGGAGTAGGCCCCTGGACCAATGATTCGAGCAATAATTTCCTTAAAACCACCATGCTCACCTTCATTACTATTCAATACTTCAATTTTCCATTTTTTCGATTCCGCATAGCGACTGTACATACGGAATAAATCACCCGCAAAAATAGCAGCTTCATCACCACCTGTACCTGCACGAATCTCAAGAAATACATTACTGTTATCATTGGGATCCTTGGGTAGTAAAAGTTTCTGCAACTCAAGCTCTAGATCTTCTATGCGCTGCTTGGCATCCTGAACTTCTTCTTCGGCCATTGCCTGCATTTCCGCATCATCTTCCTGAAGCATTTCCTGTGCCGCATCCAGATCATTCTGTGCGGCCTGGTATTCGGCGAACGCCTTTACCACGCCTTCGAGCTGGGCATATTCCATGGACAAACTGCGGAACCGGTTTTGATCATTAATGACGTCGGGTTCAGCCAGTAAACCGGCAATTTCTTCATGGCGTGCACTCAATAGTTCAAGCTTAGCCAGTATGGATGGTTTCATTGGGCGATTCTAAAAAAGGGTTAATGACGGTTTTCGTTCTTAAACAAAGAATGCAAGATCTGGATCATATCCTGATCATCTTCCTTTAATGCCTTGCGCATCTCCAGGGTGGCACCATGCATCAGTTTGTTGGTGAGGTTAGATGACAGGGTTTCAATGACCTTTGCAGGATCATCCTTGTTTTCCAACATCTGTCGGGCCTTATTCAAGCATTCCACTTTAAATAATTCAGCATTTTGCCGTAACAGTCGAATCTCATCGGCCGATTGATGGGTTTTAATCCAATGATCGAAATGCTTCACCTCGGTTTGAATAATATCCATGGCCTCATTAGCAGCTTCTTCGCGAGAGCGACGGTTTTCATCGATCACTTCTTTGAGGTCATCTACGGTATACAAGAACACATCATCCAACTCACCGACTTGGGCTTCGATATCCCTGGGTACCGCCAAATCCACCATGAAAATCGGGCGATGTTTACGTTTTTTCAATGCGGATTCCGTTGCGCCTTTACCCAGGATTGGTAACTGACTGGCGGTTGAAGAGACGACGATATCCGCCTTTGCGAGCTCATCGGGAATCTCACCGATAGTGATCGCCGTCGCTCCCAGTTCATCTGCGAGGCCCTGGGCTCGCTCGAGTGTGCGATTGGCAATGGTAAGGCCACCAATATGCTGGCCACGTAAATGACGGGCCGCAAGTTCTATAGTTTCGCCCGCACCAATCATGAGTGCATGTAGTGAAGATAAATCACCGAATATCTGCTTGGACAAGGAAACAGCAGCAAATGCTACCGAGACTGGGTTCGCACCAATCGCTGTATCTGTACGTACTTTTTTAGCAACAGTAAATCCATGTTGAAATAAGCGGCCTAATACAGTTTTTACAGTGTTGTTGGCACGGGCTGTATCAAAAGCGGTTTTCAACTGGCCCAGAATCTGCGGCTCACCCAAAACCATGGAATCCAATCCGCTGGCCACACGAAATAAGTGATGAGTGGCCTCATGGTTTCGGTATTGATACAGATAAGGCATCAACTGATCATCGTCCAAACGATGAAATTTGGATAACCAATGCGCCAGGGCATTATCGTATTGTTCCCCGACTTCACAATACAACTCGGTACGATTACAGGTCGACACAATAATCGCTTCATTAACCTCTTTCAACGAGGTCGCCTGCTGCAGGGCTTGATCCATCTGGTCGGGCGCAAAAGTGACTTTTTCACGAATTTCAACCGGTGCAGTCTGGTGATTAATGCCGAGCGTGATTAATGCCATATACGCGAAAAGAATTGAAAACGGTTAATTTTCCGGTATTGATGGATCAATAGCAAGGGAAAGGCCTGTTTTGAAAAATTAATTACCCTCGTGAACAATTTGAGTTTTTCATAATCATAAGAATATTCTTCTCGCTTGTGTGGCTGAATGCTACACTCAAATGAGAGATAGAGAGGTTTAAAACAGTCAAAAATCGAAGATGTTAGCATTAAAGAGGCATCCTCATGGTTGTTAAGGCCTCTTGTTTTTAGCCCTCAGGGCTGATGACTATGGGATCGAATCATGCTGGTCAGGATTTTTACTTTATTATTATTATTGCTTCCATTAATTACCGGTTGCGCCACTTTAGACCGTGGACCCCAGTATGGGCTGGTCGAGGCACCCGTCGAAAAAATATACCCGCTGGAAATTACCACGCCGATTGAAAATGACCCCGTTTACCAGTTGGTCGTCGCCGAACTGGCGGTAAACCGGGGCCAAACTGAAACGGCCATTGATAATTACCTTGCATTGGCCATCAGCCAGGATGATCCAAAACTGGCAGAAAGAGCGGTACGCATTGCCGTTTTCGGCCAGGACCTGAATGCCGCTCAGGTGGCCGCAGAACGTTGGATTGAACTGGAACCGAAAAAAATCGAGGCACAGCAAATCATAGCTGCCATTTTTATCCGTCAGGGTAATGCTGACCAGGCCTATTACTATGTGGATGAAGTCATTAAAACCCAAGATGATATCGATGATCAGACCTTCATTTCACTTTTAAATGTGCTGGCACGTGAACAAAATACTGAAACCGTGTTAAGAGTTTCGAAACGCCTCGCAGATAACTACAGCGGTTTTGCTTATGCCCATTTCCTTCATGGCAGTCTGGCATCGCGAGCGGATCTGGCACAAGAGTCATTGGATTACCTGGATAATGCTCTTGCCATTAAAGACATCCCAGATGCACACGCCATCCGTGCCAAAATGCTGATCAAAGTAGGTAAACGCGAAGAAGCGGTTATCAGCCTTAAAAGAGCGGTGTTAAGTAAACCCGAGAATAAACAGTTACGGCTCGCCTATGCTCGGTTACTAGTGGACTTGAAGGAATACGAAAGAGCCCGGACGGAATTTGAAAAATTACATTTAATGGCCCCTAATGACCCGGATCTACTTTATACACTGGGACTGTTATCACTGGAATCGCAGCGATTTGACAGTGCAGAAAAATACCTGTTGAAACTCCTGGGTCTGAACAAGCGTATCGGCGAAGCACAATATTACCTGGGACGTATCAATGAAAGTCGAAACCAGTATCAGCAAGCGATTGACTGGTACCAGAAAGTCAATACGGGTGAATATCGCTTTGATGCCCAAATTCGTTCCGCCAACTTGTTGGCAAAATCCGGGGATACGGATAACGCCATCCAACAATTGAAAAAAATGGCAGAAGGCAGTCAATCAAAGGCTTCGCTGGTGCGTATTTACCTGGCGAAAGGAGAAATTTTAAAAGAAGCCAATCGTTACCAGGATGCTATCGAAATATACAACCAAGCTTTAAAGGTCATACCTGGAAATATCGACTTACTTTACGCCCGTGGATTAACTGCAGAACGTATTGATAACCTTGAACTGCTGGAACAGGACATGCGTACGATTCTGACCACAGAACCTGACAATGCGCATGCGTTAAATGCGCTGGGTTTCACGCTGGCGGATCGGACTGATCGCTTGCAAGAGGCTTATCAATTGTTGCAGCGTGCGATTGAAATCAAACCGGAAGATCCCGCCATCATCGATAGCTATGGGTGGATCAATTATCGCCTGGGCAATTACGATGAAGCCATCCGCCTGTTAAAGAAGGCGCTATCGCAATTTGAAGATGGAGAAATCGCCGCTCACCTGGGAGAAGTTTTATGGGTCACCGGCAGGCAAGAGGAAGCTTTGGGCATCTGGGAAAGGGCTTTGCAGAAATCGCCTGAGGATCCTTTTGTACTTAAAACCATGGAAAGATTCCAACAGCGTTAATATCTTCCTGCATGCATCGAAGTTTATTTCTGTGGTCACTGGCTACATTGCTGTTTGGGTGTAGTACCAAATCAATAGAATCTATCCCGATTACCGATGAAAGTCATGAAATGTGGCAGTCACGGCAACAACAACTCACTCCATTAGACCAATGGCACATCCGTGGCAGGGTGGCC
>JASJBW010000065.1 GCA_030066315.1 Gammaproteobacteria bacterium
TCAATAAGGCTACTGCAAAATTATTTCCTGTGGCCAATACGCCAGAAAAGATTATGGGCCTGGGTGAAGCTGGCCTTAAAGATTACATTAAGACCATTGGACTGTTTAATTCCAAGGCTAAAAATGTGATCGCTACCTGTCAGATACTGATAGAGCAGTATGATTCTGTAGTGCCACGGCGCCGTGAACAGCTGGAAGCGCTTCCAGGTGTGGGTCGAAAAACCGCTAACGTCATTCTGAATACTGCCTTCGGTCAACCCACCATCGCGGTTGACACTCACATTTATCGGGTTTCTAACCGTACCGGTATAGCACCGGGTAAAAATGTGCTTGAAGTCGAAAAACGCTTAATACGATTGGTCCCGGAAGCATTCAAACAGGATGCACATCACTGGTTAATTCTGCATGGTCGATATACCTGTATCGCACGCAAGCCTCGTTGTGGTAGTTGCATTATCGAAGACTTGTGCGAATTCAAGAAAAAGACCGCAGATTAAACTGTGTACATTTCAGTTATACTGTGGCCGATATTTATTTGATGTAGATCTTATGTATCAAAGTCGTGACGATACGCGTCAGGTTTTTCTGGACGTTTGGAAAAAAATACTGGCCCAGCAGTTACTGGAACCCATGGAAACCATTATTGCCGATGTGATCCAATTACATCCTGAATATCACGCCTTACTGGATTCAGATAAAAAGGTTCACGAGGCCGACTACTCAGTTGATAATGGGCAAACCAATCCTTTTCTCCACATGGGCATGCACATCGCTTTGCGTGAACAGACCTCTGTAGATCGTCCACCAGGCATCAAGCAGTTACATCAGAAACTCATGAAAAAGAAAGGCATTCACGAGGCTGAACATGCCATGATGGAGTGCCTGGGCCAAGCGCTCTGGTTCGCGCAACGCAATCAAACCTTACCCGATGAGACAGCTTACCTGGATTGCCTAAAAAAGCTTTAAACGGCCTGGGCTCTATCGTCCCATAGCGCCAGTACATTTGAACGATAACGACAACCTTTGGCACCACACATAAAATGCTGTTTTTAATTTAACGCAGGCAAGACTTAATATTCAAAACGTCTATTTTTTCTTGCCGGTTTAGTATTCAATTTCTGCCTTATCAAACTGTGAATCTTTATCTTCATCTTGCAGTTCTACAATGGTGATACCGGTTTGAATAGTATTATAAAAATTCAAATCAGGTTCATATTCAACATCGGCCTCTAGAGGAAACATCAAATTATTAATGGTAATCGATATCCCCTGCTCAAATGATTCAACGACACCGGATACCTCAAATTTTTCAATCATATCCCGCGTCAGTGATTTAATCCGAATTTGATCACCATTGACGCTGGCCTCAATCTTTACCTCATCATCTGGCAGTAAATCACCAAGCCCAATCGGATCTCCGCTCGCTTCGTCTTCCAATTCACTCTCATTGTCAATGGATAACGTGATAACGCCCGTGATATTGGGATAATAAATACTTAAAACCCGGTCGGTGGTATTAACGGAAGAAACCAGCGCTTGATACTTTCTCTCATCCTGCCGTAGCTCAACCTCATCGGCCATAATGATGCTGTTTTCAATCACCCCTTCGACTTCTATTTCTATCCCCAGCGCCAATTGATCCAGTACTGATGAGGGTACCTGCAGGGTATCAACCAGTACCGGTACTCCGTTGACGGAAAAGTCTGTACTGCTGTTAAAGGTGGTAATTAAACCCTGAATACTGACCTCTCCTTCATAGTTTTCTATTGCTGCACGATCATCGTCTTCACCTTCAATTTCTGTAGCCACTACTTGGCCGCCATTAAATGTACCTTTAACCTCAACATATAAATCTTCTTCCAGGCCATTTTCCAGGTCTTCCAGTGTCGCAGCTGAAGCATCAACTATGACACCATTAATGTCGAAGAGAGTGCCGACCAGGTTGTTGATTTGCCCATGCAACTCGATTTCATTACCCGATTTGACCTCAATCAGGGTGGCAATGATATTTCCATTTTGATCAACAAAACCACTGACCTCGACCAGGTTATCATTTTGCAGGTTTAAAAAACTCGTGTTTTCAAAAACTGTGGATTGGAGATTGATCTTCACTGTGGTACCCAGGACGATAAAGGACCTGTTTTCTGGATCCGCAGGATCAATTGCAGTCAAGTTGCTGACAGGGCCCTGCACCAATTCATCATAGCTCACTGTAGAAGCTACGCCGGTACCATCACCGTTATCCGTAGCATCGAGTTTTACCACCATCCCAATCTTCAGATCGGCTTGCGAAGCCATGGTATTACCGTCCACATTAAAACTGGCACTATCGATGTCGTATTCCACGCCATTCACATAGATACTGCCAAATCCGGTAATAGACCCAAATACGATACCCGTTCCACTAATACCTGCGGAAATAATACTGGATCCCCCGCAGGACACGACGGACAAAGCCATCAACATTATCATTCCCAGGCGCTGATATTCTTTAATCAAAGAAGTAAAAGCGTTCATTTAATCTTCCTCACTTTCAGGGTTGTGCGTCTGGTGGAAATAGATTCCCACACTGACGCGACTGCTAGACTGTTCATCATTCGTTTCATTGTCGGAGAAATCGCTATCGATATCCTCAAGTAACTGTTGCGCTTTTTTATTCAAGCGTTGTTTAATCTTTGGTAAGGCATTGATGTCCACATGGGTATTAGATGCCTTGCGCTGGAACCAGGCATCATCCGCATGCTTGATATTGATATTGTGGTCTATCGTCTCGATGAATTCGGCAGTGTCTATGCCAAGGATATCCAGTTTTTTATCCGAATCCGTGGCCGGGAGATAATTCGGATTAACCAGTTGAATATTGCCATTATCAATGATTCGTATATTTTCGCTGTCCAGTAACGCATTCAACATGGCAACCACCGGCATATCTCCACTGTATCTTTTAACCAATGCTGAAAAGGATCCTTGCTCGCCTTCCAGTTTTAAATCCTTTGGTTCGTGGTCTTTATCCAGGAAATCTTCATCATGCTGCCAACCTGCGATTACCCGTACCGTGCGATTAAATTTTTTCAGGGATTGATCGGTATCGTATGCTAATGCCTCGCGCAGGCGTTTCACCTCCTTACGATTAATACCGGTCAGAATTGATACGTTGGAAACCGTTTGTTTTTGTTGACGTCTTTTAGCTTCATCAAAACCTGAATCCACATAAATCTTGCGTGCGGTATCTGCAAACGTGGCGTAAGCAATGCCATTACGCAGCAGAATCCTGATCAGTGGCTTCAGGACCCTGATCATCGTGTTTTGAATAACTTCTGGTATTAGATTCATAACGGCATAATTTTTAAATCAGATCATCATTATCTGATACATGAAATCTCAAATCACATTTTTTAACCAAAACTATCGTTAAAGAGATTATTGGCCCAATCAAACATCATTTGATAGTTCTCCATATTGGCTTCAGGTGAATTACCGACCTTTTCAGTCACCACTTGATTGCCATCAAAGCGATAAACCGCACTTATCCAAGACGCTTCTTCATGGTTGACGGGTGTAAAACAGGCAGAGTTGGTCATGGGATTTGCGTAGGGTGCCATACCTAAAAAATCACGAATGATAGCATCGGCACAAATTTTAGCTTCTGCATTTGCAATGTGCCCGGCCTTGGGTTGAAGCGTTGCCTGTGAGTCTCCTATGACATGAATATTAGCAGCATTGACTACTTCACCAGAGGTTGAAGCATAGGTTAACGGATTAACGCTTGCCCATGCTTGATTACTATCAGGATGCAAGGTGAATCTTACAATATCTGGTGCCTGTTGATCGGGTATATAGTTAATGGCTTGTGCGTTAAAACTGTCTCCGTTATTGAGCGTAATATCCTTGTCCATACTGATCTCAGCAATATCGTCTGCAGCGATATATTCCACATTCGGGTAGCGATTACCGTCACCAAATTGACCAGAGAACACATTAGCAATCACATTGGCTCCGGACAGCGTGTCATTGGGATCTATCAGTTTTATAGATACTGCTCGGCCTTTGCGATCCAGGTAATCGGCTATTGCACAGGTTCTTTCATAAGGACCGGGAGGACAACGATAGGCGCCGCTTGGCACTCGGATGACCATCGTATCGTCGTCTGCAAGGTTATCAATTTCCTGTTTCAACATTTCTATTTGCGGGCCGGCTTTCCAAGCGTGTGGAATCGTATCAAAATCGATAGACCAGTTTGGATATTTAAAAGCGACACCGGGAGCCAGAATCAGTTTATCGTAGTTAATGGGATTCAACTCCTCGGTGTCACTCGAGAGATAAATGATCTGATTGGCGCTATCGACCCGGCTTACTGAATCTTCGATAACTTTCACCCCAAACTTGGTCTCTAGATTCGTATAGTTGAAGGTAATTGCATCTAGAGAACGATCGCCCGTTAAAACCAGATTACTTAAAATGCATGAATGATAAGACGCATTGGGTTCGATAAGTAATACTTCGCAATCTGACCATCGCCTTAGATAACGGGCTGCGGTTGCTCCGGCGAATCCACCACCCACTACAACCACTTTTTTTTGATTGAGACCGGTGCTGGCCTGGGTCGTCAATGAGATTCCTGATAACAAGGGTGCGGCAGATAGTGCTTTGAGAAAATTTCGGCGTTCATTAATCATAATAAATGGGTATCCTTAAATCGTTTTTTTGAAATAAATCGAGATTAATCTTTGGCGGTTTTATCGCGTCGAGAGATAGTCAGCGATTGATTCAAGCTCTTCATTTAGGCTCAGATAAGCACTCCCGTGAAAACCCATCAAATTATCGGGCTCATGCACATACTCAATGGTTTCTTCGAGTAATTCACTGCGGTTTTCCCCAGCAATAGCGTCAATATCAGTCAGTGAAAAACCATCGGTACCATGACACTGGGCACATTGAGTGGCGACCAGCAATCTGCCTGCACTGGGCTCGTCATTGGTGAAAATAGGCGCTGAATCATTTTCATGGTCATCTTCTTCGTCCTCGTAATCCTCATCGTATAAATCATCTATACCATCGTTATCATCATCAGCATCTTCATCATCTGGCAGTCCATCATTATCATCATCTTCATCGATATCATCATTCAGGCCATCGTTGTCATCATCGACATCGTAGGCATTTTCAATCCCATCACCATCATTGTCGTCTGTACCATAATTGTCATCCTTGGAATTTGGAATACCATCGTCATCATCATCCTCATAGGCATCCACAATATTGTCTCGATCATCATCAAGAGGATCGGCAACGTAGGTAATGATTTCAAAATCATCGTCATCGATTTCGATATAGATAGGCAAGTCTTGAACACCGTCACAGTTAAAATCATAAGTCGGTGCGGCCGGGACGAGATCACAACCCGGATCTTTTTCTAAATATAAGGCTACGTGGCCGATATCAATATCATCATCACTTTCAAAGGCGATACTTGAAGTATTTACGTTGAAGAAACCGATTGGAGTCACCCATGCATCAGCGCCTTCTCCAGTGGTCATCACCAGCCGGCAGCTTAAACCGATGGGTAGTTCCAAGTTAAACGGGTGTTGAGAATCCTCAACGCTGTGATCTGATTGAGTACTGAAATAACGTCCATCATCACAGAAAGCCTCAATAGTCGTACCCGGCACGGTACCCCTGAGATTATAGGTAGTATCACTTTGTTCAGTGCCACTGGACGAGCACGCAGCCAACAAGGCACTGATGGATAAAGCAAGCAGTTTGGGTTTATTCACGGATAGCATGACGGTTTCCTAATCAAGATTATAATTTGGGAAAATTATCCCTTAAATATATTTGGGAATATATTCCCTTTTGTAGAGAAGTCAAGTTTTTTCTTGATGAGAACTGAGTTAATGGATTTTGAACAAAAGAGCAGCGACGCTACTCTTGGCACTTTGTAGAAGAGAAGCAAAGGAGAATGCCTTCCCGTTTTCGGGAAGGCGATGATGATCACATTGATTCAGACTGCAGCTAACAATCCTGAGTTGATATTTATTGTTTTAACGGCTGGCCGTGTTCAGCCTCATAATGCTGTCGATACCAACCCGGCATTCTTAATTCAGTATCATATAGAAACGCTGCCACTTTCCTGACTTGCTCCTCAGGATAGGGTAATGCAGGCATTAGACCAAAACGTCGCACCGCACCCGGCATCAAGGTTCTTGAAGCATCCGGATTATTAACCCATTGAACGATATAGTTGATGAAATCCTCTCGCCGAGGATAGGCTTGAATGACATGATTTTTCATGCCAAATACAGGCGGAGCCACACTGGGCCGTCCTGAAACGATATGGCAACTCATGCACAATGATTCAAACAAGGCCTTACCCTCTTCAGATGCCTGCACTGAAGGCATCAGAAACAACAGCAAACCTAATGAAAGGGCTTTTTGCATGGAAATCCCAGATGATCTACAGTTTCTTTTTCAAGGTAAACGCACCACGAACTTGACCCGCTTTATACCCTCTCGCCTTATCCTGGGGATAGAGTTCATCGAGTTTAGCGGCAGTTTTAGGATCGATGTTTTCACCATGACACTTTAAACAGGGCATCTTTTCAGCAGGGGGCATTACAATGCCTTTCATGAAGCGAAAATATTCTTGACCGCCCTCTTCTACTTTCTCGGCATAGGCTAATGTATCTGGACCCTCGCCTTTGGCTCGCCGGTCTTCAAATTGTTTCAATACCTTGGTCTCCCAGGCATCGGGAGCATTAGCAGGATTGCGTAACTTGAGACTGGTTCGAGCGACCTCCCAGCCGGTTTCTTTAGAATGTTTTGCCGCAAGGGCTGGGGCCACTGCGTTACAGATGCCTATAGCAGTCACTGGGCCACCTGCCTTCATGCCTTTTCCCAGCTCACCTTTGAGCTCATTAAAAAAAGCGCCTGTAATTTTCTTTGCTTCCATCTTGTGCTGATTCATGTCTGCATTGACTGAAAATGCCAGTCCCAGCAACAAGAAAGGTATCAGTAATTTTTTCATTTCATCCTCCGGTAGGGGCTTATTTCTTTTCTGATTAAACAGCTATTTTACTTGAACTTCTCCTATTAAAAAAACGATCCAATGAAAAACACACTCTGCTCAACAAACATTTTCATAAGTTTTCACGCAAAAGCGGAAGTCATTTTTATTATTATGATTGCTTTTCGACTTGTTTTTTTAATTAAGGATTAGAGAGCATATCGAAAAAAACAAAAACATTGAATGTGACAAAGTGTCGCAGTGTAACGTTAATGACGAAAATAAGGTGTTTTAGCTGCACACCGCATCAGGCCCATTAATGAAAAATTTCATGGCTCAAGTCGATAACGGACTACACGATTATTTCCCGAGTCCGATATCCATAGGGTGTTATCGCGAACTTCAATACCCTCTGGTGTCGTAAATCGATTCACACCTTTACCGGGATTACCATCGCCCAGTTGTAGAAGTAATCGTCCCTCTGCACTGATAAATTTGACTGAATGGGTATATTTATCCGCGGCGATCAAGGTCCCATTTTTCATGAGGTCAAGATAACGCACCCCCTTAAAATTAACCGGATCACCGGATAGTTCCCGAATGACTTTTAAATCGGGAGAAAGCAGTAATAACCGGTCATTCCCCGCATCCGCAAGCCAGATATTTCCATTCGCAGCCAGCTCAAGGTCATGTGGGGATGAGAGGCCTTCAAGCTCTGCGATCTTTTGGGAGTCCTCATAAGCCACCACATTTCCGGACCAGGCCCCGGCCACATAAACCCTGCCATTTGGATGTATCAAGACACCCTCAGGACCTCGAATTGATTCTTTAATTTCACCGATTAATGTGGCCTGTTGATCCTGTAACCGATAGATCGTGACGCGATTGTTGTGGGTATCGGCAACATAAGCCAAACCGGCTGTATCGAAATCGATGTCATGCGTACCTGATTGATGATCACTGCCAAACTGTCCCAGTAATGCCAAAGAATGGGGGTCAAGAATGGCAATCCGATTATTCCCTACATCTGACACCATCAGGTAACGACCGTCTGGCGAGAGTTTAAGATCATGTGGATTGTCCAAAGATGTGGTACTGCCCTGTTCGAAGACAACTTTCAAGGCCCATACTGATTGGGATAACCCTGCAAAAGATAGCAAAAAAGCGGTAATGAGTACTTTGTACATAACGAATATCTCTAATGATGTATGCTTCTGACAAAAAATAAATAAAAGCATCCTATTTCGTCAAGATTCTTTCTCAGCGCTCCATAAAAGGATCTATCAGCTATGGGCATGATTAATGCGTGACACGAAACTTACACAGATCTAGTGGTCAGTGGCTGATGTGATCCCAACTATAAAAAATAGCGTTCAATTTTCAACAGGGATTGTTATCAGGGAAGGGCTTATCAAAAATAAAACAGGCAAAAAAAAACCGCGCCTCAAAGCGCGGTTTCTTAAGCATCTATTAACGGATCATTCGAAATCCATCATTTTAACCATTTGCGGCCCCAGTTTATTAACGAGGTCTTCAATTGGCTTTTCACCCTTATACATCTGTCCCAACATTTGGATATTCATAACAGAGGCATAGACTTTTCCATCGGACTTTTCATAAACCGCGAAAGAACAAGGCATCATTGCAAAGAATTTCTTGTACTCATCAAATTTCAATAGCTTAACGGCTTCCCAGGGCTCGCACATGGAGAATACCAGGTTTCTGCCCACATCCTCTTTGGTCACTTTTTTCAGGTTTTTTTGAAAATCTTTTTTCCAGGACTTGGGGACTTTCCAGCCCAATGACTTAGCGTTGGACTTGATTCGCTCGATGGTCTCTTCAAAACTCAGCGGACTCAATTTTTCGATGATCATATCATTGGAAGCCTGCGCCGAGGACAAACCGGCCATCACAACCATGCTCATCGTCAAAAATAGGAATTTAATCTTTTTAAACATGTTTACACCTTAAGTTAAGTTCTAGGGAAGTTGGACCCTGTTTATCGTTGTATCGAGAGAATACCACTGATCTGAGTTGGTGTTAAACCCAACGTCAACAACGACAAAGCCCTAAAATTTCGGGCTTTGTCATTGTGTAAATCCTGGGTTACTTGACTGATTTGAATATGAAATTCGGCTTCAACCAGTAGATAAGAATCGGCAGGAAGGTAAAGGCGGTAATCACGTCGATGATTAAGGCTTCGCCGATGTAGACACCCAGACCCCAGGTATTGGCCAATTCGGTCGAAACCAGGGGTATGAAACTGCCCAGCAGTACGATTACGGAAGCCAATACCGCACCCCCTGTGGTACGCAGTGTTTGATACACGGTTTCTGCCCAGTTACCCATGGAAGCCTGGTATTCCTCCTGCAGACGCGAGATCAGGTAGATTGAATAATCCACACCCAGGCCCATGGCGATACTCAAGGTCACCAACAGGTGAAACGCCAGATTACCGGACCAGTTCTGCACCGAGGTAAAATAGGCACCGAGCCCATACTGCGCAAACAACGTAATAAACAACATCACGATCAATACCACGGCTATCGATATCGAGCGGAACATCAGCGCGGAAATGATGAATATTGCCAGCGCGGTTTGCAACGGGCTGATCAGCCAGTTTTCATAGGACACTTCCCGGGTAGCCTCTGTGGCGCCGAGAAATCCACCCAGCCCGGGATCTACGGTCACGGTCGGATCACCTTCAATGGTGACCACATCACCGGTTTCCGGCATGGTCACCGTTTCACCGGCATTCAGACCGAACTTGATTTTATTAAACCCGGGTTTATCCGCATTCTCGCGAATGTAATTGTGAATATCATTGACCACCTGGTGGGTGAGCACGGGATCCATCGTATTCACGAAGCCCATGATAACGGCATCGTTCCAGGTCGAGGAATCCACGAAAGCATCCAGGTCACCCTCACTGACATTCACTTCGAGTAAACCATTGTAGTTTTGCACGATAAAAACGGCTTCGGGAATATACTCAGGATCTTCCGGGTCGCCGTAAATATCCATGCGGCTCTCAACAAACTCCTGGTTCGGCACGCGGAACAGGCTCATGTCATTACCTGTGCCGCCTTCAGAGGATAACAACATATTGACCAGGCGAATGTATTGCACATAGGAGCCGGTAAAACCGATATTGGGATGGGCACGCATCCAGTGCTCCATCTGTTCAATAGCAGCCATCACTTCAGGATCATTCATGATACCTTGAGCACCCAAGGTCTCTTCATCCCAGCACCCTTTGGGTAACAGGTTGCCCTGGTCATCCTCGTCATCACAGAGTGGCGCCATCGGTTCACGACTGGTCAAAGGAATATTGACTGAAATCACACCCGGCATGACCTCACCCAAACGCGTCAGGTCCTGAATGGTTGAAGAGGACTCCTTGAAAGCCGCACGGGAATAGTTGATCCCTTTTTCTACCCCGGGCATCAGGTCATCCAGGGTGCCATCCTTAATCTTGGTTTCGTGGGCTGACCAGCCGATCAATAAGCCCACGACTAACACTATCAGCCACTTGCCCGGTCCCATGATCAAATGGGTCGTGGTTTTTGCGGCAAAATCCTCCACTTTTGAAGGTTCACAAATATCCCGATGGTGGACCAGGTCAATGTGGGGAGGAAAATAAGACATCAGGATCGGAATCAAGGTCGTGGTGGTGATCAACAGCGTTGCCATACCAAACATGCCAAAGTAGGCATACGCTTTGTAAAATGAAATATCCACTGTGGCCAGAGTTGCAAAACCGGCCATATCGGTAATGATCGCCAGGGTAGCCGGTATGATGGTATGCGAAATGGCAGACTCAGAAGCCTTGTAGGCATCGCATTCCTTATTCAACATCTCGGTCAGGAAGCGCCGGGTTACCTGTACCGCGTGCCCGGTGCCGATGGCCAGCAACAGCATGGGCGTTAATACCATCATGGTCGTCAATTTAAACGCGGTGAACCCCATCAGACCCAGGGTTAAAGTGATGGTTGCGAATACGCCAATCAGCGGAAAGACCGCACCACGCCAACCTTTGTTTTGCCACCATAAAATGGCAAATACGATGGCGATGGAAATCACAAATAACCACCACTTGTTGACCAGGTCATACAACATGTAGGCCAGGAAATAAGGTTCTCCAGCGATACGTATTTCGAGGCGATCGCCATACTCCGCTTTGACTTCATCGGCAATCGCAATGACATCTCTTATCCAGGGCAGATAGACTTCCTTAACGCCATCATCATAGTCACCAATGATGAATGTACCCCTGGCCGTACAGCCTTCCTGCGCAAATTCGGTACAACGATTACCCTCGGCATCTTCCATGTAGAGTAACATCGGTGCCATGACTGGATTGGTCTCGAGCCCCTCTTTTAAAAAGGCCAGTTGTTCCTTGGCCACTGCGGGATCATCGGAGATCCCGGCCGTGGGAATCAGGCGTTTGAACACCAGGCTTCCGTCTGAAGCGCCCATGTACTTGATTTTTTGCGCGGCCAGGTCCATGAAGTTCTTGTCACGAGAATTGGACAGTGCCACCATTTTGTTGTGCACATCTTGCACCAGGTTAACGAACCAGGGTTGGTAGATGTCGCCGGGCTCCTTGAGGATAAAACCCAGTACCATCAGGTTACCCATACCGAATTTTTGCTCGCCATAAGCATTGGTGGCGACATAACGGTTAGAAGGGGGTAGCAAGGTATCCGGATCGTTACGAATATCGAGGTTCTTGATTTGCAGCGCTGCCAATACCGTGGATATCAAGACCACCAGTATCACCAGCATACGATTGCGCATCACCCAGGCAGCATAACGGGTGGCCAATTTATGTTCTTCTTTAAAGCTACTCACAGATTTATCCTCAATCAAGGCAATGGCTTTTTTATTGCCCTCTGAAAGATGGCTTGATCAATCAGATTGGGTTAATTTGAAAAAAATGGGGGCAAAGCCCCCAAGTTAAAGTATTTATTATTATTGTTAGAAAATAAACTTGAAGCCGAGCTGCAGATTCGATGAATCTTCAAACTGACCAAAAGTTGTATCCTCATCCCCCCAATATTTATTCCACTCGAGCGTGCCTAACATTTCATCATTGAAGCTGTATTCGACGTCAAAGCGGTTCCAGTAACCCCCACCGTTCTCTGCGATAGTGATGTTATTCCAGCGATGCTGCACATCCGAGCCAAAGGGCTTGGACAGGAAGAACGAAATAAACGTCTCGACCTCATCGCCCTTGTTCAGGCTGTTGTCCACTGACATGGATGAAAAATCACCGGTATAGATACCACAGTTATCTGAGGGTCCGGTACAGGGATTGCCATTGGCATCGGTTTTATCATCCACATAATCCAGGTTCAGGAACTGGATCAACTGCGTACTGATCAACAGGTTGGTCATCACCGTGACATCAACCCCCAGCACGTACTTGAAGAAGTCGGCCTCTTCCA
>JASJBW010000066.1 GCA_030066315.1 Gammaproteobacteria bacterium
TTCTCGCAGGCATCCCTGGGACTATTGGTGGGGCACTGGCTATGAATGCCGGGGCTTTTAGTTTTGAAACCTGGGACTATGTAGACAGTGTCGAAGTGATGAATCGCCAGGGTGAAATCTTGAGGCGAGAATCACAGGCATTCAAAGTGGGCTATCGCTCAGTACAAAAGCAATCCGGAGAATGGTTCAGCGCGGGCTATTTTAGATTTCCAACCAAAAAGGATGATAAGCCGTCAAATATCAAGCCATTACTCGAAAAGCGAAATGCGACCCAACCTATCGGCTTGCCATCCTGTGGTTCAGTATTTAAAAATCCGAAAGGTGATCATGCTGCTCGATTGATAGAGGCGTCAGGACTGAAAGGTTATTGTATCGGTGGTGCCTGTGTCTCTGAAAAACATGCCAATTTTATCATTAATGATAACCAGGCCACAGCCAGTGAAATCGAAGACTTGATTTATTATGTCCAGGAGCAGGTCAAACAGCAGTTTAAAGTCGAGCTGACGACTGAAGTTCGTATAATTGGAGAGCGCGAATGATTTTCAAAGACCTCCTTCCGAGCTTAGATGTTGTCACTAAAAGTGGCAGAGTGGCTGTTCTTATGGGAGGTACCTCTGCTGAACGTGAAGTTTCCTTGAAATCTGGAAGCTTTGTTTTGCAGGCACTAAAGAAAGCCGGTGTCGATGCTTTTGCAGTTGATATTCAGGAAAATATGCTGGAACAAATTCAGACACTTGAAGCCGATCGGGTGTTGAATATATTGCACGGACGTGGTGGTGAGGATGGTGTGGTTCAAGCACTACTTGAAGTAAAAGGCTTACCTTATGTTGGCTCAGGCATTAAGGCTTCCGCAGTCACCATGGATAAACTGATGACAAAACGGTTGTTACAGGGTGCCGGTATTCAAACCCCGGTGTTTTTAGAAATAGTAGACGAAGAAGATGTTGCCAAAGTTGTGGATCTAATCGGTTTACCGTTAATTGTAAAACCTGTCAACGAAGGCTCCAGTATTGGGATGAGCAAGGTTGAACGGACTGAAAGCCTCATTCCGGCCTTTCGACTTGCAAGTCAATATGGAACGGTCATGGCTGAAAGCTGGATAGAGGGAGAAGAATATACTGTGGCCTGGTTAGGTGGAACGGTATTACCGGCTATCAAGTTAGAAACCCCTCACCAGTTCTATGACTATGATGCAAAGTATCAAGCCAATGATACTCGCTATATTTGTCCCTGTGGTCTGGATAAAGAAAAAGAACAACAGTTGCAGGATCTGGTAACCAGGACGGTTGATATCTGTGATTTAAGGCATTGGGGTCGGGTAGATATCATGATGGATGAGCAAGGTATCTTCCAGGTTATCGAAGTCAATACCGTACCTGGCATGACTGATCATAGCCTGGTCCCCATGGCTGCAAACGCAGCTGGATTAGATTTCCAGCAGCTGGTGTTAAAGCTGGTTGAACTGAGTCTGGAACAGGAGATCGCGGCATGAAAATTTTCAAGCGTGATACCCAATCTCAACAAACAACCCGAAAATCCAGGCAGGCTCGCAGGCATGTTCAGCGGGAGAGTTTTAAATTGTCAATCAACCGAAAAGTCGTGATTTTTTCTGGGCTTGTCGGTTTTTTGACTTTATTGATCATGCTACTACCCAAACAGGACTGGTTGCCTATCGAAAAAATAAGGATTTCAGGTTCGTTTAAACACTTGGATACACAATTATTAAGAACACAACTTGAGACCTATTTGGGCCAGGGATTTTTTGAAATCGACATACAAAATGCCCAGCAACAGATCAATCGTCAGTCCTGGATCAAGACCGCTTCTGTCAGACGAGTCTGGCCCAATCTATTGATGGTCAAGGTCAAGGAAAAACAGGCCTACGCCCGTTGGGATGAAAACCATTTAATAGATACCGATGGAAATGTTTTTAAAGCAGATACACAGGTTTTTAACCAACTCCCCCTGATCCATGGTTACCAGGCCAACAGCAAACAGTTATTACAGCGTTATAAGGAGATGAAGGAAAGGTTTGATCATCAAAATATACATTTGTCAGCCATGCAAGTAGACAATAAAGGGGCTTTAACCCTGTGGCTGAATAACCAGCTAAGAGTGAGCCTGGGTAGTGATAATAATGACCAGAAAATTCATCATATGCTGGCGGTTTATAACCAGCAGATAAAATCCAGATCACAACACATTCAACATATTGATTTCCGCTATAGCAATGGCTTTGCCATAGCCTGGAAAGCGGAGTACCTGAAGCAGTCAGGACAGTTACAACGGGGCAACAAGAATGTCTAAGAAGGCAGAAAATAATCTTATCGTCGGACTTGATATAGGAACTTCAAAAGTCGTGGCAATCGTGGGTGAAGTCACGGTTGAAGGTGAGATTGAAATTATCGGTATTGGCACCCAGCCTTCTAGAGGCTTAAAAAAAGGGGTCGTAGTTAATATTGAATCAACTGTACAATCGATCCAACGTGCAGTAGAAGAAGCTGAGCTCATGGCCGGATGTCAAATCCGTTCCGTGTACGCAGGCATAGCCGGTAGCCATGTTAAAAGTATCAATTCACATGGTATTGTGGCCATTAAAGACAAAGAGGTTACACCCGCTGATGTTTCTCGTGTCATTGATGCAGCCAAGGCTGTCGCAATACCAGCCGATCAGCGAATTTTACATGTACTACCCCAGGAGTTTCTCATAGATAACCAGGAAGGTATTCGTGATCCGGTTAGCATGTCCGGGGTAAGACTTGAATCCAGGGTGCACCTGGTTACCGGTGCAGTAAGTGCGGCACAGAATATCATTAAATGCGTTCGTCGTTGTGGGCTAGAGGTCGATGATGTCATTTTAGAACAACTGGCTTCCAGTGCCGCGGTGTTGACTGATGATGAAAAAGAACTTGGGGTTTGTCTCGTGGATATAGGTGGCGGTACCACGGATATTGCAATCTTCACGGAAGGTGCAATTCGTCATACGGCCGTGATACCCATTGCGGGTGACCAGGTAACAAACGATATTGCCGTTGCATTGCGTACACCCACCCAATATGCCAATGATCTAAAAATCAAATATGCCTGTGCTTTAAGGCAGCTCGCATCTGATGATGAAACCATCGAGGTGCCCAGTGTGGGTGATCGTGAACCACGTCGCTTGGCGCGTCAGACCCTGGCAGAGGTAGTAGAGCCACGTTACGAAGAATTATTAAGCCTGGTCCAAGCAGAGTTGAGACGATCTGGTTTTGAAGAAATATGTGCTGCTGGTGTGGTTTTGACGGGTGGCAGTTCCAAGATGGATGGTGTCATTGAATTGGCTGAGGAAATTTTTCATATGCCGGTACGTTTGGGTGTGCCACAGCATGTTTCGGGATTGGTGGATGTCATTCGTAATCCTATACATGCCACGGGTGTGGGTTTATTACTTTTTGGTAATAAACAGCAAAATAATTTTTCCAGTCGCGAGCTGGAAGAAAATTCTGGAGACAGCTTGTGGAAAAAAATGAAAAGCTGGTTCCAGGGTAACTTTTAATGCATCGCTTTCATATATAAGGGGGCGGAGCAGAAGGTCAGGCATATGGAAACATGTGATGGTGTTTTTTGTGTCAAAGGTGACTCTCTAGATTGAGAGTTTGTTTAAATCGTTGGTGTAAGTAAAAAGTAAGAGGAGAAATCTAATGTTTGAACTGATGGATGCATTTTCTGAGAATGCGGTAATCAAGGTTATGGGTGTCGGTGGCGGCGGTGGTAATGCCGTACAGCACATGGTGGAATCGGGCATTGAAGGTGTTGAATTCATGTGTGTAAATACCGATGTTCAGGCCCTTAAAAAAATGGGATCGAAAACCACGATCCAGATAGGTAGCAGTATTACCAAAGGTCTGGGAGCTGGTGCGGATCCAGGGGTCGGCCGTCAGGCAGCTATGGAAGATCGCGAGCGTATTCAAGAAGCCATTTCGGGTAGTGACATGCTGTTTCTGACCTGCGGAATGGGGGGCGGTACTGGAACCGGTGCAACTCCTGTTATTGCTCAAATTGCCAAAGAAATGGGAATTTTGACGGTGGCAGTGGTTACCAAACCCTTTGGTTTCGAGCGTGGTAAACGCATGGCGCTGGCTGATCAGGGTATCAAGGAACTGGGTAGTTCGGTTGACTCATTAATTACCATACCTAATGAAAAACTGATGCCAGTACTGGGTAAACAAACCACTGTACTGGAAGTATTCATGAAGGCTAATGATGTATTGCGTGGCGCAGTACAAGGTATTGCCGAATTAATTACCTGTCCTGGTCTGATTAACGTTGATTTTGCCGATGTCAGAACGGTTATGTCAGAAATGGGGATGGCAATGATGGGTTCCGGTACCGCTACCGGTGAAAATCGCGCGCGTGAAGCAGCAGAAGCGGCCATTGCATCTCCGCTACTTGAAGATGTCAATATAGCGGGTGCCCAGGGTATTCTGGTCAATGTAACCGCGGGTCTCGATCTGGCCATTGGGGAATTGGATGACGTCGGTTCTACCATTACAGAGATGGCCTCGGATGATGCCACTGTGGTAGTGGGCACTGTCATCGACTCTGAAATGTCATCTGGTGAATTACGGGTAACCATGGTGGCAACCGGCCTTGGTAAACAAGGAGAAATCGAGGTACCTACTGAGGTGCCGGTGATTAAGCCGGAAAAAACTGGGGAGGTGGATTATGCCAAACTGGATCAGCCCACCATTATGCGTGGTTCCAAGAAGGTCGTCGGTGACACGATTGAACTGCCTGATCCCGAAGATAAAGCCAGTATGGATTATCTCGAAATACCTGCCTTCTTACGTCGCCAGGCCGACTAAAGCCTGATCTTCTCTTACGGCTGGTTGCGTTCAAGGATGAACGTACTCAGTTAATCTAAACGGCAGAATTCTGCTGCCTGTTGCCGACCCCGCAAAATATTTTGCACTTCAATGTTGCCTTGAAAGGCATCGTGGTGAATGTGATATCAGGGTGATATGATTACCCGATGATTTTAATGGATAAACATTTGCCATGAGTTCCACCATCTTTGATCTTGAAGTACGCCCCGTCATCCCCGAACAATTGAGTGGCCTGAATGAACTGGCCAATAATCTTCTTTACAGCTGGGATCGTAATGTCCGTGGTCTGTTTTATCGGTTGGACCTGGAGCTGTGGGATCGATGCGATCATAAACCTAAAGTTTTTTTACGACGCATTTCTCAGCAAACGCTTGATGAAGCGGTCAAAGACAATGTGTTTATGGAAGAATACAACCGGGTGATGTCAGCCTATAACAGCTATCTGAAAAAAATCACTCATGACGAAATTGACGGTTACCTGGATGCTGATCATGATCTCATAGCTTACTTCTGTGCAGAATTCGGACTGCATGAGAGCTTCCCTATCTATTCCGGAGGCTTGGGTATTCTGGCAGGTGATCATTGCAAGGCTGTCAGCGACCTGGGTGTGCCTTTTGTTGCCATTGGTTTACTGTATCGTCAAGGTTACTTTACCCAGCGCATTGATAACAGTGGTAATCAGATCGCCTATTATCCTGTGACCCGGTTCAGTGAGCTGCCAATTGAAAAGGCTCTAGATGCTAAAGGTAAGCAAATTTTTGTCACTCTGGATTTTCCAGGTCGCCAAGTAAAACTTAAAGTCTGGCAGACGATGGCCGGACATACTCGAATGTACCTGTTAGATAGCAATTTGGAAGAAAATACCGAAGCCGACCGGGAAATTACCTTTCAACTCTATGGTGGTGACTCAGTCATGCGATTGCAGCAGGAGATTGTACTGGGTATAGGTGGCGTGCGGCTACTAAGAAAATTAGATTTAGAGCCCACCGTGTTTCATATTAATGAGGGTCATGCAGCCTTTCTTATTCTAGAACGTTGCCGGGAATTGATCATGGAGCAAGGATTGGATTTCGACAGTGCACTGGAGCTGGTCGCCGCGAGTAATGTATTCACCACGCATACCCCTGTTCCTGCAGGCCATGATATGTTCGATGAGGCCTTGATGAAAGAGTTTTCCGAGATATGTGCCGGGAAACTAAAAATAAGTTTTGAGAGATTCATGGAGCTGGGGATATCTCCAAATGCTCCACATAGTTTTAACATGACCGCATTGGCCCTGAGAGGCTCGCGCTTTCATAATGGCGTCAGTCGTATTCATGGTGGTGTGGCTTCAAAAATGGAAGCCTATATCTGGCCACAAGTACCTCCAGAGGAAAATCCAATTACTTATGTCACCAACGGTGTTCATGTGCCCACTTTTCTGGCACGTGAATGGGTTAATCTATTCGATATGCGTTTTCGTGAATGGCGCAACCAGTTGCTACACAAAAATTACTGGAAGTGTATCGATGATATACCTGATCATCGTTTCTGGAGCCTACGCCAGGAATTAAAAACGCTCACACTGGAAAACTTGCACCAATGTACCCTGAGACGATATCGAAAGAATAAAGCCAATGATGCATTGATTAAGAAAATTACCGCTATCATCAGTAAGCCGGATGCGGATGTGTTGATACTTGGGTTTGCCCGACGTTTTGCTACCTATAAACGGGCCACCTTGATGTTCAAAGATCCTGCCAGGCTTAGCCGCTTATTAAATAATCCAGACAAACCAGTGGTATTGGTCTTTGCGGGTAAAGCACATCCCAAGGATCAGCCTGGCCAGGAGTTAATAAGAACCGTTCATAACTATGCCCATAAGCCTGAATTCCAAGGCAAGATTATCTTGCTCGAGGATTACAATATGGCAATGGCTCGAAACCTGGTTACGGGAGTCGATGTCTGGATCAATAATCCGGAGTACCCCATGGAAGCCAGTGGAACCTCCGGGGAGAAAGCGGCGATCAATGGAGTTTTAAACCTAAGCGTTCTCGATGGTTGGTGGGGTGAGGGCTACAATGGACGTAATGGCTGGGCGATATCGCCACACGGCACCGAAGTAGACCCCGAGATACGTGACCAGGAAGAGGCCCATGATTTACTGGATATTCTGGAAAACGAGGTAATCCCGATATTCTATAACCGGGGTAAACAGGGTTATTCAAAGTATTGGGTGAAATTATCTAAAGCTTCCATGAAAACGTGCATCCCTAAATTTAATGCCTCGCGGATGGTGATGGATTATGTACGAAAATTATATTCTCCAGCCCGTGATCAATATATTCGCTTGAATGATAAAAAAGCGCGCGGAGCCAAAGCACTGGCAAAATGGAAAAACAACATTCATCAGAGTTGGCATAACATCAGCTTTGAGCGTATTGATGATGGCATTACGCACATACACCCCAATGAAAGCCTGAAGATTAAGATCAGTGCTTTTCTAAACGGTTTATCTCCGGATGATGTGGCAGTTGAATGTGTTATTGGACACTTTCATGATGATGGAGAAATTATGACCGAAGCTGAAGGGCATCGTTTTAGTTTTGAGCATGAAGATAATGGGCGATTTATCTTCAGTCTGGATTTGCAGCCCTCTCATCCTGGATTAAATCAGTATAAGGTTCGTATGTATCCATACCATGAATTACTGAGTCACCCACTTGAAACAGGTTATCTTATCTGGTTATGATTTTTGCTATATGAGCAGGAAATTCTGGGTCATTGGCCTAATTTTGATGAGTACGGGATGCCAGTACCTTCCAAGTAGTTCTTTTACAGTCGAAGAGGATAGTGTTGAATCATGGGAGACACTATCCATCAACCGTTTTGCCAATATCTTAAATAGTGCCAGAGCTGAAAAAAGATCATGGGTAAACAATCCAAGCCTGTTTGCTTATCATTTACTAAATCTTTCAGACTCACAACGTTACCATATTGATTACCAAGCCATGCAGGCTGAAAATAATACAGAATCATTAATAACGATTGTGCGTGACGGCTTTAAGGATGATGCTATCAGGGGTGATGTTCACCAAATAAATGTCCAAAAGGAAGATGGTTTATGGTGGGTAGTTTCAGTGAAACGAGCTTTTAGTTGTTGGCGAGGTCCGCAGGCTTACTATTCGTCTAAACTATGCCCCTGATTCAAGTATGTTGAGGTGTAGGTGTAAATTCGTTTTATACAAGGCGCCCATAAAGAGTGATCATTTGTTTCAGATCATGGGGCAACTGAGGCCATAGTTGTGACCAGTTAAAGCGCCAGGACCAGTTGTTCTCAGTGGTTCCGGGCATATTCATTCTTGCATTGGAATCCAGGTTGAGTAAATCCTGCATGGGAATCATTGCCAGGCTGGCCACAGAGGATAGCGCCATACGGTTTAAGTCCCAGGGCATATTGAGCGTGTTATTTTCATCATGCCCCAGATAGGCGTGAAGCTGTTTTTTGGCCTCTTCCTCGAGACTTCGATACCAACCTAAAGTGGTGTCATTATCATGGGTTCCAGTATAAACCACTGAATTGCGAACATGATTATGAGGCAGGTATAAATTATCGTTGTGGCCATCAAAGGCAAAATGCAATACAGCCATACCAGGTAGGTTAAAGGTTTCTCGTAAGTCAATCACCTCTTGAGTAATCACGCCCAGGTCTTCCGCGACCAGCGGTAATTTACCTAAGCTGTTTTCGATACTATTTAAGAAGTCATAACCTGGAGTTTTAGCCCAATGGCCATCAACTGCGGTTTGAGCATCTGCCGGAATTTGCCAACAGGACTCCAGCCCACGAAAATGATCGAGACGAAGAATATCGAACAGCTCCAGCTGGGTTTTAAATCGTTCAACCCACCAGTTGAAATTGTTTTTCTTCTGTTGGTCCCAGTCATACAGTGGATTACCCCACAGTTGTCCATCCTCAGAAAATGCATCCGGAGGTACACCAGCAACAAATTCACAACGGCCATCCTGGTTCATCAAGAAATTATTCTTGTACGACCAGACATCTGCACTATCAGGTGCAACATAGATAGGAATATCACCAAACAATAGGATACCTAAAGCCATTGCCTGTTCACGTAATTCCTGCCATTGTGTAAAAAAAATAAATTGGCTGAATTGAATGAATTGATAGTACTCATGGTAAACGGTTCCCACTTCCTTCAAAGCGTTAGGTTCACATAAGCGGTATTTTTCAGGCCATTCATTCCAGGGCGCATTAGCATGAATTTTTTTCAATACCTGGAACAGGGCATAATCATGTAACCAGCTCTTATGTTGATCGACAAAATCATCAAACGACTGATGCCAGTGGGAACGGGATTGATTAAAAAAACACTGGCAGGCTTGTTCGAGTGAGGCAGAGATATCTTGGTAACTGCAATCAGTTTCTTCTAACCAGCCCTGTTTGACCAACCAGTCGAGGTCAATCAGTTCAGGATTACCAGCATGGACCGATAAGCATTGATAAGGGGAACCATCCGCATGAGTAGGGCCCAAAGGCAGCATTTGCCAGACAGATAAACCGCAATTCTTTATAAAATGTAAAAAATTAAGGGCTTCCTGGCCGATATTACCTTTCGGCTGCTTGCCCGGTAAAGAACTTGGGTGTAATAAAACACCGGCACGCCGCTGGCGTAATATCAGATCTTGCGAATGGGAAGAATTCAATATTAATCCTGCTTTCCGGGTAACATAACACCGGTGCTGCTGGATTGGGTGTTACCACTAGAAAAAGGCGCAGATAGGTATTCAGGTGGTTCCCGGTGTAAGTAATGATAGAGATTACTTAAATGCAGACGGTATTGCTCATCAAATGCCTTCACAGATTCGGCAGGATTGTAGTCACCAAACCACCAAAACCAGTCAGAACTCTCGCAAGTTGCCAGCTGAAGTTGTGCACGTTCTTTTTCTTGTTCATTCAATTCGTCATTGCGAATGACTTCATCATAAAGCTGCTTGGCTTCCACCAGCATATCCCAAGCCCGGTTTTTATCTTTTTCACCAATCCAGGTAGAAAAAGTTCCATAGACCCAACTTCCTGCTACCAGTTGGCTTATATTTTCTGGTGTACTGTTGTTCTTGAGAAATTCACCAAAAGTAGTCAGGTTAATGGATTCATGTTTGGCCAATTCCTTGTATAAAGCCGACAAAAAGTAAAATCCATTTTCTGGGTAATGTTCCCAGGCATTTTCCCCATCCAGAATGATAGACACGATAGGAGAGGACTGATGTTCGCAAGCATTTGCGATATGGCCCAGGGTGTCAACCAGGTTGGCTACGGCATCATCTGCATGCCAGTTTTGGTATTTGAAGCCAATCATGTCAGAAATACCATCATCCCGAAAAAAACAGGTTATCTGATTGCCACCCAGCTGGTAAGCATTATGAATGCAGGTCTCCTGTGATAGATTGGATGCATCGAGGGAATTTCTCAGTACAGTTTCACCACTCGCAAGCCATTTGAAATCCAAAGCAGATAATTGTTCAATGGTATGGATACTGACGCTACCTTCTGAAGGCCAACAACCTGCGGGTTTCATGCCAAAATAATGTTCAAATACTTTTAAACCATGTGCCATATGCCAGTGATTTCGATTAGAACCATCAGGGTAGGTTCTAGCGCTGGGCAGAGTTGTCTCGGGTAAGGATTCAGCGGCACTATCAAAGTCATTAAGCAAGGGCATGATCGGATGAGCATAAGGGGTCATAGACAGTTCTACTCGACCTTGTTGTGCCAGTTTGCGATAGCGACCTATGATGTCAGAAACCAGTTCGAAAATGACTTCAACAAGAATTCGACGATCATGAAATGAATATAAGCGTTCTTTATGAATTAATGATTTGATGCGTTGATCTTTACGCCTGACAGTCTCACCCATCCAGGCCAGGTGGTACCACACCAGTAAGTCGAATATAAATTGTTCACTATGGTAATCCAGTGTGGAGGGTGATTCGATTATGTTATGGGCTATTTCTACCAGCTGTTGATAGGGCTTGAAACGTTTTATCAGGCGTTCATCATTCGAACGTAAGCAGTCCTTGATTAATTTAAGGCGTTGTTCGGGCTCATGCGTCACCACTGCATCGGCGAGTGCTGCCAGTAAAGGGTCACGGATAGCTCCGGCATGGTACAGATAATCATTAAGTTGATGCCTATAGTCATCAATTTGTTCCAATAATACCGGAACAAAGTTAATGACTGCACGGGCCTGGGGATTATCTTCAAGGTGGGCAGCCATATCCACATAATCCTTGATAATGTGAAGATAGGTCCAGGGTTGATGGTAGATACCATCTCTAAGGTTTCGATATTCTGGCTGATGCATATGCCAGAATAAAACAACATCTATTTTTTTAGGATTCGAAGCGCGTTGTTGATCAGCTGACATGATGGATATATTGACCTAACATTTCTGGGGTTACCAATACTATACCGTTTGGAGAGACGTGAAACCGTTTTTTGTCTTCTTCCTGATTGATTCCAATCTGCATTCCATCGGGGATTTTACAATGGCGATCGATGATAGCATGTAAAATGCGGCAATTTTTTCCAATACTTACATCCGGTAACACGACGGTGGAATCGACCTCCGAATGTTCTTCAACATATACGTTAGAGAATAACAGGGAGTGACGAATAGTCGCCCCCGATATAATACATCCTCCAGATACTAAGGAATCGATTGCCAGACCGCGACGGTTATCCTCATCAAAAATAAATTTCGCCGGTGGTAGCTGTTCCTGGTAGGTCCAGATTGGCCAAACCCGGTCATATAAATTTAATTCAGGAGTTACCCCGATCAATTCGAGATTAGCTTCCCAGAATGCATCAACAGTACCGACATCACGCCAATAAGATTGTTTGCCACTTTGAACGTCTCTGAAGGGGTAGGCAAATACCCGGTAATTGGCAATGGCATTCGGAAGAATATCTTTGCCAAAATCGTGGCTGGAACCCGGCGTGTCATGATCACGGATCAACTGTTCGTAAAGAAAATCGCGATTGAAAATATAGATACCCATCGAGCACAGTGAGATATCATCATGGCCGGGAAGAGTATCCGGATTTTGCGGTTTTTCCGTGAAATTTATAATCCTATTGAAATCATCCACGCCCATCACACCATATTCGCTAGCTTTTTCGACGGGCACTTCGATGCAGCCGACCGTGATATCCGCTTTCATTTCGACGTGGTTTGCCAGCATTTCGCCGTAATCCATCTTGTAAATATGATCGCCGGCCAGAATGAGTACGTGCTCTGGATCATGAATTCGAATGATATCCAGGTTTTGGTAAATTGCATCCGCTGTGCCCGAATACCAGGATTCTTCCACACGTTGTTGGGCCGGTAATAATTCAACAAACTCCTGGAATTCTCCACGAAACATACCCCAGCCACGTTGAATATGTTGTATCAGTGAATGTGCCTTGTATTGAGTCAATACCCCAATCTTGCGAATTCCAGAGTTGACGCAATTGGAAAGTGGAAAATCAATGATGCGAAACTTACCGCCGAAGGGTACCGCAGGTTTGGCCCTCC
>JASJBW010000005.1 GCA_030066315.1 Gammaproteobacteria bacterium
GGGATAAAACTGGACGACCGGACTCCTGTGAATTACGACTGATAGACCGGAAAACGCTGGCAGAGGTCCAGCACCTTGTTTTTAACAGCCGCAATAACCTCTGGATTTTCCATATCATCCAGTACATCGCACATCCAACTGGCCAGTTCTTTAGATTCCGCTTCACCTAAACCGCGCGTGGTAATTGCGGGTGTTCCCACCCGGATACCACTGGTCACAAAAGGAGATTGCGGATCATTGGGCACCGCGTTCATATTAACCGTAATGTTCGCCGCACCTAATGCTGCATCGGCTGCTTTACCGGTCAAACCCTGCTTGATGAAACTGACCAGGAACAAATGATCATCCGTACCACCCGATACCACATCAAATCCGCGCTCTATAAATACACTGGCCATGGCCCGTGCATTGTCGATGACCTTTTGCTGATAAACCTTAAATTCAGGCTCAAGCGCTTCCTTAAACGCAACTGCCTTTGCGGCAATAACATGCATGAGCGGACCACCTTGAGTACCGGGGAATACCAGAGAATTAAATTTTTTCTGCAATTCTTCATTAGCCTTGCACAGGATCAAGCCACCCCGAGGACCGCGCAAGGTTTTATGCGTGGTAGTCGTGACCACGTCGGCAATGGGAATCGGACTGGGATAAACCCCGGCTGCAACCAAACCCGCAATATGCGCCATATCGACAAACAAATAAGCACCAACCGCATCCGCTATATCACGAAAGCGTTGCCAGTCGACCACGCGAGAATACGCCGAAAAACCGGCCACGATCATTTTGGGTTGATGTTCCTTGGCCAAGGCTTCAACCTGGTCATAATCAATTTCACCGGTTTCTTCATTTAAACCGTATTGCACTGCATGGTATATTTTACCGGAAAAATTGGGCTTGGCGCCGTGGGTTAAGTGTCCTCCATGAGCCAGACTCATGCCCAGTATGGTGTCGCCTGGTTGAATCAGTGCCATGTAAACTGCGGCATTGGCCTGCGAGCCTGAATGCGGCTGAACATTGGCGTAATCAGCACCAAACAACTCTTTGGCACGTTCGATAGCCAGGGACTCAGCCACATCTACATTTTCACAGCCCCCATAATAGCGCTTGGAGGGATAACCCTCTGCATATTTATTCGTTAACTTAGAGCCCTGCGCTTCCATCACTCGAGGACTGGTATAATTTTCAGAAGCAATTAATTCGATATGCTCTTCCTGACGTCTGTTCTCGGACTGAATCGCAGCCCACAACTCATCATCATAACCTTTTATATGGTCATCTTTACTAAACATGTCATCAATCCTCGGTCTAATGGGGAGCGGTATTATCCCAGTTCTATATCTACAATCAATTCATTTGCAAGCTGTTCCAGCACCTGGCTCAATTCATCAATATCACGTCCCTGCTCAAGCCTTAATACGATGGTGGCTTTAAATAATTGTTCTCCGGACATCGAGGCTTCAATCACCTCAGTTTCCATGTCATCGACTGTGGCTCCATTCTCAGCTAATGCCGCAGAAATTCGGTGTACAATGCCCGGACGATCCTGGCCAAGCAACTCCAGCTTGTAAGAGGGCTCACTACTTAAGGCTTGTTCCTTGTCCACTTGCTCGATGGAGATACTTAAATCTTTCGCCTGTTTTTTTAATGCCGCAGTAAAGGCCTCACACTGCTCATCCGGTAAATTGGCCCGCAATAATCCCGTAAACTTACCACAGAGATTGGCCATCCGGCTTTCTACCCATTCCCCATGGAAATCAACAATGGTTTTGGAGATGGATTCAACAATGCCTGCCCGGTCGTCTCCAATAAGTGTAATAATGATCGATTTCATACGTTTACACTGCCTCTTCCTGATCGGCATAGATCGACATGGGCGGACAGGAACAAATCAAGTTTCTGTCGCCGTATACATTATCGACACGTCCCACTGGAGCCCAGTATTTGGCTTGCTTCAAACTTTCTACCGGATAGGCTGCACGTTGGCGACTGTATGCATGATTCCATTCATCAGCGGTGACACTTTCAACCGTATGCGGTGCATGTTTTAAAGGATTATCTTCCGCATCGATAACACCCTGGGCAATATCGCTGATTTCCTGCCTGATTGCGATTAAAGCATCACAGAATCGATCCAATTCAAATTTGGATTCACTCTCGGTGGGTTCTATCATCAGCGTACCTGGAACAGGAAACGACATGGTTGGCGCATGAAAACCATAATCAATCAGGCGCTTGGCAACATCGTCGACTGTAATCCCCGTTTCATCCTTAATAGGACGCAAGTCGATAATACATTCATGAGCAATCATACCATTGGGGTCGGTATACAGGATCGGATAATAGTCTTTCAGCCGATTGGCGACGTAATTTGCATTCAATATCGCTACCTGGGTGGCTCGGGTCATCCCTTTACCCCCCATCATGGAAATATAAGCCCAGGAAATGGGTAAAATACCCGCACTGCCCCAGGGAGCCGCGGATACGGGCCCAACCTGATCTGGCTTATTTTCAACTTGAGATATTGCTGGCAAGAAAGGTTCTAAATGCTTTCCCACACCGATCGGCCCAACGCCAGGACCACCACCGCCATGAGGAATAGCAAAAGTTTTGTGCAAATTAAGATGTGATACATCACCGCCAAATTTGCCCGGTGAACAGACCCCCACCATCGCATTCATATTGGCGCCATCGATGTAAACCTGGCCACCATATTGATGCACCAAATCACAGACTTCCACCACGCTTTCCTCGAATACACCATGGGTGGATGGATAGGTAATCATGATGGCCGCAAATTGATCACCATATTGTTCTAATTTAGCCTTGAGGTCCTCCAGACTGATATTGCCATGATCGTCGGTTGCCACGACCACGACCTTCATACCCGCCATTTGCGCAGATGCCGGATTAGTTCCATGAGCGGAAGCGGGAATCAGGCAAACATTGCGATGACCTTCGCCTCGACTTTGATGATAAGCCTGAATGGCCAGTAATCCTGCATATTCTCCCTGTGCACCTGAATTAGGTTGCAAGGAAATCGCATCATAACCGGTAGCCTCACATAATAGGCTTTCAAGTTCGCTGATCAGTTGCTGGTAACCCTGTGCCTGATCGAGAGGTGCATAGGGATGTATGCCACCAAATTCAGGCCAACTGACCGGTACAAGCTCCGCAGCTGCGTTGAGCTTCATGGTGCAGGAACCCAGTGGGATCATTGCCCGATCCAGGGCCAGGTCTTTATCCGCCAGCGCGCGCATATAACGCATCATCTCGGTTTCTGAATGATAGGTATTAAACACCTCGTTGGTCAGAAAAGGGGTGTTTCTCGCCAACTCAGTAGGCAGCAGGATTTCTACCTGGTCATCCAGTGCATTGACTGAAAGCCCATGATTGTCACCCAATATGACCTGCCACAGGACCTCGACATCAGCGTTTGTGGTAGTTTCATCAAATGCCACGGTGATATGGTCGCTATCTTGTTTACGCAGGTTATAACCGTGTTCCACAGCTGAACTCAGAAGCCTATCGGTTTCAGTTCCGGTCTTTATGGTAATGGTATCAAAGTGATGATGATTAACCATTTCCAAACCAGCCTTGATCAAACCATTCTTAAAAACTCCGGTTAAACGCTGAATGCGTTGCGCTATTCGTTTCAAACCACCGGGACCGTGGTAAACACCGTACATACTGGCCATCACCGCCAACAAAGCTTGGGCCGTACAGATATTACTGGTCGCTTTTTCACGACGAATATGTTGTTCGCGAGTTTGCAATGCCAGTCGATAGGCGGGTTGACCGTGACTGTCAATTGATAAACCGATTAATCGCCCTGGCATGGAACGTTTAAAAACTTCACGCGTTGCCAGGTAAGCGGCATGGGGACCGCCATAACCCAGGGGCACACCAAAACGTTGTGTATTACCGATGGCAATATCGGCACCAAACTCGCCAGGGGGCGTTAACAGTGTTAATGCTAATAAATCGGCGGCAACGGCGACCAGGGCTTTGTGTTCATGTGCCTGGTCAACCATTGAGCGATAGTCCCGGAGATCCCCTCGTGTACCCGGGTATTGCAGCAATACACCGAAAATGTTCAATCCATCGAGCTGGGTCATAGGGTCACCCACGACTACTTCAATATCCAGTGTTTTTGCCCGCGTTTTAACCACGTTTATATTTTGAGGATGGCAATCTTCAGCAACAAAAAACACGTTGCCTTTACTCTTGCTCATGCGCTGACACAGGGTCATGGCTTCAGCACAGGCCGTAGCTTCATCCAGCATAGATGCATTCGCCAATTCCAGTCCCGTTAAATCAGAAACCATGGTTTGAAAATTGAACAAGGCTTCCATGCGTCCTTGAGATATTTCCGCCTGGTACGGTGTATAGGCAGTATACCAAGCAGGATTTTCCAGGATATTACGCTGTATGGTAGGAGGTGTGAACGTATTGTGATAACCAAGGCCGATATAAGATTTAAGTATCTTATTTTTTGCAGCCATTTCTTTAAGCATTGCCAGGGATTGATGCTCAGTCAGTCCATCCGCAATTTTCATCTCGTCACGACGGCGTATTGTCTCTGGCACTATTTTATTAATCAAGTCCTCGAGAGAATCCATACCAAGCTTTTGCAACATTATTGATTGGTCTTCAGTACTTGGGCCCAAATGGCGTCCCAGAAACTCATCATCTTGCTGCAACTGTTCAATTGATAGTCGATTTGGACTCATATTCATACCTCTATTTCACACCTCAAATTTCGATCGGCTATTCCAGGCCTTCCTGGTAGCTCACTTCATCCATGAGATCATCCAGCTCTGAGTCGTCAGATAATTTCACCTTAAGAAACCAACCCGCTCCCATGGGGTCTTCATTCACTTTACCCGGGTCACCATCCAGTTCATCATTAATCTCAATAATTTCGCCGGATACGGGCATCATCAAATCACTGGCCGATTTGACGGATTCTATGACCGCAACCGCATCACCTTTTTCAACTTCGGTACCGACCTCGGGTAATTCGATATAAACCAGCTCACCCAGTTGTTCTTGTGCATAATCGGTAATGCCCACTAATGCAGTGCCATCATCTTCAGCCACCACCCATTCATGATCATCGGTAAAACCTAAAGTGCTCATTGCTCATTCCTCATTACATTTGTTACTTTAATATTCTTAAACCTAACCACGATAATAACGTTGCTCTACAAAAGGCATTTTACTGACCGTCACTTCGACTTTCTTGTCACGCACCATTGCAAAAAGCACGGTATCTATCGCAATATAATCCGTTTTAACGTACCCCATGGCCACAGGGCCTTCCACGGTCGGACCAAAACCTCCACTGGTCACGACTCCAACTTCTTGATCATCGGCATCCACTAAGACCGCTCCTTCCCTGACAGGCATTCTTCCTTGGGCTTTCAAGCCTACGCGTTTGCGTGATACCCCATCGGTTATTTGAGACATAATGATATCGTCACCTGGATACCCACCTGGTCGTTCACCATCTGCCCGCCTGGATTTACTCAAGGCCCATAATAAAGTCGATTCCACTGGCGTGGTTTCCGTATCTAAATCATGGCCATACAGGCAGAGACCGGCTTCTAATCTCAGGGAATCGCGCGCACCCAGTCCAACCGGTTCAACTTCGGGTTGTACCAGAAGTGTTCGGGCCAATTGTTCGGCCTGCTTATTCGGTACCGAAATTTCAAAACCATCCTCACCGGTATAACCAGATCGGGTAACAAAACATTCGACGCCATCAATATCAATTTGAGCAGCCGTCATGAATACCATATCTTGGCTCTTGGGTGCCAACCGCGCCATAACCGCACCCGCTTCAGGTCCCTGCAAGGCCAGTAAGGCATAGTCTTCCAACACCTCAATTTCACAATCATCGCCAAGATGCTGATGCAGGTGACTGATATCTTGTTCCTTGCAAGCTGCATTCACCACCAGGAACAGGTAATCGCCTGCATTCGTAACCATCAGGTCATCCATGACGCCACCTTTTTCATTCGTGAATAAGGCATATCGTTGCTTCATCTCACCGAGGTTAACCACATCCACAGGCATCAGGCGCTCCAGAGCGAGCGCAGCATTGTCTCCGCTGATTCGGACCTGACCCATGTGTGAGACATCGAACAAACCCGCCTGATGGCGAGTATGTTTATGCTCTTCCATAATACCCATCGGGTATTGCACTGGCATTGAGTAACCCGCAAAAGGCACCATTTTGCCCCCCAATTCTACATGCAAATCATACAAAGCTGTCTTGAGCAATTGTTCATCATTGTCAGTCATGGTTATACCTTTCCTATTGGAAATTATTCAATATTTAAATCATCTGAAGGGGTGCAAACCCATAGAATTTGCGCATCCTGTTCACTTTCAGAAACACAAACGTGCCCCATCCCGGCATCGTAATAAATACTATCACCCTCAGCCAGGGTCACAGGTTCATAAAATTCACTGAAAAAAGTGATCACACCTGATAAAACCAACAGGAATTCTTCTCCGGAGTGGCGCACCCAATCGGAAAATTCATCAAAGGAACGTGCGTGTACGGTCGTTTTAAAAGGCACCATTTTTTTGTTCGTTAAGGCTGTAGCCAACAACTCATGCTCGTAGGTTGCAGTCGGGTGGATACGGCCCTCACCTTTACGATTGTAGGCCCTGCGGCCGGAAATCAGGTTTTCCTGACTGGAAACAAAGAGTTGGGGCACATCAATGCCCAGACCTGCGGCCAGGCGTTGAACGACATCAAACGATGGCGACACCTGTTCGTTTTCAATCTTTGAAAGCGTCGACTTGGCCAGGCCGGTTCTTTTGCCCGCTTCGTCGAGTGTCCATTTATGCTGCAGGCGGATTGCCTTAACCTTTTCGCCCAATTTTAACGGTTGAAAAACAGATGCAGAATTCATCTCATGGCACCAAACTGAATAGTTACCAACATGATAATAAACTTTGTTTCCTTTTGGAAACTTTTTTCTAATAAAAGTATATTTTACGCTTCTTAAACCCTTTTGAGGTTGCAGCATAACGGGTTAATGCTCATGCCCAGATCATGAGTTAATTTAACGGTAGAATCTTTTGAACCCTTCGCATGATTGAGCCTCAAACTCTGTTAAGCGATTGTGCCATCGATAAAATCACCTACACTCTCTAAAAAAGTATGCTCACAGGCTCAACAGGTTTCAGAGGCAACACAATGAAATATTTATTGATAATTGGGTTCATTCTTTTAGGCCCTCAAGCTGTAATGGCGTCTAACCCTGCCCATTTGAAATGGTATACACCCGATCAGGTGGCAGCAGGAGAAAAAGTGTTTCAACAGTATTGTGCCAGTTGCCATGGACAAAATGCGGAAGCCACACCCCATTGGAAACAGGTAGATGCCAATGGGTTTTACCCACCACCTCCACTGAATGGTACTGCGCATGCATGGCATCACGACTTACCCGTATTACGCGAACAAATCCGCGAAGGTGGCGTTAAAATTGGCGGCCAGATGCCTGCATTTGAACAAATCTTAACGGCCGAACAAATAGACCAGGCGATTGCTTTTTTCCAATCTCAGTGGCCAGAAGATCTGTACGATAGGTGGGCCAAAAACTTCGAAGTTAAACCCGCTGCTCTTTCGGCTTCAATACCGAACCTGAACTACTTGCAACAGCGACTGGGAGCTGCACCCATTGCGACGCCCACCCGGACCCAAATCGATAAGCTTTATAGAATACCTTTCAATGAAAAAACCCTTTTCTTGTCAGAAGATGGAGAATTCGCGATCATTGGTGAGATGATCGACTTAAAACGTGGCATTAACTTGAATAAACAAAAATAATTATTTTTGTTTAGCCATCGATTTTTTTACAAATAATACATTTGACTGATTTATAATCCCTCACTCGAAAGTTCATAACCAACAATAATTTCGGGCCCCATAGCTTAATGAAACCCTTCAGGGCGATTGTTTCATCACTGCTGGATAGTCTGCGCGACCTGTTACCAATCATTCTGGTAATCGGGTTTTTTCAATTGGCCGTGCTGCAACAGCCTATTCCCAACTTTGGTGAAATCGCTATTGGCATTGTATTTGTCGTGATCGGCCTGACCCTGTTTGTTCATGGGCTGAACATGGGCTTATTCCCTATTGGTGAAACCATGGCCTACTCTTTCGCCAGCAAGGGTAGTATTTTCTGGTTATTGGTGTTTGCTTTTGCCCTGGGTTTTGGCACTACGGTAGCAGAACCTGCCCTGATTGCGGTTGCGGATGAAGCCGCCAAGGTTGCCGCCAGCGGTAATATGATCGAGGATGACGAAAAGGCCCGTGCCAGCTACGCCTTTGGTTTACGTATCACCGTCGCCGTGTCAGTGGGTTTTGCGATTTTAATCGGTGTTTTCAGAATCATTAAAGGCTGGCCCATTCAATATCTCATTATTGTCGGTTATATCGGAGTCGTGATTATGACCATATTTGCGCCCCAGGAAATAATCGGCATCGCTTATGATTCGGGGGGTGTGACGACATCTACCATTACCGTACCCCTGGTCACTGCTTTGGGAGTGGGATTAGCCAGCTCTATCAAGGGGCGTAATCCAATGACGGATGGTTTTGGCTTAATCGCATTTGCATCACTCACACCCATGATTTTTGTTATGGGCTACGGCATGGTGGTCTAAAAAATAGCGATGCATATCCTGACCGACCTGTTTTTTACGATTATATCCACGATTTGGGATGTCTTACCGATCGCCGCCATTATTTTTGGCTTTCAACTGGCGGTTCTACGTAAACCTATCCCCAATCTGAAAAAGATTATTACAGGATTCATCCTGGTCTTATTGGGCCTGGGCTTTTTTCTTGAAGGCCTTGAAGCCGCCTTGTTCCCCCTGGGTAAACTGATGGCTCAACAACTAACCGATCCCTCTTTTATCGCTCATGGTGATAGTGAAAAGGTGCTGGGCTGGTGGGATTACAAATGGGTCTATCTATTTGCCTTTGCCATAGGATTTTCGACGACCATCGCCGAACCTTCACTGTTGGCCGTTGCCATCAAGGCCAACCAGGTCTCTGCCGGAAGCATTGGCATTTGGGGATTACGTATCGCGGTGGCCCTGGGCGTAGCCATCGGAATTGGGCTTGGCGCTTATCGAATCGTTACCGGTACCCCACTCTACTGGTACATTATTACGGGGTATGTCTTTGTGGTCATACAGACCTGGTATGCCCCCAGGATGATCATAGCGCTGGCTTATGACTCCGGGGGGGTTACCACTTCAACGGTGACCGTCCCCCTGGTGGCTGCACTGGGACTGGGTTTATCCACCACCGTTCCCGGACGCAGTGCCTTGCTGGATGGGTTTGGCCTCATTGCCTTCGCCAGTTTATTTCCAATCATGTCCGTTATGGCTTATGCCCAGTTTTCAGAATGGACCGCCAAACGATCTAAAAACCAAAAAACCTGATGAGAGGTTGTCATGCACTTTAAACTGATTATTGCACTGACCGAAGATACAATCACTGACACGATTGTTGATGCCGCAAGAGAAAAGGGCGCCACCGGCTCCACCGTGATTACGAGTGCCCGGGGTGAAGGATTGCAAGCATCCAAAACCTTCCTGGGCCTAAGCCTGGAAACTCAACGTGACGTCACCTTGTTATTGGTCGAAGAGCATCTCACCCGCGACATTCTTGAAACCATTGCAGAAGCAGGAGAGTTTGATGCCAATCCTGGCAGTGGTATCGCATTCAGTATCGATGTTGAGGATGCCGTTGGTGTTTCTCACCAGGTCAGCGAATTAAGTGAACTTGTGGAGGAAGAACTATGAGCAGCAAACACGTGATACGCGTTAAAGACGTCATGAAACCTGATTTTGATCTGGTGGATGGCATGGATACCGTGGCTGATGTGCTGAAAAATTCGGAGCATGTTGAGTCTAAATGTTTCATTGTTAACATGCGACATGATGATGATGAGTATGGCATTGTCTTGCTTTCAGATATTGCTAAGAAAGTACTGGCCCGGGATAAATCTCCCAGCCGAGTCAATATCTATGAAATTATGTCCAAACCAGTCATCAGCGTGGATCCCGATATGGATATCCGTTATTGCACCCGTCTTTTTGAAAACTTCGGCCTAAGTCGCGTCCCCGTTATTGATAATAAAAAGGTGGTGGGTATCGTTGGTTATACCGATATCGTTCTGCGTGGTGTACGCGATCATTTGAATGAGTAATCATCCAGTGACTCTCTGGGTTTTAAGCATCTTACTCATCACAACACTTCCGGTGATGGCCAACGTAGAACGCGGCATTGATGCAGAAACTCAACTTAAAAGCTGGAAATTATTGCAAGGAGCACTCTCTCTGGAACTCATTCAAAGATTACCGGATCAGACACGGGGATTTTTCCTCGCCAGGGGATTTACCCGAGAGACTGCGAATGACATTGGTACCCAGTGCGTGTTACAAACCATCGGCAAGAACACCACAACCACCCCTAAAGGGACCTCTTTGAGTTATAACCTAAAGGACTGGATCATACGTACCTCTGCAGAAACACGAGGTATTAAACTCAAAGAGCAATGGCTACAGGAATGGAAAGGCCGTGACGTCAATAACGCAGCACAACTAGCCTTTCGCTGGGCCACGTTCCCTACAACACAGGTGTTTGAGCCCGGGGGTGATTATAACTGGGGCATGATCAGTTTTGGTCTGCCACCAGGATCTTTTTTTGATTTACAGGTCATCTGGAAAGAGGATAATCAAACTCAATCACATTGGATCACACAAATCGAATGCCCCAAAGATCGTTAATGAAAAAAACAATCACTTCATGCTTCTGCTTGATGGGCTTGATCTTGTTCTCATCCTTCAGCACTTTGAATGCCCAAAAAGAGTCACTGACGCTGATCAAGGATTTACCCATGGCACCCGCTTTCGAATTACCGGATATGGATGGTGAATTATTCCAATTATCCCAATTTCAAGGCAAACCGGTCATCGTCAATTTCTGGGCCACCTGGTGTCCACCCTGCCGAGAGGAAATCCCCTCCATGAATCGGGCCTGGGCAAAGATCAAAGACCAGGGCATTGAGATGATAGCCATCAACGTCGGCGAGGATGAGGACACCATTTTCAGTTTCACGGGGGATTATCCAATCGATTTCCAAATGTTGATGGATCAATCCGGAACGATCATCCAACAATGGCCCGTCAAGGGGTTACCCACTACGTTTGTTGTCGACCCTCAGGGGCGTTTGCATTACCGAGCCATTGGGGGGCGTGAATGGGATTCAGACCATTTGCTGGAAATGGTGAGGGCGCTTCGTTGAGGCCTTACATTCCCGATTTTTTACCGTTATTTATGTAACCATCAATAACGGCAGACCATAGATACCTGAGCCTAATAAGAAAAATGCCAGGAAGGCCCAGGAAATCCAGTGCTTTAATTTAAAGAACATAATTTGCTGAATCGCCCGGACAAACCAGAATAAGGCTATCAATGCCAGTAAAGCCTGTCCCAGATCAGAAGTTAACAATGCCTGGGTATGAAACAGTGAAAGATAAGCAAAAATGACAAAGGCAAAGGTCAGACTGAGATTTAATACCTGCATAATGGCTTGATTAAGCCGACTCAGCCTGGGCAACTCCTCGTGCCATTGAAATAATCGCCAAAATAACAAGTGAAAAACCACTAGCGATAGACAATAGATACCACCCAGCTGAATCAATAATTCCATATCGCTTTCAACCCTTAACAATGCCTGGATTGATAACGCTTACACATCTGCAAATATTTATCCGTACTTTTAGGCATGGAGGTTCGGGCACGGGTGATATCAGCAATCAAGCGCACGCCCTGATCCAATAAATGTCGCCGATCCATATCATCCAGAATGGCTGTTTCATCTACAAGATCGGGGGCATGTGTCTTGAATTCCTGCACCTTTTCACCCGCGACAACAAAGTCAGTCCAAACATCGAATATGGCTGCATCGGTTCGAAGGGTTTCACACTTACTTCGGGCTTTTGCCGCATAGTTGAGAATTAATCCCTCAAGCCCCTGATTACGCGGATCACTCTTCATACAGTTGACCATGTATTGTGCAACCTGGTCAATATTCTTCATGGTGAGTGAGATCTTGATATAACGGCTGCGGTAGAAATCCTCAATGGACAGTATGAATGCCTTGAAAGGCTCACCCCAGAGTTCATCAATACCTTCATCCCCATTGCGATGTTTTACCAGCTTCCCGTACTTGAGCGCTTCTTGCAAACACTCTCCACAAGCATGCATCAAATCATTACCGGGTAGTATTTTAACGCCGCAGGCTTCCAGCTCGACCAGTTGGTTAAAAATATCGGCAGCCCGATTAAATAGCGCCCCAGCCAGCATGGCCCCTTTTACTCTTTTTTTGGCCGGATCGTTCTCATTGTCGTATTCATCACGAATTTGATCCAGCAATCGGCCCGGTATATTGATACCGTGTTCCATATGATTAAAAAGTCGCCTGGTCAACGACTGAATAAGCCGCTTTTTATCGGTTAAATTATCCTCAGGGGGATGATAGAATTTGATCCAATACCCGTCGTAATAAACCTTATCGACGCCATCGATATTTTTACAAGACCCGTTCTTTATTTCATCTTCTTTCATTGATGAGACTCCTGGAATAAACCTGTGCAAGTCTAATCCGGCTTCACATATTCTGTATTATAAACAAGCATCATCATTTTTTTTATTGTACATTTCGATCGATTAATGCCCGGCTGTTTTAGAAAACACATGGATAATGACAACACCACTCACTATAAACAGCATCCCAATGACAGCCGCCAGGTCAGGAATCTGTTTATAAATCACCATGCTCACTAATGTCACTAAGACGATACCCAGGCCAGACCAAATAGCATAGGTAATACCAACGGGTATCGTCTTTAACACCAGCGATAAAAAATAAAATGCAGCCCCATAACCCAAGATTACTATCAAACTGGGAACCAATTGAGTAAATTCCTGCGAAGCTTTTAATGCGCTGGTAGCCACCACTTCAGCAACAATCGCTATACCTAAAAAGAAATAATGCATTCTTGTTATACCCACTCACACCTAAGAAATTTTTTTATTTTACTCTGAATTTTATGACGATAAGTATTGACAACCATTTAACGCAACTACGAGAATCAGAGATTGGCAACATAATTTAATAATGTTCCAGAGTCATTTTTAATATTGGCTTATGAAGATAACGATTGTTCCTCTATTAAAGATAAAGTTCTTAACTTAAGCATTAATATCAATCCTAGCATCATGCATGCTGCCGCCATATAAAGACCATCGATGTATTGGCCTCGGATTTCCGCGATAAACCCGGTAATGGCGGGGGCCAATATTTGTGCCACTCCATAGGCAATAGTCATCTTACCCATCATCTTGGCTGGCCGCGTAGGATAATATCGACCCGCCATGGTTAACACGAGGCTAACAATACCAATAAAGGTTCCGCCAAATAAAGCGGCACCCAGAAGGGTTGTAATCAAACCTGGGAACATCACGGGAAGGAGTATGCCGACAATCTGGAATACAAATGCACTGATTAACGCATTCAAATCGCCGATTCGCCGAGCCACCAGATCCCAAAAGATACAGGCTGGCGCCGCTGCTAGTCCCATGATAAAAAAGGTCCACGTACCACTACCTTCAAGCCCCGGCATGCTATCCACGATGGCCACAATGAAAGTCGCGCTGATCACATATCCAACCCCTGCACAAAAATACGCCGCCATGAACAAACGCAAGAACAGATGACTGGGAGGGTTATCCAACATGGCTTTGCCGCTATGGGTAAAAGCCGTATTATCTGGTTTTGGCAACCAGGACCAGGCAGGCACCAGTATCAATACGCCGAGCAATGATAAGATTAACCATTGTTGACTCCAGTTAAATTCACCACTTAACCATTCAACCGCAAGTGCGCAAAATGCGATGCCCAGACCCAGTCCTGAGAAATGAATGCCCAGTTCGGAACGATGTTCTTGGCGAATTAACCAATTCATAATCAGTCCGGAACCCAATAACAAACCCGCCGCACTACTTAACCCGGCAAAAAACCGCGATATAGCCCAGATCCAGACATCATGAGTCAAACCCATCATTAGGGTGGTGATCACAGCCACGATGAGCCCCATACGAAAGAGTTTATCTTTCACAATCAGGTCATTAATGGAAGACGCTAAAATGGCACCACAGAGGTATCCCATGTAATTAATGGCCGCCAACCAACCACTCTGAGCAATACCGAGGCCGGCTTGTTGCTGCATCAAGGGCAACAACGGAGTGTACGCAAAGCGTGCAATTCCCAGCATCAGTATCAGACTCAGGATACCTGCCGATAAGACTTTTAGTCGATCAATGGGATGACTCAATAAACTACTCGTGGCTGGCTGAAGCAACAACACCAGTGTAAACGATTCATACCATGCGTTAAGGAATTCTATTAACTTTACTTATCAGCGATAACACTAAGTTATTGATCGCCAGAGTGATTAAATTGACCATTTTTAAGATAAGCAATCGTTTGGCTCGCCACCTCTTCGTTGTAGCGCATCATCGTGTGCTGGGATCTAACAACAATAAAATCTCCCATGCCCTTCAATCGAGTCGAGTCGATGCTGACCAAACCATCATCACTACCCGGCAGTAGTTCATCATTCAGATCATTGTCGATAAATCCGGCAATGACACCTACCGGGTAATCCGGGTCACTCAGGGAATTAGGAAAACTATCTTCCCCCGTACCTAATGCCAATGCGGTGGGGCCGACAAACTGCGCCCACCACTTATCACGAAAATAATCGGCAACTGCCGTGCCCTGATTGGGCGTACCCATCAGAACAACCCTCCCCAGATTCTCCATCGGGTTGTTTTCGAGATAAGCACGAATCAATAAACCGCCCAGAGAATGCCCCACAAAATGAACTTTATGATTGATCGACTGGCAGCAACGATCGATTTGCGCGCTGATATCTTGAACAATCTCTGCCGGTGTTTGTGTTAATGAACGATAACCCACCTGCTCAACATGATAACCGGCATCTTCCAGCCTCATTTTCAGCCGCCACATGGCAATATTACTGCGTGCCAAGCCATGTAGTAGTACTACGATTTCTTTAGCCTCTAAATTAACGGGCGCACTCTGTTCCTGTGCATAAACATGGCTCGAAGTAAATAAAAGTAAAATAATAATGTATGTGAATATCCGCATATGCTGCTCTGAGATGAAATTACCCGTTATATGATCACTGCAATGCCCTGATGATATGCTTCATGATTCAAGGTAATTCTGCATACTTGGGCAGCTCACAAACCTCTTCATACCAGGTCGCCCTGGAGTCCCAGAAAACATTCTGGAAAGGTTTTAAGTCAATACGAGTGTCAAGGGTGCCTGCAGGAATGATGACCGTTCGCCCTGATTTGGCGAGCCAGGGTAATGATGAGCCGCAGTTGCGGCAAAAACAAGTGGCAAAATGTTTGGTGCCTTCAGGTTCAAATCGACCCACCTGATCCTCACCTGCTATCCAACTGAAATTCTGAGGTGAAACGAACAGGTTGGCCGCATGCGCGCTACCGGTGAATTTCCGACAGCGGGAACAATGGCAATATTGAAAGATACCCATATGTCCCGTGATTTGATATTTTACCTTCCCACATAAACAGCTGCCTTTAGCATTGATTGGTGACATCGCCTATCTCCAGATTAATGTCGGGATATTTTTTAAAAGACTTATGTCATAGTAAGCCAGAAAACTAGGCGAGAGCACAATGGCTAATTCGCAAAATCATCTGGCTAAAGAAACCAGCCCCTACCTGTTACAGCATGCTGATAACCCGGTAAATTGGTGGGCCTGGGGTGAGGCTGCACTGGAGCAGGCTCGCAATGAGCATAAACCCATACTGTTATCAATCGGTTATTCAGCCTGCCACTGGTGCCATGTCATGGCACATGAATCATTCGAAGACAAAGACACCGCAGCCTTGATGAATGAGTACTTCGTGAATATCAAGGTAGACCGTGAGGAAAGGCCCGATCTGGACAAAATTTATCAACTGTCCCACCAGGTGTTGACCGGCCGTGGTGGTGGATGGCCACTAACAATCTTTTTGATGCCTGATGATCATACTCCTTTTTTTGCCGGCACCTATTTCCCCCCACAGAGACGTCATGGTTTGCGTTCATTCAAAGAAATATTAACTGCACTACATCATGCCTTCGCGGATCGTCAGGGCGATATCCAACAACAAAATACTTTAGTACGTGAACAGCTGCAGTCCCTGCAATCAAGTCCTAGCGAAATAGTGGCACTGGATGAAAAGGCTATGGCACTTTTTAGTCAACAATTAATGGAACAGTACGATACCCGCCATGGTGGCTTCACTCCTAAACCCAAATTTCCTCATCCCTTTACTGTAGAACGTACTTTTCGCCAATGGTTTATTTATGGTGAGGAGCAGTGGCCCTTACTGCAAGCAGGGTTAAATACAGCCCGACAGATGGCCAAAGGGGGGTTATTTGATCACATCGGAGGCGGTTTCTATCGATATTCCACAGATGAACTTTGGATGATCCCACATTTTGAAAAAATGCTATATGACAATGGGCAACTTTTAGCCCTGTATGCCTGGGCCTATCAAATTGAACCTGACTATTATTTTGACTGTGCGATACGACAAACTGCAGAATGGACCTTGCAGGAAATGCAGTCAGCTGAAGGCGGGTACTATTCTGCACAGGATGCCGACTCTGAAGGAGAAGAAGGAAAATTTTACACATGGACACCAAAACAGGTGTCAGCGGTACTGAATGAGGATGAAGCCTTTTTATTCGAACAGAGTTTTGGACTGAATCGCCGGTCAAATTTTGAAGACACATGGCACCTGCACACTTTTATGGATATAGGGCAGTTAGCCGAAAAATATCAACATCCTCGGAGCGATATTCAAGGCATTATTGATCGAAGCAAACAAAGACTTTATCGACAACGTTCGCAACGCATCCGTCCCGCAACCGATACCAAAATACTCGTATCATGGAATGCCCTGATGATACGAGGCATGTATCTTAGCGCCAGGGTACTCAATGAACCTCGTTATGAACTGTCAGCAGATAAGGCTTTATATTTCATTAAGCAATCCCTGTGGTCAAATGGGCGCTTAGTCGCTACCTACAAAGATCAAAAAGCTTATCTGAATGCTTACCTGGATGATTACGCCTACCTGTTGATGGCTATTATTGAAGCATTACAAAATCATTGGGATAACGAGCTTTATAACTGGAGCCATGAAATTGCACAAAGCTTGATACATCTTTTTGAAGATCCCAATGATGGTGGCTTTTATTTCACCAGCCATGATCATGAACAATTAATTTTACGACATAAAAGTTATAACGATGATGCCATGCCTTCAGGAAATGGTATTGCCGCGGCAGCACTTCAATACCTGGGTTTACTCAGCGGACAAACAGGCTTGCTAAACAGCGTCGAGAAATCCTTATGCGCAACGGCTCATAGATTCATGCAATACCCTGTCATGTATTGCTCAATGCTGAATGTATTGGATGCTTATTTCCACTCTGCCACGATTATCATCTTACGAGGGGGTGCTGACCAAATGCAAGCCTGGCAGGCCTTGGTGTTCAAGAAATACTTACCAGACTTATTATGTTTTGCCATTGATCGTGCTATCGAACTACCGATTGAAATGGGCGATAAAGAACCCCTGGATGATATCGTCTGCGCCTATATCTGCGAGGGAATAAGTTGTCAGCCCCCTATCACAGAGCTAGACGAATTTAGGCACTATTTAGACCATAAAAGTAAACACCGACCCATCTTGACGGTTGATCAGGTCAAGACTGATCAGCATTAAAATTACCGTAATTATCGCTATGTCTGCTTTGCCGTTTGAATAAAGGTTTGCTGAATAATCCAGGCATCGGTACTGGCACGATGTCGTTGCAGGTTATTCCTGGCCACCACTTCAGTATTGACCTCCTCCCAAATGGCTTTTTGCTCATCAGAAGTGATTGAATCCAGGCTTTTTAACTGAAAACTCATCTCCTGGCCTGCTTCAGCAAAGAGCATCTCCATCCAGGGTCTTTCCACCACCCAGCTCTCTGCAAAAGCAGTGTGATGCGTTAATAATTTATTCAAGGATTTTGCAACCTTAGCGATCGGCTTACCGTGCTGCAGCAACTTCTCGTTAGTAATATGATGTATCTTTTCAGCCATATCGTCCCAATGTACCCAGGATTCTGCTGGGTAAATGAGTGATGAAACACGTTTACCACTGGGCAGGCAGATACCAACTTCAATGGGGTAACTTTCAGGATCAAATCCTGATGACTCTAAATCAAGAATGATAGGGATTTTATGATTTTGTGACTTTTTAGACATGCAGATTAACAGAATATTATTTTATATATATGCCTGGTATTCAGAAATACCTATGCATGAACCAAGTTTAGCACTTGGGCTAGATTCTTCAGCATTGTTTCAAACTCATTCTTGATTTACGTTGAACTATTCATCAAAACGGAACATTTTTATGTCTGGGTAGACAAACTTATGTCTATCGCATTGAAAAGAGATATTCATGATCAAGGATAAAAATGTACTCGGTTCCGAACTACAGGTCTGTAGCCATTTACCCAAGACAGGATTTTATCGGGATGGTAGTTGCCACACAGACTCACAAGACCGTGTATTGCATACCATCTGTGCTGTAGTCAGCGATCTATTTCTTCAGTTCTCAAAAAATGAAGGTAATGATCTGATGACCCCCGTTCCTGAATTTGATTTTCCCGGCCTCCAGGAAGGCGATTGTTGGTGCTTGTGTGCCAGCCGCTGGAAAGAAGCTTTTGAGAACGGTGTCGCTCCACAGGTCATACTCGAGGCCACTCATATAAAAACCCTGGAGATTGTAGATCTTGACATCTTACTACAGTATGCCGTGGATATTCCGTTAAACGCCTAAGAGAAGAGTCATGATTCCACATTCACCTTTCATGCAAAACTTTGCAGAATTACCGGAAACCTTACCCATTTTCCCTTTGGCCAATGCAGTGGTTTTACCCGGCGGCCAGTTACCTCTCAACATTTTTGAACCTCGTTACCTCAACATGCTGCAGGACGCGATGGAAAGCCATCATTTGATCGGCATGATTCAGCCACGAGATGACAGTGCCAAGCCCGATTTATTTCAAATTGGTTGTGCTGGGCGCATTACCCGCTACCAGGAAATTTCGGATGGTCGACTGGAAATTATTTTAACGGGATTATGCCGTTTCCGCCTGATTGAAGAACTCAGCACAACCCGGGGTTATCGCCTGATCAGGCCAGACTGGTCAGCGTTTTATGCTGATTTTAACGACGTAGAAGAACCTGCTGAACTGGAAAAATCGGAATTTAATACCGCGTTAAAGACTTATCTGGATCACAATGAACTCCAGGCGGACTGGAAAATACTGGACAAGCTCACCAGCGAAGAACTCACCAATAACCTCGTGGGCATCTTACCCTTGAGTAATGCTGATAAACAGATGTTGATAGAAACTGATACGTTATCTCATCGGCTACGTGCTTTCACCGCCATCCTGGAAGGCAATAGCAAGATTAC
>JASJBW010000096.1 GCA_030066315.1 Gammaproteobacteria bacterium
GCTAAGTCTGCTCATATCCCCGCTGAAAAAATGGTGAAGGCGGTCATTCTGGGCGATGATGACGGATACGTCATGGCTCTGGTCTCAGGTGATCATCACGTCAAGATCCACAACGTGAATAAAAAATTACATCGTAATCTAGCGCTAGTGAAAGAAGACGAGCTGCATGATCTCTTTGCTGATTGCGAAACCGGTGCCATTCCACCGTTGGGAGAAGCCTATAACATTCCGGTCGTCATCGATGATGACCTTGAGCACCTGGAGGATGTGTTCATCGAAGCAGGCACTCATAGTGATTTATTGCATTTGAGTGGTGAAGATTTTCGCAAGCTCATGAAAGAGGCTAAGCACGCGCAGATTAGCCTCCACTAGGCGCTGCCGATGAGGATTAGGCCCGGCTGCCGAATTGGGCGGTCATGATATCGGTGATTTCCTGGATCAACTCCAGGAAACGATCGGTTCCAACCTGATCGTTTTCGCGCCGGCATTGATTCATCGCCGATATAGCAAGATTCATGGCCGCATGATAGTTACCCTTGTCAATGAAGGGTCGAATATGATCAAGTTCAATCTCGATATCCATAACCCTACCCGTATAATTCGATTAGTCGCTCTCAAGCCTGGCTAACATCGGCGCAGTGACCAGTACAATACCGTCTTCATTGCGATGAAAACGCTCTGCATCGAGTTCTGGATCTTCTCCAATTACCGTTCCTTCCGGGATTCGACAGTTCATATCGATGACTACTCGAGTTAACCGGCAATTACGGCCTATATCGCAATTGGGCAGAATCACGCATTCCTTTAAATGTGAATAGGAATTCACCCGTACCCGGTTAAACAAAATGGATTGCTCTACCGTCGACCCGGACACGATGCAACCCGCAGAAACTACTGAATTGATTGCCGTACCCAAGCGCTCCTTGAAATTATAATTGAACTTGGCCGCAGGACGCTGATAGTGCACCGTACGTATTGGCCAATTATCATCATATAAATCCAGCCGGGGTAACAGCTTGGTTAAATCAATATTGGCTTCCCAATAGGCAGTCAGGGTACCCACATCACGCCAGTATGGCTCATCATAGTTCGGGTTCTTGATAGCGCTCTTGGCAAAAGGGTGGGCGACAATTCGATGCTTGCCAATGGACGCCGGGATAATATCCTTGCCAAAATCATGCGTGGAGTCCTTGTTAAAGGCATCCTTGGCCAGGTCATCGGATAGCATTCTCGCATTGAATATATAGATACCCATACTGGCCAGTGACCGGTCCGGTCGTCCTGGTATGGTAGGTGGGTCCTTGGGTTTTTCCACGAATGAAATGATGTTTTCTTCATCATCGATACCGAGCACCCCGAATTCAGACGCTTCCTCGACAGGCACCTCGATACAGGCTACCGAGATATCCGCACCCTTGTTGATATGATCCCGTAACATCAAGCTGTAATTTTGCTTGTAAACATGATCACCCGCGAGCACCAGGATGAAGTCCGGATTTATGGATTCAATCAGGGTCAGGTTTTGAAAAACCGCATCGGCTGTTCCCTGGTACCAGGACTCATTCTCCGTCTGTTGTTGCGCCGGCCACAGCTCTACGAACTCATTAAAATCGGATTGAAGAAAATTCCAACCCCTTTGTACATGCTGGTTCAGGGTATGCGAACGATATTGCGTCACCACCGCAATGCGGCGAATGCCCGAATTGATACAGTTGGAAAGCGGAAAATCAATAATCTTGAACTTACCCGCGATAGGAACCGCGGGTTTGGAACGTAAGTCGGTGAGCTGCTTTAAACGAGACCCTCGACCACCCGCAAGTACGAGGGCCAGGGTATTGGAAAGCGCCGTATTCAGGTTAATAGTATCTAGAATGTTCTGGGTTTCTTCAGTCATGTTAATCAAGCGCCTTGGACTTACAGAGAGAGTAATAACAGCCAGCTGGCTTTAAGCATATCTCTTTCTGTTCAAATCAGAAGACTTTTTTCATCTTAATGCCGAATTATTTTATCTCGACATTACCACAACACCATGACATAGATTATGCAATCAGCGAAAACCGTCAACCCTCACAATTTCATCCAAAATACCCTGCAGCCAACATTATGGGACGACTTCTTCATAAACACGGATGTAATCAACCACCAGCTGTTGGGGGAAAGTAGTGGATCCATCCGGATCACCATCAAAATCACCACCAACGGCTAAATTGATCAAGAAAAAGAAAGGCAGCGTGAGTTCAGACTTTTTAGGGTCGGTAATATCTTCTCCATAGAATACCTCACCATCGACATACCACCTGATTTGCTCTGCATCCCACTCGATGCTGAACACGTAGAACTTATCAGAGAAAGTGCCCGATTTCAGCGTTTTGCTACTCCCACTGAATACGCGTAATCCGGAATCATCATCGGAATCATCCCAGTGTATGGTGGCAAAGATCTTATCATTTTCGGAACCCTTCATTTCCATGATGTCGATTTCTCCCCGTTGAGGGTAATCCGTAATGGTCTGACCCAGCATCCATAATGCCGGCCAGATTCCTTTTCCTTCGGGTAACTTGGCACGTATATCTACTTTACCAAACTGAAAAGACTGCAAACCATCCGATATAATTCGAGAGGATGTGTAAGGCCCGGGACTACCTGTTGACTCCTCACGCGCTTCAATGGTTAAAACACCCCCTGCTACGGTAGTATTGTCTGCCTGATAAAATTGCAGTTCATTATTACCCCAACCCCCTGCTCCGGTTTCATGTACCCAGTTGGCTGCATTTAAAGTCGTACCATCAAACTCATCACTCCATACCAGGTTATAAGTTTTTTTAGGTGACTCAGTAACGATCGTTTTAAATGGATCCTCGGTAGAGTCACTACCACAACCGACTACCAATACAGTACCTAGTGAGAGCATCAGAATGCGCATCGCACCCAATTTAAATTTATCTTGAATCATCATCATTAACCTCTTGAGTAGTCACTTTTCATTTGAACTTTACTGCAGCGCCTTTTTCGGAGTTCTGTCCGATTTATAGAGGCCCCAGTGTTTTTCCATCTTTGCCATCGGGTTTACGCCATCAAAACCTCCTTTCCACTCTTCATCAAAAGATGAAAAGTAAAAAGAGATCACCTGATTGCGATCAACCCATTGATCATACTGATCAAAGAAGATTTCTTGCTCGGTTTCACCAACCTTGCCTTTAACTAACCTGGCCTCATCGCTATCACCTGTGGATACCTTGCTGGTGGGCCATCCCGTCTCACAAAAAGCAATACGATGATCAGGGTGGCGTTTCTGAATATCCCGATAGGTTGCTTCTGTCCAGGCCATCCCATCCTTGAGTAGTTGTTTATTCCAGATCGCATAGCCATGCAGACAGATAAAATCGATTTCATCGGCAACTTTTTGTGCCTCCGGCTTATTCCAAAAATTGTAGTCATCACTGACGGTGACGGGTTGTTTAATATTTTCGCGAACCTGCCTGATTTTCCCAATCACCTTATCCATATCATCTATCTTGTGCCAAGACCAGAATACGAATATCTCGTTACCCACATTGACTGCGACCACGATCTCGGGAAACCGATTCGCGAGCTCAATGCCGAGTCTTACCTGTTCATTATTGACAGCATCGCTCTTATGTCCATCCAGCCAAATGCCCAATAGCACACGGATCGGCAGGTCATTTTCCTCGATTACCTCGAGAATATTCTGGGTCTGCGGGTCAGAGCCATAGACCCGAATTAAATTCCATCGTTTAGCAATAATTTGCAGATCTTCCAGAATATGTTCCCTGGAAGTTAATCCTTTACCGGGCCCCTCTCCATCACGATAGGCGCTATATGAAATACCATTACCAATCCACTCGCCATTGAGCATGGGATTAAAAATCCGTTTCTCAGAGAGGCTGGACGACATAGTGTCACTCTGCTTGAGCGAACATCCGGCACCAAGTGTTACAACAATCAATAACAGGGTGGTGAAGTTTATCATTCGAATCATAATCAATGCCTTGCGTGATGGGTTTCAACAAATAAAGCCTTTGGATTCAACATCACGGTAACCTGTTGAATCTCGCCGGTACGCTGGAATAACTCGGCACCAATTGCAGCCGATAAATTCATTTGATCAAACTTTTGGGGCTCTTTGTCCTTCCAGTTAACCGTCAATCCCGTCTCCATGGTGTCTGTTAGCTGATAGATAAAAGGCACCTGGCACCAGGTAAATGCCAGAGATTTTGAGGGCAATGTGATGGATTGCCAGTCGCCATCAACATTTAGGTAACGAAAGGGCAGCGGCTCATCGATGAATTCGACAGCACGTAACAAAGTGGGTTCAAAACCGATCTCACCGTTGTTAACACGGATACCCAACTCTCCAAAACGGGTGATGATTTCTTCTTTAACCTGCCCGGTCATACCCGGCTGCTGGGCCCCGGCATGTTTGGGCGTATGCGAATAAGGGTCTGTAGGAAACGCCCCATATTCAGCAGGCGTTTTGTTAAAACCGATACCCTGGCGGATGCGGTAATAATAATCACCCAAGGATTGAAGGGTAGTAGCATCAGCTTGTTGATCAAGCGCGTTAAAATAACTTTCCTGCGCCGCCAGCAACAACTTGGAAACCATATGCCAATAGATACAACCTAGGCCTTCAAAACCGAACATACCTCCAGAACGCCCGGTAAAAGCCTGATGATTAAACACGGATTCATAGAGCTTCAATAAAGGTGCACGAGCATCTTGAAGGGTATTTCCATAACGTTTTTTTAGCTTATCCAACTGCTCCGACAATACGGAAGCACTGGTCAGGTTAGCATTAAAACGATACGTCCCTTCTTCATCTTTAACCAGAATCGAATCATCACCTTCATCCAGCATTTGCTGAAGCAGCGGCTGAGCTTCAATGCTCTCAGCGGGTATCACATTTTTCTGCAGAAAACCCGGTAAGTCGCGGTCCGGATAGAGCATAAAACTGTGTTGATCAGCACGATAGACTTCACTTTCAAATAATGACTGAATCACCGAGACCGACTGTTCAGGACTCAGGGTTCCGGAACTCAACACGGCCACCTGGCCTTCCAACATAGGATATAAATGTTGTAGGGCTGCATTGTGTTGTTGATAATCCAGCAAATTGTAAGCGTGATAGAGGCCATCCTTACGCTGATTCAGCCCGATACTGTAATCCACCAGCGCCAACGCCTCCTCAAGCAGTTTTTTGATCTGTGTTAACGGATACACCACCACCGTGGTTCTGTTCTGCTGACTGTAAGCGGTCATGCGGTAGCGACTGGCCGCCTGCCCCAATGCCATTAATACCCGATATCGCACTTTATCCGAGTCAGACTGATCCCCCAATAAATTAACTGCCTCGGTAAGGGCAGAAGCAGTCTCGGAAATCCATACAGTCACTTCACGGGTCATGATGACACCATCATTTTCCGGCTCCAACAAATCTTCCATGAAACGAATATAACGGCGCAGGTAATAAAGCGTGACCATCGATAAACCCTGTCCCACCAGGGCATTATTGGCATCATTCCATTCGGGTCTCTGGGTATTCATCCAGATACCCCCCGCCAGCACCAGGTTACCCAGTTTACTGAGCATGGGTACCATGAGTTTTTCCAGCAGATTAACCTGGTAAACCTTACCATTACTGTCCAGCACTAACTTGCCATCAGCGCCTAAATCCGCAACACGTTGTTCGATAACCTCGGCTAAGGCTTCATCAAATAACACGGTATTCTTGGCATCGTCCAGCAAGGATTCGAAAGGCTTGATGCGATAAGGTACATTGGCATAACTGAATATGGGATGGCGTAATAATTGGGCCAGTTTCCCGGGGTGGAAACGTTGAGACAATTCCAGTAACTTGAGCAGATAGATAATCTGGTGATCGCCCCAGTAACCGATATAACTCCAAGGATCTTCAGGATCCTCTATCTCCCAATCAATGCCTTCCTTGGTAATACGATAAGGGTTATAGCCGTCCATTGTTGATGCATTCACGAACTTGGCGATGATACTTTCGATAAATTCAGGATAACTCAAACAAAGCGCTTCCCAGTTCTGGAAGATATCGCGCCAGTTGCCCTGATAGGTTAATAAGGGATTACCCTCATCATCTTTAAGCTGGATGGCAAACTGATTCCAGGGTCGACTCGGATCACCATGACGTCGTCCAAAGGTGATGGGTAAGTATTCATAACAGAGACGTTCAAGCGAAAAATCTTCTAACTCTTGAACCTGCTGGGTCAATTCAAATAAGCTTAAAGACTCCGGTAAATCATCAAAAAAGCGTTGATTCACCTGATAAACTTCACGATTAAAATGTTGAATCGTGGTACTGAAATCCCGTTTATCAATCGTGTACTGGTCGTTGAAAATTCCACCCCGTAAAACATTGAACACGACATTGGCATAGTGATGCGTCGCGACGTTCTCCTGCGCGGTCAATTGAAAGCCATCGCTCGAGGCCATAATCCGCGCTAATTTATCGGAGCCTTGATCGATGGATTGCGCAATGGATTGTGCCAGTGCATTTCTATTCTTCAACTGTTGCCGGAGTGCCACAACCTCTGCCTGGGTCTGTTCGATGTTGGCAACCAGTTGCCAGCTGATCCTGGCCTTGGGTACGAGTTCCAGATTACGATGGACCAGGTAGGCACCACGAACCCCACGATTATAATTTTCTGATTCCAGCGGCTTACTCAGGCGGAAGGATTCGAGCTGATTCGATGACAGCAGAATATTACTGCCTTCAAGCCCGAGGCAGAATATCGTGTTGGCCATGAGTGACTCACAAGGTTCCGCACGGTCTGTTATACCTGAATACAACGTGTACATGGCCAGCCCAGTATCCTTGTCCAACTCGGTCCATTTATAAGCATCGACCAGGTTGCTCGAATTGGACTGAATAAAACGGGGCGTACCTGCGGGTAATATATTCTGCAGGCCATCGATTAAATCGACATTGATACTTTTATTACCCAGGTTCTCAAGTTCACTTTGGCGGATAAAGCCATAGGTATCACTGGTCATCCAGGTATAACGGAATATCAACTGGAGATCATGATTAATCTCCTCGAAACACAGCTTGTTACTGAGCCCATTTTTATACAGGTTACGCTCAATATCATACAAACCATCGTGTTCTATATTGAACGGCTCCCATTCCTGACTATTACCATTGTCATTGACGCGCAGTAAAGTCTTGCTTCCGGTATGACCCGATGAATTATGGATTTTATCGACGGTGACGTAGGGGAAAAGCGCGGTCTCTGGTGAGACACGTCCTGCCGTTAAACCGCCTGTGGATGAAGCGAATAGCCAGTGATCATCGGCCGAGATGAGGCTGATAAAAAAAGGCTGTAGGTCCTGAATATTACCTATCTTGTAATAGCGCTCTCCGTTGATCGTGATAAAACCGCCAGATACAGAACTATAGTTTTCAACATTCATATCCATGACAGATTTTATTGAATTCAAGAAGACAATAATTTCTTTTGTTGATCAAACCTAAATCAGAACCGATATTAAAAATTCTGATAAACATCAAGGGTTACGGGATCGTAGGTAAAACCCCATTCTCCTAGTGCTTCCCATGCCAAAAGGTTGTTATCATACAAAGGATCAAGATTTAAGCCGGGATCAGGAGCCCATAAATTAGGCACACTCAGCAATCTCACTTTGACAGGATAAAAAATTTCTCCATCGACTGGTGGATTAGGAAACTGAAAGAAAGTGACTTCTTCAAAGTAATTATCCAACACCGAACGATAGGCCCGGATGGCGTGGTTTTTGGCCAGCTCACTGCCACTCTCGGTATACATCTCCTGCAATGCCCGGGCCAGGTAATATTGATTTTCACCCCGTGGACTGATTGCCTGGGCGGTACCCCACAGGTAAAAACGGGCCTTGGCAGAAGGTGTTGCAAAATCCAATTTAAACTTATTTTCATCCGTGATCGGCGTTATCGAATAGGGATTGTCCGGATCATCCAGGATGCAGGGCTCATTGCCTATACCGGCATCTGGACAGAAAAGCTTGAGCGAACTGTCAGTAGGCAAAGTTAATTCCTCTACCACCAAACCATCATCTTTGTCCACTTCACCACAACCGGTTAACACTAACATCAATGAAGCAATCAGTATGATCTGCCAGTTTTTAGCCGTTGCCATATGAGCATGTTTTTTTAATTGATATTTCATTATCGTCACCTCGAATATTATGCCCAATCTCTAGAATGTAACTTCGTAGTACGTTTGTACTTCGAATATGGAATCATTTTCGCCATCTTCGTAATCTTCTCCAGATAACTCATCCAATTCTCGATACAAGCCCTTGACGCCCCACTTGCTGGAAATATCCTCATCCTTGAACTGATCAAGTAACCTGGTGTATTCCAGCTTGAGCTGTAATGGAAACGTTTGATTAAACTGACGTTGAAAATCATAGGGGCCAAAGTCATCAACCTTGATGTAGCCCGACCAGATATGCGTGTTATCGATAATGGTTTTTCCATCCACTGCAAAAAATTCTACCGTCTCAAAAAATTCACCATCCGCATCTCTAACAGCACCTGTGGATTGTTGCTTACCGGCGGTAAGATTCAACACATGGCGTAAACCACTGCGTGGATTAAAGATCATTTTACTTTTCAGTAACCAAACCTCTTCTGCAGGTAAGCCTTCACCAAAAGAAGCGTTGGTACCGCCCTCTTCGAAGAAGAACAAGTTGGCATCAGTAGCCGTGTCATAGTTAGTCGCGATGATGCCCACGTTGTAGGCAAAAGCGGCATCTTCTTTCATGTCTACGTCCCAGTTATAGAACCAGCTCGCTGGAGTGGGATCATAGGTAAAGAAGACTTCAAAGGATTCTGCCTCGCGATTGTCCAATACCGCAAAGGGATCACTATCACGATTACGCGGGGCAAGTCCTGGAATAATGGTGGTTCCCAAAGTCACCGGATCGATGACTGGATTTGCATCCACAATATTCTCTCGTACCAGGAAACGGGGATACACGGTATAGTCCCCGAAGGCCATACGAATACCACCATCGATCTCCTTCTTGTTACCCAGTTCAGAATAAGGTAACTGAGTCCCCCACTCCTTCAATGTTGCACCGCCGTCAGCCACCAGACCGGCATAGTTAAAGCCGAGATAAGCTTCCGTGGTGGTTGAGACATCGAAGGTAAACTTACCCTTGATACCCAGGGTATCTTCATCATCAATCTCATCGACAACAATATTATCACCCTCAAGACGATCGAAGGTATCACCCACCTTTTCAGTACTGGCGATAATACCGCCCAATTCCATGGTCACGGTATCACTCAGCATAGTTTCAGCATATACCGTGGTTTGCCGGGTTTGCCTCTCCGTCGCTTCGGTTGCCGATGCAGACGTCTCCCGTTGTGCAATATCTTCTGCATGCATCACCGCGAAATCGATATCACCTTTGGCAAATTCATACTTAATGATGGCCTTGGGATTAGCCCCCCAATAAACCTCGGGGCCCACCACCACCTTAAGACCATCGGTTGATTTTTTACCCACATACTCAAAACCATAAGGTGCCTTGGCATTCCAGATGTCCTGGCCATTAGAACCGGTCAGGTCGGTGGTTTCCCTGAGCAGACCAAAGAAATCACCCTCATACATCCAGTGATAGCGGGGTACATGGTAAAACGCATTCAGGTCATAATTTTCATCCGAGTACGTGGCCTGGAAATCATAGATTTCAATACGCTCATTATCAGTGATATCGGCTTCACTGCGGGACACTGCAACCGTGCCCGTACTATCGGGTGATACCTCAGTGGTTTCTACTACCTCTACCGTTATCGGTAATCCGCGGTCTCCATAGCGAAACTCAAAATCACTCTCAGCGACATTGGCCAACAGGTTTATGGTGAACTCACCACGCAAACGGTTGGAAGGCTGGAATTCGAAATCCAGATCCAACATTTGACCATCCGTCCAGCGCAGACCGTTTTCGCCGTTTTCGGTTGTTTCCTCTTCAAACGCCTTGACGAAGTATTCGCCGGTGAAACTGCCTCCGCTTAACTTGAAAGACTCGCTGCGACGTTCCTTGCTCTTCAGCAGTTCGATCTCACCGCGCACCTCGTGCGTAGCCAAATCAAGGTTGCGGAATGATCGGTTCATGTCCGCCTTGTCTGTCTGGTACAAATCAATATTGAAAATATCCTTCATCGTGTAGTAGGCCATGCGTGGTTCGGAAGGATGAACGCCCTGGGCATCCATCTCACCCAGTCGTGTAATGCCGAACCATTCCTCGTTCATGTTGTTCTGGCCTTCAACGTGATCAAACTTATACGCTCCGTTGACCCAGGATGCGGTGGTGTCCTGTATATCCAGGTTCTCGGTTTGCTTGTATTTCCACCATTCATCCCGCCATTCGAAGATGAAGCC
>JASJBW010000097.1 GCA_030066315.1 Gammaproteobacteria bacterium
CCCAACAAAAAAATCAGGCCCTGTTACGGGCCTGCAATAATAAAAAGAAACAGATTCATTCCATCATTGATCTGACCGCGGGTTGGGGCAAGGACAGCCTGATCTTGGCATCTCAGGGATTTAAAGTGACCCTGGTCGAACAGAATCCACTGCTGGCTCATTGCCTGCAATTTCTGTTGGCGATTGCACTGAAAGACAGCGATGATGAACGTTATACGCGTCTTGAGATTTATCAAGACCAAAGCCAGGAATTCTTACACCAGCATCCGGAGATCGAAGCTGATTGTATTTACCTGGACCCCATGTTTCCCGCACATAAATCCGCAGCCAAGCCTGGTAAAGATTTACAATTGCTGCAATTGATTACCGAGAACCTGGCTATCGAATCCTTGTTTTCCCAAGCCATGCAACAGGCTCGCTATCGAGTCGTGGTTAAAAGACCGTTGCACGCACCCACCCTTAACACACTCACACCGGACATAGTTTACAAGGAAAAAACGATCCGCTTTGACGTTTACCTGACCAGATCTTGACTCAATCTCTAAAATTATTGAATTGCAGGGGGATACCCAACTCAGCTTGCTTGAGCATCTGCATCACCTGTTGGAGATCGTCCCTTTTTTTACCGGTTACCCGAACCTGCTCTCCCTGAATGGATGCCTGTACCTTCAGCTTCGAATCCTTGATCAGTTTAACAATTTTTTTAGCCATTTCTTTATCGATACCCTCCTGAATCGATACCGGCTGTTTGGCCGATTTAGCGGCTTCGATAACGTCGCCGGTTTTGAGGCAGTTCACATCCAAACCCCGACGCGTCATTTTTTGTAACAACACCGGTAACATTTGTTGCAATTGAAACTTCGTTTCAGCATAAAAAATAAGGCCATCTCCTGATTGCTCAATATGTGCATTGGAACCCTTGAAGTCGTAACGCGAACCAATTTCTTTGTTGGCCTGATCCAGGGCATTGGTCAGTTCATGATGATTAATTTCGGAAACAGTATCGAATGAAGGCATGGCTAATTCAGCTTGATGTTTAAACAAGAATAATCGGGGCAGAAAGTATAAACCGGAACCCGAAGAGCTGTGAAGTCTCCATCGGGATCAGCAGGCTGACCTGCAAAATCGTAATAGGCCTGGCTACAGCTTTCTTTCAAGAGTTTACCATCATCTGACAACTCTAAAGGACAACCGAGAGAGGTACCATAAGCAAAGGCAACGAAGAACTTTGGAAAGCTGGCATCATCCTCCTCATCACTTGCAAATAACTTTTTCTGCAGCTGAGTTGAATATCGGATCACCACAACCTGTTTATTCTCCAGCCGAATAAAAAAGGCTTTATCTAGTTCTAATTCAGGTAAAGGTACCCGAGTCATACTGGCTGTATTAATGGACGGATCATCAGTAGCATAATCCAACATGACGAAAAACAAGCTGAGTACGGCTAATAAAATAAGTAATCGAATCAGTCTTCGCAACCAAACAATGCGCGTGGTCATGATAGATTACAGATTGATTGACAGCGTTGATAAAGACAATGGATTTAAGCAATCAATTCAACGGTCTCGCCCGCCTGTTCCGAACAATAACGACTTAAACTGTCAAACAATTCCTGACTGGCATCACTGTCCAGCCTCCAACTTTGTGAAGCGGAATCATAATCAAAATGGAATCCACCTGATTTTGCCGCCACCCAGATTTGTGTGGCCGGTGTTTGTTTGTTAATAATGATCTGGCTGCCGTTTTCAAATTCCAGAGTCAAAATATCACTGATAGTGTCGTAATCAATTTCTGCCCCCGATGCCTCTATTGCTTCTTCGATGGCTATCAGGGTTTGTTCCGCGAGTTGATTGAATTCGGATTCGTTCATAACGTTAACTATTATTGATTAAGATACTTTGAAATTTAACGAAGCTAATGGTCCTTGCCACGTATCATGTGTCGACATAGTGATCATCTTTCAAAAATGATGATTACTGGACATAAAGTTCGCGATTATCCACCAGGTAAATCCAGCCCTTGGCTATACGGTAAATCAACCAACAGGTCACCATGAATAGAACCAACCAGCCAATCAATACGGCTGTGGTCAAACTACCTAAAACCACCCAGAGCAGACCATACCAGAAGGTCCTTTTTTGCCATATAAAATGCGATTCCAGCCAGCTGCCCTTGAGATCGTCCTCCTTGATATAGTTGATAATGACTCCAATGATAGCCGTTATCCCCAGCACAAAGGATAAAGCTTGTAGAATGTAGACACTGAAAACATATTTTTTGTTCTCTGTTATGTTGGCGTCGAGATGCATCATTCTGTGTCCTCCAGTAAGGATTCAAAGTCTTCTTCGGTCAATACAGGCACATTCAGTTTAATGGCCTTATCAACCTTTGACCCGGGTTTAGTGCCCGCAATGACAGCGGTAGTCTTTGCCGAGACTGATGAGCTGACTTTTGCTCCTCGTTGTTTCAAAAAATTAGAAGCCTCAGTACGACTGTATTTTGCCAATGTGCCGGTAATCACATAAGTGGCGCCAGACAGAGATTTTGCAATATCTGAGGGTTGAACATCTGGCCAATTTAACCCCGCATCCAGTAACTGCCTGATGATTTGCTGATTTTCAGTTCTGGAAAAAAAATGAGCAATATTGTGTGCTACCACCGGGCCCACATCGTCTACCTGCATCAGATCATCTTCATCAGACTGAATCAGGCGCTCCAGGGTTTGATAATGCGTCGCCAGGGCCTCTGCAGTAGCTTCGCCGACCTCCCTGATTCCCAATGCATAAATGAACCGGGCCAGCGTCGTGCGCTTACTTTGCTCGAGGGCCTGTAACAGATTATTCGCTGATTTTTCAGCCATACGCTCCAACGAACTGACCTGTTCAAGTGTTAAGGTATACAAATCTGCTACGGATTGGATCATCTGCAAATCCACCATTTGCTCCACCAGTTTGTCACCCAGGCCATCGATATCCAGAGCCTTGCGAGAAGCAAAATGCTTGATGGCTTCTTTGCGCTGGGCAGCACAAATAAGCCCACCACTACAACGATACGCCGCTTGACCTTCCTGCTTGATCACTTCCGAATGACATACAGGACAACGCTCAGGCATCATAGGCAGAACAAAAGAGGGCTGACGATCTTTTTGCACAACCGAAACGACTTCCGGAATAACATCCCCGGCGCGACGAACGATCACGGTATCTCCGATACGTACATCCTTACGATGAATTTCGTCCATATTATGAAGCGTGGCATTACTCACGATAACACCCCCCACATTCACTGGCTCAAGTCTAGCCACGGGTGTTAGGGCACCGGTACGACCCACCTGGAATTCCACATCCAGCAATCGTGTCATCACTTCTTGCGCTGGAAATTTCCAGGCAATCGCCCACCGCGGGGCACGTGATACAAATCCCGCCTGCTGTTGCTGAGATCGATCGTTCAGCTTAAATACCACGCCATCAATTTCAAAGGACAGACTATCACGCTGCAGGGCGATTCTTCGGTAATAATCAATGCAGCGATCCAGTCCATCGAGTTGCTCTATCAGCGGGCTGATCGGCAAGCCCAATGATTGAACCAAATGCATTTGCTGGTACTGGCTCGAGGGATTATCCCTGCCTTTAATACGGGCGATGGCATAACTGCAAAATGATAGAGGGCGTTCTGCAGTAATCGCTGGATCGAGTTGTCGCAACGAACCCGCTGCCGCATTACGCGGATTGGCAAAAACTTTGGCCTCTTTCAAACGTTGTGCTTCGTTTAATTGATTAAATCCCTCTAGGGTCATGAAGACTTCTCCGCGGACCTCAAGCATTTCCGGTATATCTGATCCTGCCAGTTTTAGCGGAATCGACTTAATCGTGCGCACATTAGCAGTAATGTTTTCACCGGAACGCCCATCACCCCGGGTTGCCGCCTGTATCAGCAGCCCCTGCTCGTATAACAGGCTGACAGCCAACCCATCCAGCTTGGGTTCCGCACAATATTCCAGTTCATCGGAATGATCTAACAAATCCCCCAGGCGTTTATTAAAGGCCTGCATTTCAGCCTCATTAAAGGCATTATCCAGCGATAACATGGGTATGACATGTTCCACCGATTCAAATTGCTGTGCCGCTTCGGCACCCACACGTTGGGTAGGAGAATCAGGCGAAATGAGATCCGGGTATTGTTCTTCAATCTCCTGTAATCGACGCAGTAATTGATCATAGTACTGGTCGGTAACCTGGGGTTCGTCATGAACATAATACTGTATGTTGTGAAAATTAATTTGATCACGCAGGTCCGATACTTGCTTACGTATAGCGTCTGGCACTATCACGACTCGTACCTCTTTAATTTGTCACGGGTCGCTTTAACGGCCTCAAGTGTCAGCAGTTCGAGCTCATGATTGTAAACTTTTAACTCCAGCACCCTGACGAGCTCATCAATTTTCTGGAGCATCAGCTCATAACAGGTGAGCGCCAGATCCACTTGTGTAACATCGTAAAAGCACGCAATTCCATAGGTATAAAACTGTGGATCAGCAATATTTTTGAAAGAACCCTCGAGCGTCATATTGATGAAGCGAAATTGTGCCATGGGATTCTGATCAATTTCACCATGACCCTGCTCATTGATCTCCACCCCCACGTGTTTGAAGGCATTCACCAGTTCGCTACCGGTAATTACAGAATCATCAGGATGCTTTAAAACCAGCAGGACCAGATGTTCGGCTTCAATAGCATTCAGCGTTTCTGGGAATTTCAAGTCAACAGGATTTTCTTTGGCCTTTTTAACAGGTTCTGGACGATAGGACGATTCGTTATCGGTATCCAGTGAAGGATTGATCTTTATTTGTTGCAGGTCCTGTTCAACAATTTCATCTTTCAGCATCGTTCTGATACTGGATAATTCTCGACGCAGGGTAGTATCCTCAATAACCCCACTTTCCAGTTCATCCTGGGTCAAGGTCTTAATGGCTGCACGACGGCGTAATTTCTGCTGGTATAGTGTAAAAAAATAGACCCCAACCAGAACCACTATTCCTATGATGGCCAGGACCCAGCGTAAAGCGGTTGCATCCATAAAACCTAGCCTCTGAAACGGAAAGCATGATTACTGATTAGGCAGAAATTCAGGCTCATGTTGGCATGCTCGTCATTGTCTTTATAGTGGACTGCATGAATGCAAGATCTGAAATTATCCAGCCTCAGCCAATGCTGCAGCTTCATCAATGTCTACCGATACCAAACGCGATACGCCCGGTTCGTGCATAGTGACACCATTTAGATTTAATGCCAGTTCCATCGTGATCTTGTTATGGGTAATGAAAATAAACTGAACCTGTTGTGACATTTCTTCGACCATGGCACAAAAACGACCGACATTGGCATCGTCGAGGGGCGCATCCACCTCATCAAGCATACAGAAAGGCGAAGGATTCAGTTCAAAGATGGCAAATATAAGGGCCACAGCCGTTAAGGCCTTTTCACCACCGGATAACAGCTGCAGGCTTTTAAAACTTTTACCGGGGGGACGTGCCATAATGGCCACGCCAGTATTCAACAGATCATCTTCAGTTAATTCGAGATGGGCTTGACCTCCGCCAAAAAGCTTGGGGAACCGGTCTTTCATACGCGAATTAACATGATCAAAAGTTTCCTTGAAGCGATCACGGGTTTCCTTATCAATTTTCTTAATCGCATTTTCCAGCGTGGTTAAAGCCGACTCCAGATCCTCGTTTTGCGCGTCCAGATATTCCTTGCGTTCCGACTGTTCCTTGTATTCATCAATTGCCGCCAGGTTGATAGGGCCCAAATTATTAATCCTGCGACCAAGATCATCCAGATGATTTTGCCAATTCTGGATGTCCGCATCTTCCGAGAGCTCTTGTTGCAGTTGTTCAAGGTCAAACTCAGTTTTATGTAATTGTTCTTCTATAGTTTTGCAACGAATTTCAATTTCCTGAGATTGCATTTTGTGTTGTTCCAATTCTGCTCGCACCTGATCCACTCGCTGCTGCTGTTCATTACGGTGTCTTTCGTGCGCTCGTTGCTCAGTATCCAAGCCAGTCACTTTGTCCTGCGAGGCTGATAGCTGTTGTTCAATCTCAGTCCGCTTTTGCAGGGCCTGCTGAAGCGAAACTTCCAGTGCCTGCAAAGGCTCCTTAGCCTGTTCAATGACTTCCCTGAGTTCTGTAACTCTGTCCTTGTATTGCGCCGACTGCTGTTCAATTCGTTCCAGATTAAAGCGCGTGGAATTACTTTCTGATTGCAGGGTCTGCAATTTCATTTGTACCTGGTGTTGCTGCTCACGACTGGTTTGCAGCTGATTACGGGCTTGTTGCAATTGCTGACGCAACTGTTCACGTTGTTGTTCCAGAGCATTTTTTTCAAGTTCATATTGATTGATCTGCTCCAGGTCACTATTCCGCCTGAGTGTGGTTTCTTGCAGGTCATTCTTGAGTTCTTGTTGTTGCTCGTTTATTTCGTGGATTTCTTTATCCAGATTAGAGAATCGATTTTTCACCTGTTCGGCGCGACTTGAACGTTGAGCCCTCTGGTTGGCGATATTGGAGATCTCACGCTGCGTCTTTTGAATCTGCTGCTGGCATTCATCACGCGCTTGTTCTTCACGCTGCAGGCGCTCACGGTCTGCATCCGTTTGTGACTTAAGCAGCATGGCTTTTTCAGTGATGTCGTTTAATTCTGCCTTGATATGTTTTATTTCCTGTTCACGTCGAATCAGTCCACTATGTTCATCTTCATCGCCTAGCTGAATCAACCAATTAACACCGGCATAGACACCATCTTTGCTGACAAGACGCTGTTCTGCTTTGAGACCAGGACGCTTTTGTTCCAGTTCAACCCGGTCTTCACAGATAAATACCGGACCGGTTAACGCACTGATGTTGAAGCCGGCATCAACCACACTTGAGAGCGGCAGCCATCCATCAGGCACTGAAGGCGCATTGGCTACAGGTGAGCTGTCAATTAGCGCGATACCCTGTTCTGCTACCGATTGCATTTGTTCTGCAGAAGCCGATTGATGCTCACAGATATAAGCCCCCAATAATGGACTCAAGACAGTTTCAACCGCTTTTTCATAACCCGCTTTTACCTTGAGCACCTCGGTTAAGCGTCGCGCATCGGACAACTGTTGTGTTTGTAACCATCGCTTCAATTCCTCACTGGATTCCTTCAACACATTTTGCTGTAAGGCTTCCAGGGAGGACAGACGTCCACGCAGGTTTTGAACCTCTGTTCGATGACCATCCAGCAGATTGCCCTGTTCTTCTATGGATTGACGCAAGGTACTGATCGCTTCAGTCTGGCCTTGTAATTGATGCTGCTGGGCATTCAATTCCTGTTCATGTCCCTGAATTTTTTCATCCAGTTCAGAGATCTGCTGGTCAAAGGCATTAATATCGAGGCTATCTTTTTCAGCATTCAGTCGGTTTAAACGTTGTTCTGACTGTAAAATCTGGCGTTCAATGTGTTCTATTGCCTTGTTTTCAACCTGTACCGATTGATGCGACTGATGATAGTGCTGATTGAACTCATCCCATGTTGACTGCCACTGGCTCATTTGTTTTTCCGCTTCCATTTGAGCCTGCTGTGCCTGTTCATAAGACTGGCTCAGGGTTTCCAGTTGTGGGGCAATATGCTCAAGATCAGCTTCCAATTGTTTTAAACGAGCTTCATCTGACTCTATGATATTCCGAGATTCATCGGCTGCCTGAGTGACCTTTTGTAAATCCTGCTGATTGCGTTCGCTGAGATTTTTCTGATGTAAAATTTCCTGCTCACGAGATGAAATTTCAGCGCCAATTGAATAGAAACGCCCCTGTATCTCGTTATGCGTATCATTGGCATCGGTCAGTGCTTGATGCCCTTGCTCGATCAGGGATTCGGTCTTACGCACGTCGGCAATGGCCTGTTGCAACGCGGTTTCTATTTGTTCGAGTTTCTGTTGCTGACGGGTAATCTCTTCGTTGAAAGCATTACGTTGCAATAACAGCAATTCAGCCTCGAATTGGCGTTGTTCGTGTTTAAGCGCCTTGTAACGCTCAGCTGTTTTTGACTGCCGTTTCAGGCGAGAGAGCTGTTTGTCGATTTCCTCTCGAAGATCATTCAAACGGTCCAGGTTTTCTCGGGTATGGCGAATTCGATTCTCTGTCTCACGACGCCGTTCTTTGTACTTGGAGATACCCGCGGCTTCTTCCAGGTACACACGTAAATCTTCAGGCTTAGCATCAATAATTCGGGATACCATGCCTTGCTCGATGATGGCATAACTGCGCGGTCCTAAGCCGGTACCCAGAAAGATATCGGCTATATCCCGACGTCGACAGCGGCTACTGTTTAAAAAATACTTCGATTGTCCCGCCCGGGTCACCAGGCGTTTGACTGAAATTTCGTTGTACTTCGCATACTCTCCCGCCACCTTGCCATCACTGTTATCAAAAATCAGTTCGACCGATGCCTGCCCTACCGGTTTACGGGCGGATGATCCACTGAAAATAACATCTTCCATTGACTCGCCGCGTAAATGTTTGGCGGAGGATTCTCCCATAACCCAACGTACTGCATCGATGACATTGGATTTTCCACAACCATTAGGGCCTACAATACCGGTTAGATTTTGAGGAAACAGAATCTTGGTTTGATCGACAAACGACTTAAAACCTGAAATCTTGATCTGGCTTAGGCGCATAAAGGGAATTTTGAACTGTTCGCAGTAAAAGACGTCGGAGTATAACCTAAAACGCTTCCGGGATTCATACCAGCGACTTATTTTGCAGTACTTTTATTAGGTAAATATGATGCATCATTTTAAGGCCCGGCATGATACAAATTTTGAATGACACAATAAGCTTATAACCATCCGGTAATATCATGAAAGCAATCATTCATTCCCAGGAAATATTAGGAAAGGATTATACGTTTAGGTATCATCCCCGGTTTGGCCTTGCGCCAAGGATTTATGAAAACCATTGATTGATAACGCTGCATTGACCGCTATTGAGTTACCGTGAATGTTTTAAAATTTATAACTGCCGGCCTGATCCTTGCGCTCTCAACGCATGCATCACTTTGGGCACAAGATTACGATGAAGACGAATTACCCTATGTGGAAATTCTAGAAGTTTCTGATTTTGCAGACCTGGTCAAAGAGGCAAAAGAAACCCGCAAGATCATCTTGCTGGAGATGTCAGCCAGTTATTGCGGCTACTGCCGCACGCTCGAGGAAGAAATCATCAAACCCATGTTGCGCAGTGGGGATTACACAGAGCATGTATTAATCCGGAAAATGGAAATTGATAGCCATTACCCCATTAACCATACGAATGGACGTAAAACTTCACCGGCTAAACTCTCCAATGAATACGATATTTTTGTAACGCCAACCCTGTTATTTCTGGATGGTAACGGCGAGGAAGTGAGTGAACGCATTCTCGGCGTTAATTCTCTGGATTTTTACGGTGCTTACGTAGACGATGCCCTGGAAGAGGGATACCAAATCATTATTAACCGTTAATAGACTATGACTACACAACCCAGCAAAGAATTGAATACTTTCGACAATCCCAAACCCGATCGCGATTTTACCATTCGCATTGACGTGCCGGAATTTACCTGTTTATGTCCGATGACGGGTCAACCAGACTTTGCGACGATTCAAATCGAATACATTGCCGATAAACTTTGCGTGGAACTCAAGTCTCTTAAGTTGTATGCCTGGTCATTCCGTGATGAAGGCGCCTTTCATGAAGCGGTTACCAATCGAATTCTCGATGACCTGGTCAAGGCCATCTCACCGCGTTTCATGCGCATTTCTGCAAAGTTCAACGTTCGCGGTGGAATTTACACGGCCGTGGTCGCAGAACACCGGGCTGATAATTGGGAACCTCCCCAGCCGGTATTTTTACCCTGATCAAAAAACACGGCCAAAGATGATTTATTTGAGCCGGCCATGAAATTTTAGTTAATCATCATGTACCTGGGTATAGATTTTGGCACCTCGGGCTGTCGCGCATGCGTCATTGATGATCATCGTCAGTGTATCGCAGAAAGTCGATTGCCTTTGCCAAGACCTGACCTGGTACAAGATAGGCTGGAACAATCTGCACAATTATGGACCTCGGCGTTGGAGGCATTGCTGCGTGATCTCGCTCAAAAAGTAGACTTAAGTCAAATCCAACGACTTGCCTTCGATGGAACTTCCGGCACTGTATTGATTTGTGATGCTAACGCAACAGCTTTGTGCCCTGCCCTGATGTACAACGATCAAAGCAGTACAGAGGCGTTGAAAACGATCCAGTTGTATTGTCCCGAGACTGATCATGCATGTCTGAACCCGAGCTCTGCACTCGCCAAGGCTATTCAG
>JASJBW010000094.1 GCA_030066315.1 Gammaproteobacteria bacterium
CTTCGATTCCTTGGCAAAGTACGCCGCTGCTTCCTTTAGGAAATCACGCTCTTTTTTGACCTTCGCCAGTTCTCGTTTGAGATCGGTGAGTTCTTGATCGCGGCTACGGCCAGGACCAGGAAAGGCATCGTTGCCTAACAGGGCTAGTTCATCCCGCCAGCGTTTGAACTGCCGGGTACTGATTCCCAATTCCTCACAAACTACTTTATCTGTTGTCCCTTCGGCATTCGCTCTTCGCAGCGCTTCTCGTTTAAACTCGGCGCTGTATCTTTTGTACTTACTCGGTTTTCTCATTGGACACCTCCGGCGCTCTCACGCCTATTTTAGGTGTCCACTAAATCAATGCAAAACCACTTAACCGAAGTTGAAGCTTTATAATGGGAACGTCCGCTATCGGGAACGATACATTGAAAGCATTTGGTTTAGACTATCACTGACGCCTCTAAGTGAACTATTGACGCTGAAGAGATTTCAAACCCAGAAGTACTGCTGCTAGGATCATAAAGCTACCACCGATTCTTTCGATCCATGCTTTGGCTGAACCTCTAAATTGCTTGGCAATCCATCCCGCGCCATATCCATAGGTTGAGAGGAATACACCGTCCATTATCAAATAAGTCAACGATAAAATAAGGAATTGAGGCCAAAATGGGCTTTCAGCCTGAATGAACTGAGGGAACAGGGCAGCAAAGAAAACAACGGCCTTAGGATTTGCCGCTGAAGTCACAAAACCCTGGAACCAGAGAGACTTCAAAGATACTGGACCCATAGATTCACTCTCCGATGAATTATTAGGGCTGGCTCGAAGGATCATGCGGCAACCGAGCCAAATCAGGTAAATCACACCCGCCCATTTAATGATGCTTAATGCGTTTCCAGACATCGCTATAATGGCGGCTAATCCCAAACCGGCGGCCAACATTTGAAGTGCGTTGGCGGTTAAATCACCTGCTGCTGTTGCCAGAGATCGTTGAAATCCATGTGCAGCACTATTGGATAGCATGAGCAACTGGCTGGGTCCGGGTGTGCTCATTAGCGCCAATACTGTAGCCACGTAGATTGACCATAATTCAATAGTCATAAATGGAAACCTCATTCATTTCAGCGTTTATAAGACAAGCATTCACAGGTGTTGCTTATTTAGAGATACAGCATACCAAACAAACATAATCACAAGGAGATTTTGATGTGATCTGAATGTCTGCAGCTTGCAGCAAGCTACTTATGAAACTTTATGATAAACAACCGCTACCGGGAAGGGGATATTGTGAAATGGCCTGGTCCAGGTAATGACAATCGACCCTCAACGGTTATTCGAGATTGGTCTGTCGAATTTATTTGACCGACCCGTTATAGTGTCATTGAACAGAATAAAAGATGAGTAGCAAGAAAGGATGAGTTCGCTATCTTTTTTTTATTATACTGGCATTTTGGTTCAGTACTGTACCGCAATTTTATAAAACAGGGGGCTATCCATGATTAATGTTGATGCGCTACTACATGACTTTTTCCCTGATTTTAAGACCCGTAAAAAAAGTATTTATAAAATCACGTCTTCGTTCTTGAAAAAAATGTTACATCAAGAAGAAATCAATCAATTCATCGAATCGCATCAGCATCTGGAAGGCCTGGAATTTTTAGATGCGGTATTAGATCACTTCGATTTTAAGTACAGTTTTTCTAACCGCGATCGTGCCAATATTCCAGCACAGGGGCGTGTCATTATTGTTGCGAATCATCCTCTGGGATCTCTGGATGGATTATCGCTATTAAAAATGGTTTCCGAGATTAGGCCTGACGTTAAAATTGTGGCAACTTCGCTGTTAAGCCAATTACAACCACTGAATAAATTATTCCTGAGTGTAGATAACCTGACAGAGAAGGCGAGTCAGATCAAAAATCTAAAGCAGATTGTCATGGAATTGGAACAGGATAAATCTATTATTTTATTCCCCTCAGGGGAAGTCTCGCGTTTTTGTCTACGAGGGATTAGAGATGGTCAATGGAAAACCGGATTCATACGTCTGGCCTCCAGAACCAATTCACCTGTTCTGCCTATTTTTATAAAGGGTAAAAATTCAACCCTGTTTTACAGCATGTCGACCTTGTATAAACCCCTAGGGACCTTAATGCTGGTTAAGGAAATGTTTAACAAACATGACCAGGAAATTGCATTTAGAGTGGGTAAAATAATTCCTATGTCTTCTATGCAAAAGTTAGGAATACCCCCAAAATTAATCGCCGAAAGGATGCGTAAACAGGTTTATCAGTTGGCACGGAATAATAAAAAACCCTTGTTTGATACGATTGAAAATATTATCCATCCAGCAAGCCGAAAATCTATTCGTAATGAGTTAAAAGCATCAGAGTTGATACGTTCAACCCCGGAGGGGATGCAGATCTATTTATGTGATTATCAACCTAACTCCAGTGTTATTCGAGAAATTGGACGATTACGTGAATTATCGTTCAGACAGGTTCAGGATGGCACCGGTCATACTATTGATATTGATCAGTATGATCGGTATTACCGACACCTGGTTTTATGGGACGATAATGATCTTGAGATCGTTGGTGCCTATAGAATCGGAGAAGGTGCCAGAATACTGGCGCAGAGAGGCGTTGAAGGTTTTTACACCCATTCACTTTTTAAAATGAATGCTGGCATGATCAGTTATTTGGAAAAATCAATCGAACTTGGTCGTAGCTTTATCCAACCCCGTTATTGGGGTAGACGCAGCCTGGATTATCTTTGGTTTGGCATTGGCGCTTACTTACAGCGTCACCCTGGAATTGAATACATGTTTGGACCAGTCAGTTTGACTGGTTCATACTCAGATGAAGCCAAGAATGTTATTGTTTCTTTTTACCGCGATTTGTTTGGTCGCAGTGATAAACTGGTGACACCGCGGTTACCCTATAATGTAAGCCAGGATGATAGCTTCAGTGCCTTTAAGCAAATCAAAAAAGAATCTGAATATAAACAAGCTTATGCCTTGATGAAGGAAAAACTGGATCTATTAGGTGTACGAGTGCCCACACTATTTAAACAATATGTTGAAGTGTGTAGACCCGGCGGTTGTGAATTCCTGGGATTCAATTTTGATCCCGAATATTCCAATTGTATTCTTGCTATGATCCTCGTGCACATTGATGCAATTTATCCCAAGAAGCAAGACAGGTATATTCACGGTCACACTAAAAAACAAGAACAAGCCGCCTGATTTAATTCGATCACAATCACCATAAAGATTGATGCTTTAAGCCAATCTCTTAGAGCAGACTAATTATGAGCGCTTCCATAAAAAATTGAGTGTGTAATAAGTCCTGCTTGTTCTCTTTCTCATGGAACCTGTTTCAAGTTCATAAGGTTAAGACCGCGGCATCTGATGATAGTCTTCGTTAAAACCACAATAAGCAAGAAGACCATAAATTAGCTTTTACCATTATCGTGATTTTGAATTAGCTCATTGAATCGGTAATATGCTTTTTTTCGCTTGGATGAGGATTCGCTCATGACTATAAAGGTTGGTGATCATATACCGTCAGAAGTGCTTTTCCATAAAAGCAATGAAGGAATTATAAAAATAAATTCTTCTGAGTTGTTCAGTGGTAAGAAAGTCGTATTGTTTGCATTACCGGGGGCATTTACACCGACATGTTCTCAATCACATTTACCAGGATATGTTGTCAATGCTGACAAGATTTTAGAGCAGGGGATAGATACGATCATTTGTCTTTCGGTCAACGATCCTCACGTTATGAAAACTTGGGGAGAGCAAAATAATGTCGAAGATAAAATTTTGATGATTTCAGATGGTAATGGAGACTTCACTCGAGCCCTAGGATTAGAAATTGATAGAACTGAGAGTGGTATGGGATTTCGGTCTCAACGGTATGCAATGGTTATTGACGATGCAGTCGTGATTAAGCTAAATCTTGAGAAATCGGGTCAATTTGAAGTCAGTGATGCGAATACCATTCTGGATTACCTTAACAGCTTGTAATCTCAACCCTATGCCATTAAGAATAGGGATTGTTTAATAAATACCGAACACGTGGGTTAAGACGAACCCATTTTCTCGATGGACGAAATAGGAAAACCAAGCCCGACTTGGCCTTCAGTATCACTTTGTTATGCCAGGGCTCAGAAAACATTATTTTGCTTCGACCAATCCAAGTGCATATCCATCGCCTTTCTTTTTTAATCTGGCAATACCTTGATATTTTCAGCGATCAGTTCAAAGACAACTGATGTGTGCCCCTGATTTTATATTACCCATGGATAAAGTCCTGGTCTCTGAATAGCTCATTTTGATCCTCTTTAAATGAAATTTTCGTTGGATGCCAGGTAGTGTTATATCTGTCGCATTCACAAATTCTTGAGGTGCGGATAGGTTATGATTATGATTAATCGGGTTGATTAACAAGGAGTATCTTTAATGGCAAAATTGAATATTAATGGTGAGATTGTCGAAGTAGATGCCGATGAGTCTACCCCGCTGTTATGGGTACTCCGCGAATTTCTGGATCTAACAGGGACCAAGTACGGTTGTGGTATTGGTTTCTGCGGTTCCTGCACAGTGCATATCGACGGGGCTGCTGTTCGTTCTTGCACATTGCCAATTTCATCCCTGAAATCCTCTCAGAAGATCGTAACCATCGAGGGCCTGTCTCCCGATGGGAGTCATCCAGTCCAACAGGTATGGGAGGAATTGGATGTTCCTCAATGTGGTTATTGTCAGCCCGGCATGATCATGAGTGTCGCTGCATTGCTCAATGATAATCCTAATCCTTCGGACCGGGATATCGATGACAATATCACTAATATCTGTCGCTGTGGCACCTTCAATCGGGTACGCAGAGGTATTCACCTTGTGGTTGATAAATCCAAGCGTGGGGGTGCCTCATGAAAAATGAGCGACTTAAAATTTCCCGACGGGAGTTCTTAATTGGGACTGCGACAGCGGGTGCAGGTCTTTCTCTGGGCATGTATTTACCGTTGGCTTTTGCTTCTGAAGCATCCACGACGCATGCAATGTCATCAAGTACTCCTGAGGTTAATGCATGGGTTGTAGTAGAAGCAGACGATACCGTTATTATCCGAATTGCCCGTTCAGAGATGGGGCAGGGCACCTTGACTGGGCTGGCCCAAATGGTAGCCGAGGAGCTGGAGTGTGACTGGTCTAAGGTAACAACCGAATATCCGACCCCCGGACAAAGCCTGGCGCGAGATCGAGTTTGGGGCAGTTTTTTAACGGGTGGCAGTTACGGTATTCGTGGTAGCCATGAATATGTCCGCAAGGGGGGTGCCGCGGCTCGTGAGATGTTGATTGAAGCTGCTGCGGAGGACTGGAAGGTTCCTGCTAGTGAATGTAAGGTTGCCGCAAGTGTCATCACCCATGTGCCTAGTGGTAGAACCACGACCTACGGCAAGGTCGCCTCAGCTGCGGCCCAGTTATTTCCACCCGAAGAAGTTAAGCTCAAGAATCCCGAGGACTGGAAACTTATCGGAAAGTCGATCCCTCGATTGGATACGGTCGATAAGTTGACGGGGAAACAGGTCTTTGGTGCAGATCTCAAGTTACCAGGTATGCTGAATGCGGCGATCAAGGCTTGTCCGACTTTTGGGGGTCGATTGCAGTCCTTTGATGAAACCAAGATCATAAATTTGCCTGGTGTACAAAAAGTCCTGCGGGTCGAGGATAATGCGGTTGCCGTGGTCGCTGATACCTGGTGGCAGGCAAAAACAGCGTTGGATGCCTTGCCTATTAGCTGGGATAGAGGAGAAAATGTTGCGGTCAGCAGTGCCTCAATCGACAAGTTGCTTGATGAGGGGTTAATGGCCAAAGAGGCTTTTGAGGGCAATCAGGCGGGTGATGTGAAAAAGGCTTTGGCCAGCGCAGCTAAAACCGTTGAGGCCACCTATCATTATCCTTACCAGAACCATGCCACGATGGAGCCGATGAATGCCACGGCTTTATGGACCGAGGATAAGTGTGAGGTCTGGTGTCCTACCCAGAATGGCGAGGCGGCACTCCAGTCTGTAGCAGATGCCTCCGGTCTTCCTGCCAGCTCATGTGAGGTATACAAAATCCATCTTGGTGGTGGCTTTGGTAGACGGGGCACCCATGACTTTGTGACGCAGGCGGTAAACATTGCCAAGCAAATGCCCGGCATCCCGATCAAATTGCTGTGGTCCCGCGAAGAGGATATGCAACATGGTCATTACCATCCCATCACGAAGGCCAAAATGGTTGGAGGACTGGATGAAAATGGAGACCTGGTCGGTCTTCACATGCGTATCTCGGGCCAGTCGATCCTGGCTACGGTGAATCCAAACTGGATGACTAACGGCGTGGATATTTTTACCTTTCAGGGATTATTACCTGATGGTGATCATGCCATCAGTTACGGTATTCCTAACTTGCTGGTTGAGCATGCCATGCGTAACCCACCCGTACCGCCGGGTTTCTGGCGCGGTGTGAACATCAACCAGAATGCTATTTATATGGAATCCTTCATGGATGAACTGGCGTACGTTGCCGGTAAAGATCCTTTAGAGTTTCGCCGCAAGCTGATGTCTGGTCACCCCAAAAACCTCGCTGTTCTCAATGCGGTCGCTGCAAAGGTGGGTTGGGACAAACCTCCACGCACTGGGGTTTTTCGTGGTCTGTCGGTGTGTAAGGCATTTGCCAGTTATGTTGCGGCTTGTGCAGAAGTATCCGTTGATGACCAGGGCCGCTTAAAGATTCATCGTATCGTCGCCGCTACTGATCCGGGTTATGCGGTCAATCCCCAACAAATCGAGGCACAGGTCGAAGGTTCATTTGTTTACGGTCTGTCAGCATTACTTTATGGTGAATGTACCATCAGTGAAGGTGGTGTTGAGCAGCAGAATTTTCATAATTATCCATCCATGCTGATTGCCGAGATGCCAAAAGTGGATGTTATAGTCATGCCCTCTGGTGGATTCTGGGGTGGTATCGGTGAGCCGACTATTGCAGTGGCTGCGCCAGCGGTACTGAATGCAATCTTTGCGGCAACGGGTAAGCGCATTCGCTCCTTTCCGTTAAAAAATGTTGATCTACGATCTTCTTGAGTAATGAGCAATCTTCCAGATGACCTGGAGGTTTTGGAATCGGCGCTGAGTTGGCTGAGAGAGGGCAGGCGTGTTGCCATGGCCACCGTCATTAAAACCTGGGGCTCTTCCCCACGCCCACCCGGATCGATACTCGCCATGAACGACGGAGGGCATTTTGTGGGCTCGGTTTCAGGGGGATGTGTTGAAGATACCCTGGTTAAAAGCTATCAGGAGAATGAACTGGTAGATGCTAAACCTAGCTTGATTGATTTTGGTGTCGACCGGCAGGAGGCGAATCGTATGGGACTGCCGTGCGGGGGCCGCCTGGAAGTACTGGTAGAGTCATTGAACGACGATGGCAGTACAGAGGAATTACTCACTAGGCTCAAGAACGGTGAATTGGTTCGCCGATGCGTGGATCTTACCAGTGGATCGGTCTATCTTGAATCAGGCGATGCCAGCCATGAATTTCGTACAACCGAAAAGAGTCTGATTAAGACATTCGGATCTGCATGGTCGCTATTGCTTATAGGAGATGGCCAGTTGGCAAGACATGTTGCCAGTATGGCTCGACAACTTGATTATCGGGTGACTATTTGTGATCCTCGAGAGGAACATTATCAGACTCTGTCCCCTATTGAAGGCATCCACTACACGCGAATAATGCCAGATGATGCCGTACATGCCCTGAATAACCCCTCCCGTACTGCCATAATCACTCTGTCGCATGATCCAAAACAGGATGATCTTGGCCTGAGTGCAGCCATTGAATCAAAGGCTTTTTATATCGGGGCCCTTGGTTCAAAGAAATCTGCCGAAGTACGCAATAGACGTCTCGAATCATTGGGATACACTAAAACCCAGATCAATCGCATACACGGACCCGTTGGGCTAAAAATCGGTAGTAAACGCCCAGCCGAGATAGCTATTTCAATCCTTGCGGAGATCACAGCCATCAGAAATGGGATCCATGGTGATGCAAACTGAGCCCTGTTGATATGTTTAGGGTTGTGGGCGTGTTACTGGCTGCTGGAAACTCATTACGATTTGGTAGCGATAAACTAATGTATCCCCTGGAGGAAGGAAGCTCCGTTGCCATCTCCGCGGCACAAAATCTAATTACTGCGGTACCTGAAAGCGTCGCTATCATTAAGCCAGGTCAACAGGAACTGGCTGCGTCTTTTATATCACTCGGTCTAAAAGTAATTGAAAATCCAAGGGCAGAGGAGGGAATGGGGACCAGCCTCGCAGAGGGAATCAAAGCCAAGAAAGATGCCGATGGCTGGCTCATAGCCCTGGCGGATATGCCTTGGATTAAGCCTAAAACGATTCTGGACCTGGCCGACGAATTAAAAAAAGGAGCCACAATAGTGGCTCCAAGATATGATCAAAAAAGAGGTCATCCAGTAGGTTTTGCATCCGATTGGAGAGATAAGCTTCTTAGTCTCCATGGAGATGAGGGCGCCAGGCACTTGCTCAATGATCATCCTGATGCGCTCAAATTAATGGATACCAATGATCCCGGTGTTGTGAGCGATATCGATGTGCCTGCGGATTTGAGCCGATAAGTTGTCTCGTTACAATCAATATCATTAATTCATGATCGCTCCAATTATTCTTAGTTTCATACATGGTTCATGTTAACGATTTTTTAGAAAATAATTCCGCTGAACCTGCTCCACAAGCAATGATCGTTCTCATGGCAGAGTCAATTGGAATGTGTGGGCACAACGTAACCTGTTCTTCAGAAACATGGTAAATGTTTCCTGAAGTAGGATTTGGGCCTGTCGCCATAAAGATCGTATAACTTCCATCTTTATGTCGGTCGGTGATCAGTGCTGTGACTTCTGTTGGGCAATCCATTCCAAATAGTTTTACTTTAGCGATTTCACTGTTTGAAAATGGAGAGTCATCAGAGCTGCCAAAGATTTGCACGACCACTTCTTTAATCATTCGGTAGCCGGGCGTAATTTTTAAGAAAATGTCATCAAAAATTCGATGTAAGTAGTTACCGATTGAAGTCTGAACGATCAACCCAACGACAAAACAGACCAGAATAATGATGCTGACAATAATAGTATCAGCGACATACTCCGGCATTTGATACGTTTTAAGCGCATAATTTGTTAATGGTTGGATCAGGTCAGTGATCATTTGGAATATCCATTTGATAAAGAACGCTATGATTGTGATTGGCAAGATCACTACCAATCCACCAAACAAGGTGGACTTAATAAACTTTTTGAATTTCATAATTTTTCCCCGCGGATCATTTAATACAAGCATTTTACCTTAGAAAAAAATTAACCGGCTAAACGAAAAAATTAAAGAATGAAATGCAATGTAAAGATTTTCTACGGGGGAATACGTTCACAAGTGGTTCTTCAGATTCATACCAGGTCATTTTTTTCATCATTGCGACTAATTTCTAAGGACTGAAATGGCCAAGAATAATAGTCTGGTCTCATAATTATCCTTTTTCGGCTTGACAATACCTGGTAATTTCATCATTGTGCTATAGAGCATGCTTTGCTCAAGACCACGGCCAGCGGCTTAAACAATAAAGATAATTCGGACGGCCAATGACGAGATTGATATTAATTTTCCACCTGATCGTCACATCGACGGCTTACGTCAGTGCAAGTGAGATACCGACCGATAGTTGGCCGGTAAGCTGGAGTGAGCCGGCGAAAACCGCCTCAGAATTGAACCTGACTGTTTTTAGACAAGCACCGTCGTTGAAGGCACGGGTTGAATCAGGAGAATTACCGCCGCTTGCCAAACGCCTCCCAAATGATCCGGTGGTGTTGGAACCCTTTGATCGCATTGGTCAATATGGAGGTACCGCGCGGGTGTTCCACAGCGACAGCCTGTGGTCGATCAACAGTACTGAACCGTTCATGACAATCGACGCCGCAGCCGGCCAGATACTGCCCAACGTCGTCAAACGCTGGGAGTACAGTGACGACAGCAAGGTCTTGACGATGTACCTCCGTCGTGGCGTCAAATGGTCCGATGGCTCCGACCTCACGGCTGACGATTTCGTTTTTTTACACCAGCACATGATGCTGAATAAGGAGATAACGCCGGTACCCTACCCACCCTGGCGCGACATGAAATCGATCAAGCTGGATGATTACAGCTTTCGCTTCGAATTCGAGAAGCCGAGCCCGCTGTTCATCAATACCCTGGGGCAGTTAAGCGACTTTTTCATTATTCCCAGTCGCTTCATGCGACAGTTTCACGCGGATTTTACTGACCGGGAAAAGCTCATCGAACGTGCCCGCGAGGCCGGCTATATCAGCTGGATGGCCTACTTCAATTCAATTCTGCGCTGGCAGCGTAACGACCCACCGCTGGCACCAACTATCAGTGCTTACCAGTTGACGCACAAAACGCCGACCACCGAGTACTATGTGCGTAATCCTTACTATTGGAAAGTCGATACCGAGGGCAACCAGCTGCCTTACATCGATGCGGTGCGTGCGGACATCATCGAGAGTGCGGAAGTGATGGCGGCCAAGGCAGCGACCGGGCAAGTCGACTTCGCCGGGTTCCCCACCAGGACACAGGATTTTCCACTGTACAAACTGGGTGAGAAATCAGCGGGCATTACAACACTGCAATGGAGTCGCATGACGGGTAGCGACATTGTCATCATGCCCAATTTCACTATCGAGGACGATCGTCTGCGCAAGCTTTACTGGGACAGCCGCTTTCGCAAGGCACTTTCACTCGCGATCAATCGTGATGAAATGAACAACATTATCTATTTCGGCAGAGGGGTGCCGCGACAGGTCACGGTTAATCCGTCGAGCGTTTATTTCGAACCCGAATTCGCCCGCGCGTACGCCGACTACCATCCGGAGCGGGCACGTGAACTGTTGACCGATATGGGGGTTGTCGACCTCGATGGTGATGGATTGCGCAACTATCCAGATGGAGATGAACTGGTGCTGACCGTCGAGTTTCTCGATAGTGAGGGGCCAAAAGCGATTTCCATGGAACTGGTCATTGCGTACTGGCGCGAGGTCGGTCTTGACATGCGCCTGAAACTGGTGGATCCAGCCCTGCAGCAGAGCCGTGCTACCGGCAACCTGATGCAGATGACTGTCTGGCATGCTGATCGCACCAGCGATATCCTGTTTCCAATCGAGCCATTCTGGTTCGTACCAATGCATCTCGGTTGGGAAGAAGCGCACTGGAATCTCTGGGTGACCTGGTTTCGTAGCGATGGTGAGGAGGGTGAACAACCGCCCGACGAAATCATCCAGCTACGCGAGTGGTGGGATGAAATGATCTTGACCCCAAATCCGGCTCGTCGTATCGAACTGGGCAAGAACATCCTGCGCTCAAACGCCGAAAACCTTTGGAGCATCGGCACCGTTGGCCTCGGCCCGCAGCCTATCGTCGTCAGCAAACGACTGAAAAACGTGCCCACGCAGGGTTACTGGGGCTGGGATAACCGCTTTGCCATGACTTACCATCCCGCCACTTGGTACCTGGAACAATGAGGCTGTTCGCACCGGAGATGATACGTGGCTAACTATATTATCCGTCGCCTGTTGACAATGATCCCAACCCTGTTGGTGATCTCGCTGGTGGTGTTCATCCTGATCCAGTTGCCGCCCGGGGATATCATCACATCGACGTTGGAATCGATGCGCCAGCAGGGCATGGAGGCGTCGGATGAGCAGATCGAGGCGCTCAAGGCGCAATACAATCTCGACAAGTCGATGCCCATGCAATACCTGCACTGGTTGTTCAACTTCGTTCAGGGCGATATGGGTTACTCGATCAAGTACCAGCAGCCGGTTAACACGCTGATCTGGGAACGAATGGGTTATACCGTGATCATTGCGATTGCCAGCCTGCTGTTTACCTGGGCACTGTCGATACCGATCGGCATCTACTCGGCGGTGCGACAATACGGCTGGGGGGATTACTTCTTCACCATTGTCGGGCTGCTCGGCCTGGCGACGCCGAATTTCCTGCTCGCGCTGGTGCTGATGTATTTCGGTTATACCTGGTTCGGGGTCAGTGTCGGCGGACTATTTTCCCCTGAACTGGCGGAGGCGCCCTGGAGCTGGGAAAAATTCGTCGATCTACTGGCCCACCTGTGGATCCCCATGATCGTGATTGGAACGGCCGGGACCGCCAGTATCATCCGTATTTTGCGTGCCAACCTGCTTGACGAGCTGAGCAAACCCTATGTCACCACCGCGCGGGCCAAGGGCGTGCGTCCAATCAAACTGGTATTCAAGTATCCGGTCAGAGTTGCGATCAGCCCATTTATCAGCACCATAGGTTGGCTGTTACCGAGTTTGATTTCTGCAGACGCTATCGTGTCTATTGTGCTCAATCTTCCCACGACTGGTCCACTGATGTTACAGGCTTTGCTTAGCCAGGACATGTACCTGGCTGGCAGTTTTCTGATGCTGCTCAGCATCCTGACCGTGGTCGGTATGTTACTGTCCGATATCCTGCTTGCCATCGTTGATCCGAGGATTCGATATGAGTGAAGCAGCCGCAATACCCGCTGAATTAGCTGAAGCCTCTTCAGCCCGACTGACCTGGTTACGCTTCAAGCGGCATAGACTGGCACTGTGGGCAGCGGGTTTTCTGCTCGTGTCGTATATCGTCGTTGGATTGTGCGAGTTCTTTGCTCCCTACGATCCCAACTGGCGAAATCCACGGGCTATTTTTGCGCCTCCTCAGGAAATCCACTTCTTTGATCATGAGGGCAATTTTCACTTGCGCCCCTTTGTATACGGTTATGAACTGAATATCAATCCGGAGACCTGGGTGCGGGAATATACCGAGGACCCGAGCCGGCGTTACCCACTCAAATTCTTCAGCGTCGGTCAGGAATATGAATTCTGGAACCTTTTTAATGCCAACCTGCACCTGGTGACGGTTGAAGATGGCCAATACATGCATTTGTTTGGTACCGATGCACTCGGGCGAGATATTTTCAGTCGCGTAATTTACGGTGGTCGGGTGTCGATGAGTCTCGGTCTGATTGGGGTGGTTTTAACGTTATTCCTCGGCATCCTGTTCGGTGGCCTGGCCGGTTATCTTGGTGGTTGGGTTGACTCTTTAGTACAACGAGCCATCGAAGTTATCCAGAGCATTCCAACCCTGCCGTTGTGGATGGCGATGTCTGCTGCACTGCCACCACACTGGTCCCCCATTGGCATCTACTTTGGTCTTACCGTGATATTGTCCTTCATCATGTGGACCGGGCTCGCACGTGAAGTGCGTGGTCGTTTCCTGGCCATGCGCAAGGAGGATTTTGTGGTCGCCGCGAGACTGCTGGGCGCGAGTCAGATGCGGATTATTTTCAAGCATATGTTACCGTCCTTCACCAGTCATATCATTACCATCGCTACGCTTGCCATTCCGGGAATGATCCTCGCTGAAACCGCGCTATCTTTTCTCGGTATCGGACTGCGTCCGCCAGTGGTGAGTTGGGGTGTTTTACTCCAGCAGGCACAGAACTACCAGGTGATCGTGCTGACACCATGGCTGCTGATTCCGGGCCTCTTTGTCATCCTGGTTGTAATTGCATTCAACCTGGTTGGAGATGGTATGCGTGATGCAGCCGATCCCTATGGGGGGCGACATTAAATGAGTAATCTACCCATTTTATCGATTCGAAAATTAAGCGTGGAGTTTTCGTCCGAGCTTGGAGTAAACCCGGTATTGCATGATATTTCTTTCGATATGATGCGTTCACGGACTACGGCCATCGTAGGTGAATCGGGTTCGGGTAAGTCGGTTACTGCCAATGCGACCATGCGACTGATTCGTTCTCCCGGTAAAATCACGGGTGGCGAAATCGTGTTTTCACCTACGGCCGGTACATCCTTCGATATTTTAAAGCTGCAAGAGGGTAGCGACGAAATTTACGACTTACGCGGTGGTAAGATTGCGATGATCTTCCAGGAGCCAATGACTGCGCTATCGCCCGTGCACACGATTGGTAACCAGGTAATGGAAGCGATCCTGATCCACCAAAAGGTGAGCAAGACCGAGGCTTTCCAACGCGCCTGTGAGATGCTGCAACGGGTTGGTATCACACAGGCTGAAATGCGTATGAACCAATATCCGTTCGAATTTTCTGGTGGTATGCGGCAGCGGGTTGTCATTGCGATGGCGCTGGTTTGCCAGCCGCAAATACTGATTTGCGATGAACCTACCACGGCGCTGGATGTGACGGTGCAGGCTGAGATCCTGTCGCTGATCAACGAGTTGAAGCATGCGATCGATACTACTGTCATGTTCATTACCCATGATCTTGGCGTCGTCGCCCAGGTGGCCGATGATGTCGTGGTCATGCATCGAGGGCGTATCCTTGAAACAGGGACTGTGCGGCAGGTTCTTAAATCACCATTGCATCCTTACACCCAAGGATTGTTGGCGGCAATGCCGGGACGGGCCGAAGCTGGACAACGCAAGGCACGCCTGCAAACCGTCAGTGATGTGTATGATGAAAATGAATTCGCGGCTTGTCCCCTGGTAGCGATCGGCGACAACCGCCAGGTCGCATTACCCATCGATGCGATTCCATCAGAGCTACGACCATGACAGAAAATCTGCTCAGCGTAAAGAATCTGGATGTGACTTTCCCTCTAATGAGTAAGGGACTGTTTCGAACCCAAATCGGTGAGTTTCCGGCCGTGAAAAAAGTCAGTTTTAACCTGAAGCGCGGTGGCACTCTCGGCATCGTCGGTGAATCAGGTTCGGGCAAGACCACCTTGGTACGGGCCATCCTGCGCGCTATCAAGCCAACAGCCGGGTCGGTCCTGTTTCAGGCGCGAAACGGTCAGGTAGATCTAGCCCAGTTACCGGATCGATCATTGGTGCCATTACGTACAGAGATGCAGATGATCTTCCAGGATCCCTTTGCGTCTTTGAATCCTCGCATGAAAGTGTACGATATCGTCGCCGAACCGCTGCAGATTCACGCACCAAGAGAGAAAAGTGATCATCGTCAGCGCGTCATTGATATGTTGGCCCGGGTAGGTCTTGAAGCCGATGCGCTGCAACGGTTTCCACACGCTTTTTCGGGTGGTCAACGCCAACGCATAGGCATCGCCCGGGCATTGATTCTGGAACCCAGCCTGGTTGTTTGCGACGAGGCCGTTTCAGCGCTCGATGTGTCCGTGCAGGCGAGGGTACTCAACCTGTTGCAGGATCTTCAGGAAAGTCTTCACCTGACCTAGATCTTTGTTGCACACGGTTTAAATGTAGTACACCACTTCTGTAATGAGGCGCTAGTGATGTACAAGGGTGAAGTGGTCGAGGCAGGTGACGTCGATGATCTCTACGAGCGGCCGCAACACGATTATACGAGGTTACTGCTCTCGGCGATTCCATCTGTTGATCCCGACGAAACACTGAATCCACTTTCGCGTGAAAGTCTGAGTATATAGTGGCTCCATGACACTGTCTGATTACGCCACTGATGATGTTTGAACTCTGGCATTACCTGAACTTCAAACTCAGGCTGCTGTGATCGACTGCTTAAGAGCACCATTATGTTAATTAGTCGGGACAGGGTGTTGTGCCACTCTGAATCCCATAAAACCTTCAATATCACGCTAGATATCAAAACACAGACCGTAGGGCTGTGATTGATCTTTGACTAAACCTCTGTAAATATTGAGTGCTTAATCATCCAGGTTAAAAGTTAATGGTCTATCTCTCTGGATCAGCGCCATGAGTGATGTTGTTATCTCGCCCAGAGTGGCTGAGGCATTGGTGGTTGATGTGCTCACACACCACAACACTCATAATGAGAATGCTTTATCCGTCGCCAAGGCAGTGGTAGCTGCTGAAATAGATGGACAAAAAGGGCATGGTCTTTCCCGAGTACCTTTCTATGCAGCCCAGTCGGCCACGGGCAAGGTTAATGGACAGATAAAACCGTTGATAGCGGACAACAAGAATGGAGCCTTCCGTATTGATGCGGGCAACGGATTTGCGTTTCCTGCCTGTGATTTGGCACTATCAAAATTGTTGGAATCAACAGGTGATTATGGTGTCTCTGCTGCATCTATCACCCGCTCGCACCATTTTGGTCAGGCGGGCTACCATGCCGAGCGATTAGCTCAAAATGGTTTGGTCGCGCTGGTTTTCTCGAACAGTCCACAGGCTATTGCACCCTGGGGTGGCCATAAGGGACTGTTTGGAACCAATCCGATTGCGTTTGCTGCGCCCAGAAAAGATCAAATACCACTACTGATCGATATGAGCTTGAGTAAGGTTGCCCGAGGGAAGGTCATGCTCGCTCAACAGCAAGGCAAAAGAATACCTGAAGGCTGGGCCCTGGATGAAAATGGCCAACCGACGACTGATCCTGACGCAGCACTGAAAGGTACTATGTTACCTTTAGGGGATGCTAAGGGAGCAGCCCTGGTGTTAATGGTCGAGATCCTGGCAGCCGGATTAAGTGGAGCTCATTTCGGTTACGAGGCATCATCTTTTTTCACTGCTGATGGAGCACCACCCAGTGTGGGGCAAATGATGATCGCTTTCGATCCAGAATTCTTTTCTGGAGGTTCTTTTTCTAATCGCCTGGATTCCTTAATATCAACCATCTTATTACAGGAGAATGTCCGTCTACCTGGATCTAAAAGGGAAGTCTTACGAGAAAATGCTAACCAGCAAGGGCTTTCTATTCCTGCTCGTTTAATGAATGAATTGCATCAATTGAAAAATTGATACTCAATATCCTGTAAGTATGAATGACTAGAATAGTGTAAATAAGGCTCAATAAATAGAGCTTGCAAAATACCCTCTAATAATTAAAATCATAAGCATATAAGATTTTACTAATAGAGGTGACGAATGCCCAGTTATGACTATCGTTGTGAGAAAAATGGACAGGTTGTTGAAGTCATGCACAAGATGAGCGAAAAACTCTCAACGTGGGGAGAACTCTGTGAAAAAGCCAACATGGAACTTGGCGATACCCCGGCTGAAACTCCAGTCGTACGTCTGATTACAGGTGGCAACGTGGTGTCCAGTGCCGCTTTATCCAATCCTGAAGCACCTGCTTGCAGTTCCGGTGGCTGTGGGGGTGGTATGTGCGGTTTAAACTAACGGTAATGAATTCCATATCCTGATAATCGCAGGGCTCAGTTAATCCTGAACAGAAGTTTAAGTTAATGATACAAGGTTCCCGTGGCTCGCATGGCTTGTGAAGAATCAGTCGTACGGGTTGGAATTGCTGATCCGACTTCATCCCAAAGGGATTGGCTTAGTTCCTTTAAAGTTTGTTTTTGGCCTTTGATAATCCAGTCAGCCAAAGCCGGGGCGACATCTGGAAATTGATAAGCTTCTGGTGAGGGTAGAGTGAGCCAAGACTCTAGATCCTGATGCCGAATGATGTCGTGAACCCTGGCCTGATTTAACTGTTCCAGAGCTGCTGCATTCGAGAGTTGCTCCATTTGGCCCTGCAGTGGTACCACCAGTAGATTTTTACCGTAATGAATAGCCTCGCTACAGGCGCCAAAACCTGCACTACAAATCAAGCCTATGCAATCACTGAAATCATTCATGAAATCTTTTCGGCTTAATGGATTACAGATCGTATTACCTTAAATAATTTTATATATTTGCTGCTACTGATCATCAGACAGCATTTCTTTGAACAAAATATTTACCAATTTAAAAGAAAGCCACGTTTAGATTTAATAGGATGCATCGTTTTTTCAGATATGATGACATGCCTTTTTTAAACAGTTTTGGAATCAATATGAGAGCAGGTTAATGGCTTATTCTGCCAAATTATATTTTTTAGTGGGTCCTTCTGGAGTCGGAAAAGATACGTTACTTAACGAATTGAAGAGACATCAGTATTCTGATAAACAACCCCTGGTAGCCCATCGCTATATCACCCGACCGGTTCGAGAAAATGATGAAAACCATATCGAGCTTGCCGAATTCGATTTTAATCGGCGCAGGGAAGTGGGATTGTTTCTGTTTGATTGGGAGTCGCACGGTTACCAATATGCGATAGGCCGTGAAGTGAAAAAGTGGCGCAAATCCGGTTTTAATGTCATTGTTAATGGTTCGCGCAAATAC
>JASJBW010000095.1 GCA_030066315.1 Gammaproteobacteria bacterium
CCTGTTCAACACTGTCTAGCTGCCCATCGCTGAGTTCCTGTTTAATCAGACTTTCCCATTTTTGTAGCTGGTTTTGCTCCAGCAATTGTGTAATTTCATGTGCTGTTTTTAAACCGGTGAAGGCGACACCATTGATCAGATAAAAAGGTACAGAGCGGATATTATGTTGCTGGGCAAGCTCAGGATTTTCGGTCACATCAATGATATCCAATGCGCTTATTGCACCATTTTTGCGCATATTTTGAAATAGACGTTCCATTTGTGGGCATACTTTGCATCCTTGCATGACAAATAATGAAACTTCATTGAGCATTGTCTTTCACCTTGCCTATATCAGTAATTTCAAATAAACTTATCGACATTCTGTGGGCCCCATTATTAAAAACATACCCAATGACCAAGAATTCTGTATTTCGCACTTTTTTGATGATTTCCACGCTGATCATCCTAGCCGGCATCTTACTGATTATTTTCATACAATTCGACCGGGGATATGTCGACTTCAGCCGTGGCACGAAATTCTTTGAAGAACAGAAAAACCTGATCAAACATGTTTACCAAACTCAAGTGGCTCCAGAAGAACCTCAGGACAACCCGCTGGTCATGAAATTGAATAAAGCCACGGTGGTTATTCAAACTGAACCCGATGACTCAACCGTTACAACCCAACCAGAAAAAAAGACAACCGCTCCTGTAGAGACTGCGGAACAAACACCGGTTGAACAACAGGTCGCTGTAGTGACTTATTCGCCCCCAGCAACAATACCTCAAACACCCGTTGCCCAGGAACCGGTCGCCTCCATGCCGACAGAAATCAGTTCGATTACCCCTCAGGTTACCCAACAACCTATGCAAAATACCTGGCAGCAAAGTCAGACTGGGGAAGATTATTATTTGCAATTACTAAGGAATAACCCCTGGAGCCCTTATTACAAAATTGGGCATTAAAAAATTCAGCGATTAAAGTTGGGTTAACGCATTTTCAATAAGTGCTTTTACCGTGACCACTTCAAAAGGTTTATCAACAATCGCCGAAACCCCATCATGTTGTATGGCAGCCAACTTACCCTGATCCCCCTCGGTGGTAACCATTAATACGGGTACTGAAGGTTGATTACTTTTATGCCGAATGAACAGTAATAATTCATGCCCATCCATTTCCGGCATATTGTAATCGGTGATAATCACATCGTAAGACTGTTTTTGAATCAATGGGATGGCCAGCCGTCCATTCTCTGCCTCATCAATATGTTCAATACCCATTTTATTCAGCGTCCTACTGATCATACGTCGGGCTAAATGGCTGTCATCCACCAGTAATATCTTTAAATCACCGGCATTCATGTCATCCAGGTCAATACTATCAGGATGTTCCCAGTCCATGGTTGTGAGGATGGCCCGTTTTAGGTCACCCGCATCAAAGGGCTTGGGCAGTACCGCCGTAGCGCCAGCTTGTTTGATGGGATCTAATTCCGCAAAAGAAGTCACCGAGGAAATCAACATGAAGGGCGTATTCACGGTTAAAGGATTAGCACGCATATCCAATACCAACTCTGTACCGGTCATATCTTCAAGGAACATGGCACAGATCACCAGGTCAGGATGTTCATGATCGATCAAATCCAGCGCTTGCTGTCCGGTATCTGCCGTTGCCACTTGCTCAATGCCTAATTCCTCGAACTGATGGAGGATTATTTTTTTTTGTGAACTGGAAGGTTCTACAAGCAATACATACAGGGAATTTAAATAATGGGGCATGTTTTGAAAGGGTTATTATCAGTGCTGAATCTATAGTTATATAGCACAACCCCTTAAATTTTGGGTTCGGGAATGATTAATTAGACGCACGATTTACCGCTCGCGTATAATCTTCAAATTTTAGCGCAGGCCCATGTACGCACTCGAAATCCAGCAGCTACGCAAAACTTATCGCAATGGTTTTGAAGCACTCAAGGGAATAGACTTAAAAGTACAGAAAGGCGACTTCTTTGCCCTGCTGGGCCCGAATGGCGCTGGGAAATCAACCTGCATCGGTATCATCGCATCCCTGATTAACAAGACCTCGGGGCGTGTAAAAATCTTTGACCACGATCTGGATCGGGAGTTAATTGAAGCCAAGTCACGCCTGGGCATGGTGCCACAGGAGTTTAATTTCAACATCTTCGAGCCCGTGCAGGAAATTATTGCCAACCAGGGCGGTTATTATGGTGTTGAACCTCGAGAAATAAAACAACGGACTCAATTTTACTTACAAGAGCTGGGACTTTGGGATAAACGTAGACTTCAGGCACGTGACCTTTCAGGTGGCATGAAACGGCGCCTGATGATTGCCCGCGCACTGATTCACCAGCCTGACTTGCTGATTCTGGACGAACCCACGGCCGGGGTAGATATCGAGTTACGCCGCTCCATGTGGGACTTCATGCGTGAGATCAATACCAACGGGACCACCATTATTCTGACGACACATTACCTTGAAGAAGCCGAACAAATGTGTCGCAACATCGCCATTATCGATCAGGGACAAATTATCCAGGACACCAGCATGAAAGCCTTGCTGAAAACCCTGAACAGTGAAACTTTTATTCTCTACCTGACCGAAACCGTTGCGGAGTTGCCCAGGGTAAAAGGCAGTTACACATTACGCATTCACGATGAACACACCCTGGAAGTCGATATCCCTAATGATGAAACACTGAATGACCTGATTCTGCAATTGCATGCGGCAGGCATTCAAATAGACAGCATGCGCAATAAGGTCAATCGCCTGGAAGAACTGTTTGTCTCCCTGGTCACCAATCAGGAGAGCAAGCCATGAGTCGCTATCAAAAATACTGGATTGCTTATACAACGATTGCGCGTAAAGAGATCCTTCGATTCAGTCGGATCTGGGTCCAAACCGTGATTCCACCAGTCATCACCATGGCTTTGTATTTTATCATTTTTGGTAACTTGATTGGACAACGCATTGGTGAAATGGACGGCATGAAATATATCGATTTCATCATGCCCGGCCTCATCATGATGGCGATTATTACCAATTCCTATGCGAACGTGGTGTCTTCATTTTATGGCGCCAAATTCTCCCGGCATATTGAAGAAATGCTGGTGTCACCGATTCCCAATATAGTCATCTTGATGGGCTTTTTAACCGGCGGTATCGCCCGGGGATTAACCGTGGGGCTGGCAGTCACGGGTGTCTCCTTATTCTTTACCGAGATTTCGGTGGAGTACCCATTCATAGTTTTGAGTATTGCCTTGCTTACAGCCCTATTGTTTTCCCTGGCAGGTTTGATTAATGGCGTTTATGCCAAGAGTTTTGATGATATTTCGATTATACCGACGTTCGTATTAACGCCGCTGACCTACCTCGGGGGCATTTTTTATTCGATACAATTATTACCCGAGTTTTGGCAAAACTTTTCATTAATCAATCCCATCCTTTACATGATCAACAGTTTTCGTTTTGGTTTTCTGGGCATTTCAGATATCAACATCTGGCTGGCGTTTAGTGTAATTTTGGTCTTTATCATTGTGTTATTTATTATCTGCATGATGTTACTCAACCGGGGAACCGGTATCCGGGAATAAATGTCTTTTCTGGCAAACTGAAGCACCATGGAACTCATTGATATCGGTGTCAACCTGACCAACAAACGCTTGCGTTATGATGTCGAACAAATACTTGAAGAAGCCCATCAGCAGCACGTGACCCAGCTGATCATCACGGGTACTTCAATGGAACACAGCCAGATGGCTATAGATTTATGTAATACGTACCCGGAGCAACTGCTGTCTACAGCCGGTGTTCATCCGCATGATGCCAAACTCTGGATGGAAAACAGCCCGGTTGAACTGGTTAATCTTGCCAAACAGAATTGCGTAAGAGCTATCGGAGAATGTGGCCTCGATTTTAATCGCAACTTTTCACCTCGTGATCAGCAGGTCGATGTCTTTCAACAACAGTTGGAAATCGCCCGTCAAATTCAAAAACCCGTCTTTTTGCATCAGCGTGATGCCATGGATACCTTTGTTACCCTGTTAAAAGAATATCGCGATCAACTCAACGCCGTGGTTGTCCATTGTTTCACCGATGATAAGCAGGCCCTGTATCAATTACTTGACCTGGATTGTCATATTGGCATTACTGGATGGATTTGTGATGAACGCCGTGGCCAGGAATTACAGTCCAGTGTGAAAGATATACCCCCAGACCGACTCATGCTGGAGACCGATGCACCTTATTTATTACCCAGAGATCTTCCGCAAAAGCCCGCGAATCACACCAATTATCCTAAGTACTTACCACACATTTTGAATACCGTTGCCTATCACCAAGGTAAGGCCATTGAGGTTTTGGCCGATGAAGTCTTGAATACCACGCGGCATTTCTTCAATCTATAAACATGAACCCCCGCATTCATTCATTACATGTCTATCCGGTCAAATCCTGCCAAGGCATTCAGTTACAACAGGCTGAACTTGTTAAAACCGGAATTAAATTCGATCGCCATTGGATGGTCGTGGATAAACAGGGGAACTTTCTGAGCCAGCGTGAACATCCGAAAATGGCTGCAATTGGTACGAACCTGCAAACGGATGAGCTGGTGCTCAACCATGCCCACGGCCCTGCCCTCAGGATTCCACTAAAACAACAACTAAAACAAAAACAGTTGATACCGGTCACCATCTGGAATGATCAACAACAGGCTGCTTTGGTCTCAAAGGAGGCCAGCCTCTGGTTCAGTGAGATCTTGGATCAAGACTGTGATCTCGTATACCTGCCTGATGATGAGAAACGGCCAGTGGATCCTCAATACGCTTCAAAAGATGATCAAGTGGGTTTTGCCGATGGTTTTCCACTACTGGTGGTCAGCCTTGCGATTATTGAGCAACTGAATGAGTATCTGCAGGAAGATCTGAATATTAATCGCTTCAGACCCAATATCGTACTCTCAGACTGCCCGGCGCATGCTGAAGACGCGTGGACCGCCATAATCGTCAACCACATTAATATACACCTGGCCAAACCCTGTTCACGCTGCGTAATTCCCAGTATTGATCAACAAACTTCCGTAAAACACCCGAACCTGCTTAAAACATTGGCCCGCTATCGTCGTCGTGAAGGCAAGATTTATGTTGGACAAAACGGAATCCATGCATCCTCGGGGGTCATCCGTGTGGGTGATTCGGTCGAAGTCATCGTTTAATACCGACTGTCGATTCTTTTATAAAAATCGGCATTTTTCAGTGCAAACCGGCAGACACTGTCTAAAATGATTTAAATGAAAACCTGGTGATCGGTTGGATGATCACGCATGAGACTTTGCCGAGCCACAGGGTCTCCAGGTAGCAGTGATTGTTATCAGCTAACAGATAAAAAGGCTGAACTGCCCTTAAAAAAAACATAAGATATGCCAAAGGCTAAGCGGAAGTTTTTCGAGACTTAATGAACGACCAGACCAAACTCCATTTCTACGCATCAAGCCCAGAACCTTGTGGTTATTTACCCGGACGTAAGTCGATTAGTGCATTTGCCAATCCCTACATGGACATGGACCTGGATACGTATAATGAATTGATCCAGTTTGGATTTCGACGCTCCGGGGGTTACCTTTACCGGCCCCATTGTCCAAATTGCAACGAATGTATTTCACTGCGCATCCCGGTCAACCGATATCAATTTTCCAGGAATGATAAACGCACATTGAAGAAAAATAATGACCTGCAGATGACCCTGGTGCCCGGTAAATATATCGAAGAACATTTTGAGCTTTACCAGCACTACATCAATAGCCGGCATACCGGTGGCAGTATGGAGAATCCCACGCGTTCGGATTATCATCGTTTTTTAATCTGTGACTGGACGGACACCCATTTCATTGAATATCGACTGAATAAACAACTCCTTGCAGTTGCTGTTACTGATTCGACCAGCACCGGTTACTCTGCGGTCTACACTTTTTTTGCGCCCGATCAACATCAAAGAAGCCTGGGACACTATTCCATTCTAAAACAAATCGAACTCTGTCAAACCCATGGCCTGCCTTATTTGTATCTTGGATACTGGATCAGGGATTGCGATAAAATGAATTATAAAGCACGCTATAAACCCGCCGAGGGGTTTATAGACGACACTTGGGTGGAATTGGATTAAGCGCAAAAAGCCAATAATATGGCTTTTATTGGCACTAATTAAGACTCACTCTCCATACTGGTAGACTGTGATTTAGGCTTAATCATCAGGCTGATCTTGATGATCAGTAAAATCCAGGGGGTAGCGTGTAGCACCAAATCAAAAATATCGATCATGCGGGATAATTCCCCGGCCTGTAACATTTTAATTTTTTCCACCAGGTGCGGTTCTGGAAAAAAAGGTGCCAGACCCAAAAACAGGCTTAACACAATGTAAAACGGTAAAGGTATTGAATCAATTACTTTCAACATAACAACCTCAATAAAAGAACCACAGTCAAACTGTAATATTTTCTACGTAATAACAAAAATACTCAAGTTGTATTCAGTCAATCTATTCCTAGTTTCGAATTAAGATACTATTAATCATGCAGCATCTGGTAAACCTTCTGATACAAGGTCTGATTACTGGTTGCCAGTACGGATCTTGTATCCAGATTCAAAGCCTGACCATTCAGGTCAGTAAACGCTCCTCCTGCCTCTTTGACAATGACAGATAAGGCGGCAATATCCAGAATATTGACATCTGACTCAACAATAATTTCAATCTTGCCACTCGCCAATAGATGGTAATGATAAAAATCACCATAACCTCGAGTTCTATTCACCTGCTGTGCCAGCGCTCCAGCACCCTGCCATTGCGCGGTGCGTCCTGCCAGGCTGGCGATATTGCCCATGGATAAGGCGGCATCTCTCAATTCATTGATATCACTGACGTGAATCGGTTGATCATTAAGATAAGCACCCTCACCTTCGCTGGCCCATGCCAATTCATTGAACATGACCCCGTTAGAAACACCCACAATGAGCCTATCACGATGCATTAACGCAATTTGCGTAGAAAAAAACGGGTATTGCCGAACGAAGCTTTTCGTTCCATCAATCGGATCTATCAGCCAGGTATATTCCGCATCCGGATTGGTTTTACCCGTTTCCTCTCCATAAAAACCATGTTCAGGGAATGCTCCCAGGATCACTTCCTTGATCTTTTGCTCGGTTTCCACGTCTGCCACGGTAACCGGGGTATAGTCCTCTTTCATGGTCACCTTAACATTGGCATCATAATAGTGACGAATCACCTCTTCACCAGCCTTGGCTGCTTGTAAGGCAATATCCAGGAAAGGGTTATTTTTCATGCGCGAACAGTATCAGAGAAACGGCGCATATTATATTAATTCATGTTTATTTGCAGTGTTAAATTGTGCTTTTCGCAGGCATTTCATTTAGGCATAATTCTTCGCTAATATTCTTATATAACAGGGGCATTTATGAAGCAGGCTGTAGTCATTATCGGGATGGGAGAAATGGGCGGCGTTTTCGCACGTGGTTTATTAAAAGCAGGCTATCCGGTATTCCCCATTGGTCGCGAGGATGACATACAAAGCGCTGCTGAATCGATACCAAAACCGGCCCTGGTGTTACTCGCAGTGGGGGAAAAAGACCTGTTACCGGCCCTGCAGAACATCCCCGCGCCCTGGAAAGATAAACTGGCCCTGCTACAAAATGAATTACTGCCGAAAGACTGGTTGGATCAGGATTACAACCAGCCCACGGTTATTTCAGTCTGGTTTGAAAAAAAACCCGGCCAGGATTTCAAGGTACTCGTCCCCTCCCCGGTTTTTGGGCCACAAGCCGATATTATCGATGAAGCCCTTTCATCTCTGGGTATCCCCGTTCATATCGTAAACGATGCACAAGAACTGTTGTTTGAACTCGTGCGCAAGAACCTATACATCCTGACTACCAATATTTGTGGTTTACAAACTGGAGGTACCGTCAAGGACCTGTGGGATGAGCATTCGATATTGATGAACAAGGTCTTTGATGATGTACTCGAAATCCAGCAACAGTTGACTGCCACTACCTTTGACCGTGACCATCTGTTGGGGGCCGTGTTAACGGCTTTTGAGGGTGATCCTGCGCATAATTGCATGGGTCGCAGTGCACCCGCACGACTGGAACGTGCCTTGCAGATTGCCAACGAATACAATCTGGAGGTACCTACATTACAACAGATCCAGAACCAGTAATAAGATTAACCAGACCACCAGCGATCGCAGAATCAGGCCTCTGGATTTTCTGACCAGTTCCATGGCGTGCTGGTCATTGACGACATCATGCACGGCTATTGCCTCAAGACCTACATTTTGCAGTAACTCTTGATTTTGCTCGTACACATGGATAGAACTCACGGCCCCACGACGAAAAGCCTGCATGCCCTCATCAAAACTACCGCTGATCATGTAGGCAAAGACCGTCAGGTGCGTGGGTATCCAGTCAATCCAGCCCAGTAGCGTCTGGTTCAATGCATAGACCTTATCCTGCAGGATTTGCTGTTGGGACCATTGTTCCATCACGCGGTAAATCACTGCAGCCATAGGGCCCAACACCACAAACCAAAACAGGACGGCATAGATACGACGATTCGCTTCAACAAACAATGACTGACAGACTTGTTTAACCTGGGCAGGTAATTCCATGGCAGGAGCATTTGCAGTCAAACGACTGGCCGCATTCATTTGTTGTTGTGCATCACCCACATCGATGGCATCCAGGTAGGTATCCACTTCTTTATCCAATTCCTTGGGCCCCAGGCACACAAAGATCACTAATACATTGAAGGCCAGTTCAAATAATCCAAATAATGCATTCTCAAAAAGCCCTGTCAGCAACCAGACTAACAATAATGGTGGCAACATTAATAGGGCAAAGGCCAACCAGGTTCCGAGACGTTCAATGTGGATAACGTCTTGCATCCATTGGTAATAATCCCGTAACCAGCTGAATTGGCGATACTCAATCAGTTGTGGCGTTACACGCTCAAGCAGCAGCGCAATCAAGATACTAAAAAATATCATCATGGTTTCTATGAAAGAGAAGTTAGTTGTTCTAGTTTTGCCCAATCAAAATACGGACCAGGGTCTGTCTTGCGCCCCGGTGCAATATCACTGTGCCCGCAGATAGATTTTGCCGAGATCGCAGGATACTGTTTACGCAATGCGATTACCAGTGCAGCCAGCTGATCATATTGCGCATCGGTATAGGCCTCATCATCATTACCCTCGAGCTCAATGCCAATGGAAAAATCATTACAATTATCTCGATCCTGCCAGCAGGAATCGCCTGCATGCCAGGCCCGGTCCTTAAAAGAAACAAACTGAATTAAATGGCCGTTGCGTTCGATCAGGCAATGGGCGGAAACTTTCAAACCCTCAATTTCAGCAAAATAAGCATGCTGGTGCGGATCCAGTTGATTGGTGAAGAATTGCTGAATAAATCCTCCACCATATTCACCCGGCGGCAAACTGATACCATGAACCACGACCAGGCTGATATCACCTTCATCAGGACGGGATTCAAAGTTGGGTGAAGTGATAATCTCTGCACCTTCGAGCCACCCCTGGTCATTAATGTTCAAGTCAACCGTCACGGTTACACCAACTGCGTGCCATAAAATATATCTCGGAAGATTTATGCGAAAAAAACAGAGGGCAAGATAAAATAGTCCCCATGAATCTGCAACATCTTAATGAACCGCAAAGATTGGCCGTCAAAACCGTGGAAAAACCGTGTCTGGTTCTTGCGGGAGCGGGGAGTGGTAAAACCCGGGTGATTACTCAAAAAATTGCGTGGTTGATACGCCAGGAAGGTTATAAAGCCAGCCAAATTCGGGCCGTAACCTTTACCAATAAGGCCGCGCGCGAGATGAAACAACGAGCCGTTGAACTCCTGGACAAAACGGAAGCCAAGGGTTTACGTATTTCCACTTTTCATACGCTGGGGCTCAATATCCTGCAACGTGAATATGCCCATCTTGGCTATCGCAAGGGCTTCAGCATTCTGGATGCCAAGGATGCTGAAGACTGTATAGCTGAATTACAGCACAAGGATAATCCGGAAACTGAGCTGGTTAAACAAACCCAACACCAGATCAGCCAGTGGAAAAATGAATTTATCCTGCCTGAGCAGGCCATAAATCAAGCCGAGGATGCCTTGCAGCAACATCACGCCCGCATCTACCAGGCCTATCAACAACAGCTGCAAGCCTGCAATTCTGTTGATTTCGATGACCTGATTATGCTGCCCGTGCTGCTATTCCGTCAGCATCAGGAAATTTTGAATCAATGGCAAGACCGTATTCATTATTTATTGATCGATGAATACCAGGATACCAACACCAGCCAATACGAACTTATCAAATTAATCTGTGCCATGCGCCACAAGCTGACAGTAGTCGGCGATGACGATCAGTCGATATATGCCTGGCGTGGCGCAAAACCGGAAAACATTCAACGACTACAGCAGGACTTCAACAACCTGAGCGTGGTTAAACTGGAGCAAAATTACCGCTCTACCGGACGTATTCTAAAAGTGGCCAATCAGTTGATTGCTCATAATCAACACCTCTTTGAGAAAAAATTATGGTCAGCGTCAGGACCCGGCGAATTCATTCGAATTCAACCTTGCAAGAATGAACAGGACGAAGCCCAAAAAGTGGTCATCGACATCGTCGGTAAGCACTTCCAGAATGGTAATAGTTATCGAGACTTTGCCATTCTTTATCGAGGCAACCATCAATCCCGTCTATATGAAAAAGTATTAAGAGAACACTCTGTCCCCTATCAAGTGACAGGAGGTACCGCCTTCTTTGAACGCAGTGAAATTAAAGACCTGACAGCTTACTTACGCATCATCGCTAATCCCGAAGATGACCGGGCCCTGTTACGTATTATTAACACCCCACGTCGTGAAATTGGGGCAACCACGATCAAAACCCTGGGAGAATATGCCAGCTGGCGCCACCAACATTTGGGCGCTGTATTACATGAAGCCGGCCTGGAAGAAAAATTATCACGCAAAGGCTGGTACAGCCTGCAACGTTTCTCCGACTGGCTCGATGAAAAACGGCGCGAGGCCGAACAGGTCGATGCAATGACCCTGGTGCGCACTTTGATTTCCAATCTGCATTATGCGGACTGGTTACGCAATACCAGCAGTTCGCAAAAACAGGCCGATGCACGCATGGACAATGTTGAAGAACTGATCAGCTGGATCGGTAACCTGCAAAAACAGCAGGATGACCCTACCCTGGATAAACTGGTTTCGCAACTGACCTTGATGTCGATCCTGGAGAACAGCGATGACGATCAAACGGCCAATGGGGTGCAGCTGATGACCTTCCATGCTGCCAAAGGCCTTGAGTTTCCTTACGTGTATCTGGTGGGTTTTGAAGAAGACAGTATTCCCCACTTCCAGTGTCAGGACGAACAAGGTATCGAGGAAGAACGACGATTAGCGTACGTCGGTATCACTCGTGCCGAAAAAGCCTTGAGCATCAGCTATGCACAAACGCGCCAGAAATATGGAGAAGTGATTCAGTGCGAACCCAGCCGTTTTATTACCGAAATGCCTGCCGATGAACTGGAAGGCGCTGAACATGGCCACAGTAATTTAAGTGAAGCGGAAAAGAAAGAACGCGGTATGGATAATCTGGCCAGCCTTAAGGCGTTGTTATCCAGTTAATGATTTGATCCGGTTATCACAAACGCGATAACTTGTGCATGTTGAATAATACTGCCGTGAACAGCAACAGGGCGCCTGCCTGATGCGTTGCACCCAGCCAGACCGGTACATGCATGAGTAAGGTACTGATGCCCAGCATAACCTGCACGATGACCATCAAAGCAACCAGGTTAAAACTCGTCGAGGTGGAACGATCAAATTCATGGAACTTCGAAATCAACCAATAGATCAATAATAAGGTACCGGTAACAATCGCCAACACCCGATGGTCAAACTGAACGGTCACCATGTTTTCAAAAAAGTTAAGATAAACGGGGCTTAATGCCCAGAGGCCAGGTGGTATCCAGGCGCCATCCATCTTAGGGAAGGTATTAAAAATCAAACCTGCTTTTAGGCCGGCCACAAAACCGCCTGAGATAATGGTAATTACCACCAATAACATCAGATAATGTACGACACGTCGAAATCCGGGATTCAATGAATCACGTTTGGCGATACGTGGATCATCATTGAGCAACCCCATGGCGGTCCACAAAATAAAAGCATAAATCAAAATAGCGGCACTGAGATGAGCCGTCAGGCGATATTGACTGACATGAGGGTTATCCACCAGGCCGCTTTTAACCATGTACCATCCGAGTAATCCCTGGAATCCTCCCAGCACAAACATCACCAACAGTTTAGGCGTTAAGCCGGGCCTGATTTTTTTACTGAACCAGAAAAATAAAAATGGCACCAGAAAAAACATACCAATAAAACGTCCGAGCATTCGGTGCGCATACTCGAAATAAAAGATCTTCTTGAATTCATCAACCGTCATGTTGTAATTGATTTTTTTGAATTCAGGTGACTGCTGATAATGGGTAAACTCCTCGACCCACTCTTGCTGAGTGATAGGAGGTACCACCCCATGAATAGGATGCCAGTTCACCATCGATAAGCCCGAGCCCGTCAGCCGGGTGACTCCACCCAAAACTACCATCGCAAAAATCAGTATGGCGGTTGCAATCAACCAATAGGCGACGGCCCTATCATTTCCACTTACCATGAACCAGGTCCAGTTTGAAAACCGAGATTGTAACAGAACCATCTTAACTAAGTCAGAGAGAGGAAACGCGTAAATTTTAAAGGGCTATTCAAGATGAAACAGGTATATTGATAACGTACACGATAAATAAAAGCTCACCATTGAAGGGCTGAAGTGTTTTAATATAAAAACCTCGCAAAAGGAGAATAATAATGAACCCATTAAAATTACCCTTCATTTTCTTAACCAGTTTGTTACTGGGATTATCCGCGCATGCTGAGGAATATCCCGAGGTCAAGCCAACCCAAGTCGGTGAAGGTTTATACATGCTCAGTGCCAAAGGCGGTAATCTGGGGCTGTTCATCAGTAAAGACACCACTTTCCTGATCGATGATCAATTTGCTGCTGGAACCGAAGCTATTCTTGGTAAGATTAAAGAGCTAGGGGGTACTCATCCCAATTTTCTGATCAATACGCATTTCCATGGGGATCACACCGGGGGTAACGAAGCCATGGGGGCGGATGGCACGTTAATTTATTCCCACCATAATGTACGCAAACGCCTGACGGTGGAAAACCTGATCGAAGCATTCAACTTTCGCATGCCACCCATGGGCAAACTGGGCCTACCGACGATCACCTTCGCCGACAACATGACATTTTACATCGATGATGAAGTCGTCGATGTGTTCCACCCGGCTTCGGCCCATACCGATGGTGATGCGGTTATTCATTTCAAAAAGGCGAATGCGATCCATGCCGGCGATATCTTCTTTAATGGCTTTTATCCCTTCATCGATCCGCGACATGGGGGCAGCCTCAAAGGCATGATCGATGCCGTTGATACAATCCTTGATCGAGCCAATGCGGATACCAAGATCATTCCCGGTCATGGCCCACTCGCTAACCGCAATGATCTGCAAGAATATCGTAATATGCTGGCCACCGCCTATGAACGCCTGATGACGTTAAAACAGGAAGGAAAAACCTTGAAACAGATCCAGGCGGCTAATCCACTCGATGATCTGAGTGCACGCTGGGGCAACGCCATGTTCACCAGTGAACGCTGGATATCTATTATTTTTTCAACCTTATAATGTCTCTGGTTAAGCAGAAACAGGGCCACTCACTCAGCAGACCAAGGATTAATCTAATGTGAAAGTAAAATGTAAATGCGAATTATTATTATTTAGCTTTACATCATTTCATACCCATGTTTAAATCTCGTCGTTTTAAATTTGAACATCGAGATTTGCATGACATCTTCAATCATTCGGAAAATATTATCACTGACACTCGTACCTACCCTATTGGTAATGCCGCAGGTTTCTCAGGCAGCCAATGAGGTGGTCAATATCTATTCTGCACGCAAGGAAGCATTAATCCTGCCGTTACTCAAACGATTCAAAGCAGAGACCGGGATAGACTTCAAACTGGTCACCGGAAAAGCGGATGCTTTGTTAAAACGCCTGGAACTTGAAGGCAACCTGAGCCCTGCCGATGTCTTTATTACCACCGATGCCGGGCGTTTACACAGAGCAAAGCAGGCTGGTGTTCTTCAATCCATTACAAGCGAAGTTTTAAACGCCAAAATACCGGAAAATCTTCGTGATAAGGATAATCAGTGGTTTGGCATGTCTGAACGTGTACGTCCTATTATCTATGCCAAAGACCGGGTCAATCCATCGGAACTTTCAACTTATGAGGCGCTATCAGAGGATCAATGGAAAGGTCGGATCTGTATTCGTTCATCCAGCAATATCTATAACCAATCTCTGATCGTATCCATGATGGAGGCCAATGGCACTGAACTTACCGAAACCTGGGCCAAGGGTCTGGTCACCAATTTTGCACGTCCTCCCGCGGGTGGTGATACCGATCAGTTGAAAGCTGCCGCTGCTGGACTCTGCGATATTGCCGTAGCCAACACCTATTACCTGGGCCGCTTAATGAATAGCAATAATAAGAAGGATCGTGACATCGCTGGACAACTGGCTGTTTTTTGGCCCAACCAGGGTAAGGGTGAGCGCGGTGCTCACGTCAATGTCAGTGGCGCAGGGGTTACAAAATATTCCAAAAATACCGGGGCTGCTCAACGTTTGCTGGAATTCATGGTCAATGATGAATCTCAGCAATGGTATGCCGAGGTCAATAATGAGTATCCGGTTGTTGCAGGTGTGGCGATTTCTAATACGCTACAATCCTTTGGCCCCTTCAAAGCTGACACCCTAAATCTAACCGTATTAGGTGAAAAGAATGCGGACGCCGTGAAATTAATGGATCGCGCAGGCTGGAGGTAATGACAAACCTGGAGCCTCTGACTCTAAAGAAGCCGCTTATTCTTGTGATTGAGCGGCTTCTTGCTTTTTAAATATCACCAGATGATCAAATTTCAGATGAATACCGATTTTTTCATTAATTTCATGATCATGATGGCTTGGCACCAGGCTTAACACTTCTGCCCCACTGGGCATTCGAAGTGTGTAAAGAAAATCAGAGCCTCGAAACGCCCTTTCCACAACTGTGGCGGTCTCTTCAGAAGCATCATCATGGACGACATCATCCGGGCGCACCAACACATCGACATGGCAACCCGGTTTACAACCCACCGGAACCATGCCATGGATATTACCCAATTCGGTGTTAACGGTATTGGAGCCTACCACCATACCCGGCACGATGACGCCCTCTCCAATAAAATCTGCTACAAAATGGTTAACGGGTTTATGGTACAAATTGTAGGCTGAATCATGTTGCTGGATGCGGCCTTCATAAATTACACAAATATCATCTGCCATTGCAAATGCTTCCTGCTGATCATGCGTCACTAGAATGGCGGTGATATTTTCTTGCTTCAATATATTACGAACTTCGTGCGCCAATTGTTCTCGCAGTTCGACATCAAGACTGGAAAAAGGCTCGTCCATCAAAAGAATCGTGGGTTTCGGAGCCATGGCACGTGCCAAAGCAACGCGTTGTTGCTGACCGCCCGATAACTGATGCGGATAGGCTAATGCCAGAGTAGGCATACCCACCAAAGCTAACAGTTCATGAATGCGGGCTTGCTGATCCTGGTATTTCCAGGAGCGTATGCCAAAGCGGATATTATCCGCCACATTCATATTCGGAAAGAGCGCAAAATCCTGAAACACCATGCCTACCCTGCGTTTTTCAGGAGGCACTATGCGTTTACCTTCACTCACAACCTGCCCAGCAATCTCTATTGAACCACTGAAAGGATTTTCAAATCCGGCAATCGCACGTAATACCGTGGTTTTACCACAACCGCTGGGGCCGAGAAGACAACCGATTTGGCCATCACCGAGGCCAAAACTCACATCGTAAACGATTTGAGTACTGCCATAACTGACATTGATTTGATTGACCTGTAATCGATTCATATTAGGTATCCGGTTGATTGCTTACCCGGGAATGGGCGATAGTTTTACTGAGAAAAATAACGGGTAACAGGCCAACCAATACGATCATTAACGCCGCTGTGGAGGAGTCTGCCAGACGCTCATCCGAAGCCAATTCAAATGCCCGCACGGCTAGCGTATTAAAATCGAATGGTCTCAGAATCAAGGTAGCCGGTAATTCTTTCATTACATCAACAAATACGATGAGCAAAGCGGTAAGCACCGATCCTTTCATTAAGGGAATATGAACCTTGAACAGGGTATCGCGCGGACGGTAACCTAAAGAGCGCGCGGCATCATCCATGGAATGTTTAATCTTGCCCAGGCCAGATTCCACCGTCTGCAGGCTCACCGCTAAAAAACGCACCAGATACGCAAACATAACCGCGAACAAGGATCCACTGAATAACAGTCCAATAGAAATACCCAGTGTCGTTTCCAAAAACTGATTGATCTGAACATCCAGCCAGGCAAAAGGAATGATGATGCCCACCGCTATAACTGTCCCGGGTATCGCATAGCCTATTGCGGCCACTCGAATGGAGGCCATCACTGATTTAGTGGGTAACATGCGCCGCCCATAAGCTAGAAACAGTGCAAGAATCACAGACAGTATTGCTGCTGCAATTCCTAATAAAATAGTATGCAGAGTGAGTGTGATAAAACTTTCATCGACCATATATGGGTAAGTTTCGATCGCCCAAACGGATAATTGACCCGCGGGGAGCAAAAAACCGAAAAAGACGGGTACCAAACAGATGATGAAGGCTCCCAGAGCCCTCAACCCACCCAATCGGTATTCAGGTAGTTCTGAATACTTGTTAGAAGTATGGTGATATTGGGCACGCTTACGCGAAACCCGCTCCATTACGATAAGGGCGAATACAAAAAATAATAATAGCGATGCCATTTTCGCTGCAGCTACCGAATCCCCCATACCAAACCAGGTACGGAAAATGCCCGTGGTAAAGACCCCTAAACCAAAATAGGCGACTGTACCGTAATCCGCTAGGGTTTCCATCAAGGCCAACGACAAACCCGCCACAATCGCTGGCCGGGCCAAAGGTAAGGCTACACGATAAAAACTACACCAGGGTCCACAGCCCAGCGTACGTGACACTTCAAGTACACAGACCGATTGTTCCAGAAATGCGGCCCTGGCCAACAGGTAAATGTAGGGATACAGTACTAAAGACAACATGGTCATCGCACCCCCCAAAGAACGAATTTCGGGAAAGTAATACTGCCCATATCGCAACCCTGTCCAATCTCGAATGAGTGTCTGAACTGGCCCGGCAAAGTCAAACATGCCGGTATAAGTGTAGGCAATAATGTAAGCCGGCATGGCTAGCGGCAATAACAGCAACCAGACAAAAAATGACTTACCCGGAAAGCGACACATGGCGGTAAGCCATGCCGTTGATACACCCAGTAACAAAGTACCTAACGAGACACCCAGCACTAACAAGGCTGAATTCAACAGATACTCCCCAAGAACGGTTTCTTTAAGGTGCGTCCAGTTCTCACCAGAGGGTTCAAAGATGGAACTGGCTATCGTTAGTATCGGAATACTGAATACCACCGCAACCAGTATGATCGAAGGTTTCCATAAGCGGCCGGACCAGTTATTCATGCAACCCGCCTAACTGAAATGTTCTATCAAATAAACCGTCAACTGAAAAACGAACCGGTTTTTCGAGTTCAAAGTTAAAGAATTTCAGCATAAAAACAATACTTGCAGTAAGGAGATAACAACTTTCTAGA
>JASJBW010000090.1 GCA_030066315.1 Gammaproteobacteria bacterium
ATTGGGATGGGACGATTATCGATTCTCAGGCCCACATTATTCATAGTATGAGACAGGCTGTTCTGGATGAAGGGTTGACAGCGCCAGACGACCTTCAAATCCGACATATTATTGGTTTAAGTCTACATCGTGCTGTAGAGACGCTGTTTCCTGATAGTGATGTGGATCAGTTGGATAGAATTTCAACGAATTATCGTCGTCACTTTTTTGCGGATACTGAACATGTTTCCGAGTTATTCAATGGTGCTGCTGATGTGATTCGAGATTTACATGCCAGTGGATATTATCTGGCTGTAGCCACAGGTAAAGGACGACATGGTTTGGATATCGCGCTGAATAAAACTGGTCTTGCCCATTATTTTCATATTACACGATGTGCCGATGAAACGCGCTCCAAGCCGGACCCCATGATGCTGGATGAGATCCTGACGGATCTGGATCTCGATGTTGAGCAGGCAATCATGGTTGGTGATACCAGTTATGACGTGGAAATGGCCAGTAACATCAAAATGGACAGTATTGCTGTCACCTATGGCATGCATGACAAAACACATCTACAAACCGCGGGTCCTACCCATTTCATTGACTCTATTGATCAAATTTCTCAATTTATTTAATTAGGCAAACAATATGAATGAATCCGACCCAGCTAATACAAATCATCCTTCTTCAGAGGCTAATCCCTCGGGTACGAATAAAAACTATGAAGCCATGGTACAAAGATTGGCATTTGCAGCGATTAATGAGCAAAGACGAAGTCGCCGTTGGCGCATCTTTTTTATTCTTTTGACCTTCATTTATCTCACCCCTGTCGTGCTCCTGACACTGGATCTCAACGATTTATCCTTTCCTGGACAAGATAAGATCAAATCAGATAAACACACGGCGATAGTCAAGATGACAGGGATTATTGCCAGTGGAGAATCGGCCGGCGCAGAAACCATCATAGAGGGGCTGCAGGATGCCTTTGATGACGATGATACTGCCGGGGTTATTCTAGAAATCAATTCTCCAGGAGGTTCACCGGTGCAATCAGCTAATATCTACGAAGAAATCAAGCGATTGCGCGAAAAACATTCCGAAATTCCCTTCTACGCGGTCGTTGATGATATTGCTGCATCGGGGGGGTATTTTGTCGCGGCAGCAGCGGATAAGATTTATGTCAATAAATCCAGTCTTGTCGGTTCCATCGGTGTCAGGATGGATAGTTTTGGGTTGGTAGACCTGATAGAAAAACTGGGTATCGAACGCCGCCTGTTTACTGCCGGTGAGCACAAGGGATTGCTCGATCCTTTCTTGCCTGAAAACTCTGAACAAACTGCGCATTTACAAAAGATGCTGGATGAGATCCACGGCCATTTCATCGCAGCAGTCAAAGAAGGGCGGGGCGATCGATTGTCAGAAAATCCTGATTTATTTACTGGATTGATCTGGACCGGTGAGGAAGCACTCAAGCTGGGCCTCGTAGATGATTACGGCAGTGCAGATACCGTGGCCCGTGAAGTGATTCAGCAGGAAGACCTGGTGGATTTTACCCCGCAGGAATTGTTGCTTGATCGATTGGCCGATCGTATGGGGGCTGGGATTGCCAAAACGTTCAATCAGCAACTGAAACCACTGTTACAATAACAATAAACATCACCCACAAACTCTGAATTTATGGCTACACTCAATTTAATACGAGTGTATCACCTGAAATAGCCGGATTACTTAGGTGCACTCGTCAGCGCATCTCTATACATCAGGGACCAGTTTCAATGAGCGATATCTTTGTAGGTCGGCAACCTATATTCGATTCAAAAATGCAGGTTTTTGCCTATGAACTATTGTTCCGTGCTGAGGCAGGGCCCCTTGAATCCACCATCAAGGACGGAGACAGTGCCACTTCTCAAATCATCCTGAATACCTTTGTTAATTTGGGCTTGGAAAAAATCGTTGGACAACACAAGGCTTTTCTTAAGCTGAGCCGAAAGTTTTTATCTGATCCAGAACTGTTAGTGGCGCCCCCCGACCGGATCGTGCTTGAAGTGCTTCAAGACGTAGAACCTGAAGATAACATTATTGCTGCTTTACAAAGTTTTAAACAGCAGGGCTACAGTATCGCACTGGATAATTTTATCGATCCTAATGATTTTGAGCCTTTTATTGAACTGACTGATATCGTTAAGCTGGATGTCCTCAACAAAGAACCGGAAGAACTGGCCGCACATGCAGAACGGTTTCGTCCCTATAACGTAAAATTATTGGCTGAGAAAATCGAAACCTATGATCAGTTCGAAAGCATGAAAGAACTGGGCTTTGATTATTTTCAAGGTTATTTCTTTGCAAAACCGACACTCATCGAGGGAAAGTCGATAACTCCCAATCAACTTAACCTGCTTAAACTGGTAGCCACGATCAATAATCCAGAGGTTGAAGTTGAAGAACTCAGTAATATCATCAGCACCGATGTCTCACTCAGTCACAAGGTACTAAAATTTATCAACTCACCCTTGAGTGGTTTACGCACTGAAGTAGACTCCATTCAACAGGCAGTTGTGTTAGTGGGTTTAAAGACCATCAAGAACTGGATAATGCTGATGGCACTCGCTCATGGATCCAACAAACCACAAGAGCTGTCGACCATGGCTTTGATCCGAGCACGTTGTTGTGAGTTAATGGCTCATCAATGCGATTTACCCAAGCCGGAAGGCTTTTTTACAGTGGGATTGTTTTCAGTGCTGGACGCCATGATGGACCGGCCTCTGGAAGAAGTACTGGCAGAACTCCCACTAGCCAGCGAATCAAAAACGGCTCTTCTGGACCACACAGGCCTTTTTGGCGAGGCGTTATCCAGCACGTTATCCATGGAAAGAAACGATTTCGGTTTAACGGGGTTTGCTGATCTGAATTTAATCCAGCTCTCAGATATTTATCACGACGCCATCCACTGGGCTGATGAACGCGTCAATCAGTTGTAAAACCGGAGTCTTGAGACAGATGGGGTGCTATCGTCAGCCGATATTAAGTTCCTACCAGAAACTTGACGGCATGCTGTTAGCATTTTTTATAGGCCTGACGCTGATGTCTTCAGGGGGGCATGCTGAACTATTTCGCTGGGTTGATGAGCAGGGTAAGACACATTATTCAGATCAAAAACCAGAACAGGTTACCCCAGAGGTGATACCGCTCAAATCCTCTCAGGATTTAGAGGGGGTAACCATCCCAGCATCAAGACCCTTTATCCGGCCGCAGGGAAAGACATCCCGGCTTTTACTGGTTCTGGATACTGATTACCACTTGCAAGATGAATTTATGCCCCAGGCTCCAAAAAAAGTGGGCGTTTATTATACTGGCAAAGGCTGTACCTCCCGGGGGGCGATTAAGTTCCCCGATGTGTTTGTCAATCATGAAGGTTTTTTGGCTGGTGGTTCTGAACTCAGTTATCGTATTCAAAAAACCATCAAGAGTCTGGACTATGCTGCGCGTAAGGTCTCAAAATATCGGTTGCTTGAAAACATGAAAGAGACAGAAGGGTTCAGCCTACATTCCAGTATCATTGGGCTTAAAATGGACTCCTGTGCTCCTCATACCTATAACAAAGAGCATTTAAAACCACCGCAGAACATTCCATTACGCAAATACATAAAACACCGAGTAAATCTACAGGTACGCTGGATTATAAAAGCCAACCGAGATCAGGATATTATTTATGAAACAACCACTTTGGGGCACTTTAATGGATGGAAAAAAAGCACCTCGACAAGGTTAGCGGTTGTCAATGCCTTAGAAAATGCGGTACGCGAATTATTTGCAGATCAGAGATTCGTTAATAAAATCCTGATAGCAAAGGATCAAGTGATGACCTCTGAACATTCAGGGCCTGAAGTTAATGGGTCGCAAGACGCAAAACAGGCAACTCCATGGTTTTCTCAGCTGTATTCGTTTATGCATGGAGATGCTTCTTCCGAAATTGCTCAAAGTGCTCACAATGCTTTGATCGGCAAGGCCTTTACGGCAGAAGTTTTAACGGATCTAAGTCGAGTAAAAGTTTTAATGTCCCAGTATTTTCTTGAACGAGGAGAATGGCCTTACAGCCTGAGTGATATCGGACTATCTAAGTCGGATTATGAAAACAGCCAGGTAATATCGACCTTACGCTTACATTCGGATGGTAGTGTACTTGCAGAACTGAGCGAAGAACGGTTTGGTCACAGCAAGTATATTAAACTGACACCATCATTGGCTAGTGGCGATGCCTTTACGATCAATCGTTGGTTATGTAGTAGTAATCTCACCGCTAACCTGCTGCCTCCCAACTGTGAAGCGCTTTAATCGAGGGGCGTTAAACGACTTTGAGGCCCGCCTGTTCCAGCATTGCCGTTAATCTGATCAGAGGAAGACCGATAAGGGCGGTTGGATCATCACCATTCATATAACTAAATAGGCTGATACCATAGGCTTCGGATTTAAAACTGCCCGCGCAGTTGTAGGGTTCTTCAACGCGCAAATAATGATCCAATTGTGCGTCGGTTAAATCTCTGAATCCGACCTTAAACTCAATACAATCGACCTGATTAAAATCCTGTGAAACCTGCAGGACACACAAACCGGTATAGAATACGACTTCTTGCCCCTGGGCCTGTTTTAATTGTTGTAAAGCTTTCTCATGGTTTCCGGGTTTGCCTAAAATTTCACCATTCAGCCAGGTACATTGATCAGAACCGATCACGATTGCATCACGATGAATATGAGCTATAGCGGCAGCTTTTGCCTCAGCCAGACGTCTCACAAAAGCGACCGGTCCTTCATTCATGCGTATCGATTCATCAACGTCTGGCGAGATCGCCTTAAAAGGAATCCTGAGTCTTTGTAGTAATTCCTGCCGAAATGGGGAGCTGGACGCCAAAATCACCTGGGGTTGCTGCATAAAATCGAATATCGGGTGGTCTTAAACCGTCAGTATATTATAAATTGCTGTTATTTGGCATGTTTAGCCCTATTTGTGGGCCTTTTGTGATAGACAAGCACTTGAAAAAAAAGGTAATATCGCGCGTTTATGCAAGGCAAGTTACAGCAGACTTACAAGGTCTCCCGAGAACTGGGTAATCATGCGTATTTTTCTGGAGAACTGCTACTTTCACAGATGCCGCGGTTATCAGAGTTAATCATAGCCGATGATAGCCGTATACCCGTAACCTTTGAATTTGGTTACAACGAGGCCCAGTTAGCGACTTTAAAAGGCGGCTACCAGGCAGATTTAAAGGTCATTTGTCAACGTTGCCTAGAACCAATGGTAACCAGCATCAATCAGGAATTTACCTTGTTGATTGATGCCACTGATGAGGATATAGAATCCTGTCAATTGGATTCGGTCTATACATCAGAGGGTTACCTAAATATGGTAGAAGTCATAGAAGATGAGCTGATTCTGGCGCTACCATTGATCATGATGCATGAAGACAGGAACTGTAATAGTTACTTGCAGGCAGCTTCAGAGTCACTGCCAGTAGAGACGAATAACCCATTTGCAGTGTTACAAACACTCAAAGGCAACGATTAAACAAATTGGAGATTAGCATGGCTGTTCAACAAAACCGTAAAACACCTTCCCGGCGTGGTATGAGGCGCTCTCATGATTCATTATCGGGACCCACCTTATCTATTGAGCCCACTACGGGAGAGACGCATCGTCGACATCACGTCAGTGCTGATGGTTTTTATCGTGGCCGCAAGGTCATCGCAGATAAAGTCGAACTAGAAGACGAAGAATAAACTGAGTTAATGTTGCATAATCTACGGGCGGCAAGTAACCGCCCGTAATTTTTTGTGACATCCAAATATGACGATTAAAAAAATAGCAATCGATTCAATGGGGGGTGATTTTGGGCCGGAAGTTACCGTACCTGCAGCAGCCAAGGCATTAGATCAGTATTCTGATATTGAATTGGTTTTGGTCGGCCAGGAAACTCAGTTAATTGAACAGCTGAGAGTTCATGGTCTTGAGAATGAAAACCGCTTATCCATTCATCCTGCTACACAAGTGGTGGGTATGGATGAAATGCCCGCTATTGCCCTGAAGAAAAAGAAAGATTCTTCTATGCGTGTTGCGATTAATTTGGTTAAAGAAGGTAGCGTCGGTGCCTGTATCAGTGCTGGCAATACCGGAGCTTTGATGGCCACCAGTAAATTTGTTCTCAAAACCATACCGGGCATCCATCGGCCGGCTATTTGTACCTCATTACCGACGGTAAGAGGGCATACCCATATGCTGGATTTGGGCGCGAATATCGATTGTACCGCAGAGCATCTTTTACAATTCGCAGTGATGGGTTCAGTCTTAGCACAATCGGTCGATGATAATTCACAACCCTCCATCGGTTTGCTGAACATTGGTTCAGAGGCCATTAAAGGTAACGAAGTGGTTAAAGAAGCAAGCCAACTCATTGGCCATACCAGCTTGAATTATGCCGGTTTTATAGAGGGCGATGATATCTATACCGGTAAGGTCGATGTGGTCGTATCAGACGGTTTTGTGGGTAATGTGTCATTGAAGACCGCAGAGGGTTTAGCCTCACTCGTTAAAACCGTTTTAAAAACTGAGTTTAAGAAAAATATCTTCACCCGATTGGCGGCACTGATTGCACTACCCATTATTAAAGCGGTCCAGCACACCCTGGATCCACGCCAGTACAATGGGGCCAGCCTGTTGGGCCTGAATGGTATTGTCATCAAGAGTCATGGCAGTGCTGATGTTGATTCATTTTTTAATGCCATAAAAATTGCCAGTATAGAGATTGATAAATCGGTACCCGAGCGAATCAGTAAGGAGATTGAGCTCTATCTTCAACAACATGAGGAAAAGATCGCATGACTTTTGCGCGTATTACCGGTACTGGGGGCTATTTACCCGACAAGGTGCTATCCAACTTTGATCTCGAGAAGATCGTCGATACTTCTGATGATTGGATCCGTGAACGCACGGGTATTGAAAAGCGACATATAGCCCTGGATGGACAAACTACGGTCGATCTTGCCGAGAGAGCAGCCCGTCATGCAATTGATGCTGCCGGATTAAAACCGGAACAGATTGATTTAATCGTGGTGGCCACAACCACACCGGATAGAATTTTTCCGAGTACAGCGTGCTTGCTTCAATCTCGCCTGGATATTCATGGTTGTCCTGCCTTTGACGTTCAAGCGGTTTGCACGGGTTTTGTCTATGCATTGGGTGTTGCCGAAAAATTCATTAAGACCGGGGCGTCAAAAAAAGCACTGGTTGTCGGCGCAGAAACCTTATCCCGAATTCTCAACTGGAAAGATCGAACCACTTGTGTGTTATTCGGTGATGGTGCAGGTGCGGTGGTGCTAGAAGCTGATGAAGAAACCGGCATTTTATCGACCCATTTACATGCTGATGGCGATTACGAAGCTTTATTACGCGTGCCGTACGGAATATCTCAGGGTTATGAAAACATGGATGAAATTAACAGCAAGGTCGAAATGCGAGGCAATGAAGTCTTCAAGATGGCCGTAAATACCCTGGGAAGAATTGTCGATGAAACTTTGGAAGCTAATCAGCTGGATAAAGCTGATATTGACTGGCTGGTGCCTCACCAGGCTAATGTAAGGATCATTAATGCTACGGCAAGGAAATTGAAAATGCCCCTGGAGAGAGTTGTGGTCACCGTTCAGGAGCACGGAAATACCTCTGCTGCCTCAGTACCCCTGGCTCTGGATGTGGCAGTCCGTGATGGTCGCATCAAGAAAGGTGAAATGATACTCCTCGAGGCTTTCGGGGGGGGATTCACTTGGGGATCGGCTTTATTGAGATTCTGATCGGATCATGGCGTTTGAGATCGAACGAAAATTTCTCGTTAAATCTGATGCCTGGCGCTCCGAAATCTTCGAAACTAAACAGATCAAACAGGCCTATTTTTGTAATACGGAACGTGCCTCATTAAGGGTAAGAGTTTCCAATCAACAGGCTTTCTTAAGTACAAAAACCATGACTCGGGATATCCGCCGTCATGAATTCGAGTATGAAATACCCTTGGAGGATGCAGAATTTATGTTGCAATACATGTGTCGGGGTAGCCCGCTCATCAAGCAACGTCACCTGGTTCAGGTCGATCATCATGTCTGGGAAATTGATGAATTCGCAGGAGATAATCAGGGTTTAATTGTCGCGGAAGTTGAACTCGAACATGAAACGCAAACTTTTACCAAGCCATCATGGTTGGGCGAGGAAGTTTCAAACGAAATCCGCTACTTCAATTTTTCTTTGATCAATCACCCCTTTACTTCTTGGTAATAATTGGATTACAGTCAGTAGGAAAAATCTGATAGCTATCTCCAAAAGTAATGTCATGATTAAAGTATTATTGATAGATGACCATGCATTGGTTCGAACCGGAATCAAACGTCTACTTGAGGATAGCCAACAGGTTAAAGTCATTGCTGAAACAGATTCTGGAGAAGCCAGTCTTAAAATGGCACAGGATTTAAAACCTGATGTCATCCTGATGGATGTTAACATGCCAGGCATCGGTGGAGTGGAAGCCAGTCGTCGTATTCTCCAACGTGATCCAACACAAAAAATCATCATTCTAACGATACATACCGAACAAACTTTCCCCAAAAGATTGCTGGAAATCGGTGCCAAAGGTTATCTCACCAAGGAATGTGATATCTCTGAAATGGTCAATGCCATCACACAGGTTCATAAAGGCGGTTCCTATATTGAACCTAGGATTGCTCAGAAGTTGGCCCTATCATTGTTGCCGGGTAACGAGGATAATCCGGTGGACCGTTTATCACGCCGAGAATTCCAGGTCATGTTGATGATATCCCACGGGCTTAATAACAACGAAATATCCGAAAAATTGTGCCTGAGTCCGAAAACCATTAGCACTTATCGATCGCGTCTACTGGAAAAGCTGGGTGCACATAACGAAGTTGATCTTTTAAAGATAGCTGTTGAGCAGGGCATGGTTGAATTTGCCCATAGCGAGCAATAAGCTTTAATTCGTTGCTGGTGTGATCTGAAATGCAATGCCAATCATGCTCTCGTCTGGTCGACTATTTGAACCAGGTGAAACAAGAGTATCCAGATTATCATTGTCAACCTGTGCCTGCCTATGGTCCAACAGATAGCCAATTAATGATAGTGGGTCTCGCCCCTGGAAAACATGGTGCCAATGCCAGTGGTATTCCATTTACCGGTGATGCCTCTGGCACAATGCTGTTCAAACAATTAAAAACATTTGGTTTTGCTTCATCTTTTAATTTTGAAATCGATCCGCCTGTTCCAAGACTACAAAACTGCCGCATTACCAATGCTGTTAAGTGTTTGCCTCCAGGTAATAAACCACTATCCGAAGAGATCAACCACTGCAATGTCTATCTGAGTGAAGAATTAGTTCAATTACCCAACACATCCGTTCTGCTTGCTCTTGGGCACCTGGCCCATCGAGCCATCCTGAAAGCGCTATCGCTGAAACAAACAGAGTTCAAATTCAGCCATGGGGCCATGCATCATTTGCCGACAGGTTTTCATCTGGTCGACTCTTATCATTGCAGTCGTTATAACTTTCAGACGGGAAGACTCACTGAGATGATGTTTAACGATATTTTCCATACCATTAAACGGCTGATTGATGATTCTTAAGATGATGACCACTGAAAATTCATCCTTTGACGCTCAATCCTTTTTAAAAACAGTTAATCATCTACCGGGTGTTTACCGGATGATTGATAAAAACAACAAGGTTATTTACGTAGGAAAAGCCAAAAACCTAAAGAAGCGCTTATCAAGTTATTTTCGTAAAACCGGATTATCAACCAAAACCTTATCCCTGGTTGGACATATCCACCATATTGAAGTCATCAATACACGTACTGAGAGTGAGGCGCTGATCCTTGAAAATGATCTCATTAAAAATCTAAATCCACGCTACAATATTCTGTTTCGCGATGACAAGAGTTATCCCTATATTCAGTTAACTCAACATGCCTTTCCCCGTCTGAAAGTCTATCGAGGCATTACCAAGTCGACGAAGGGCCAGTTTTTTGGACCCTTTCCCGGTGTCGCAGCAATTCGCCATTCGATCAATCAACTGCAGCGTATTTTTAAACTCAGAAACTGTGAAGATGCAGTCTTCAAGAATAGAAGCCGTCCCTGCCTGCAATACCAGATCAAGCGCTGCACCGCTCCATGCGTTGGACTGGTTAACGAGGGTGAATACCAACTGCAAATTGAACAGGCTGAAATGTTTTTAAAGGGAAAGAATGAACTGTTGATATCCAATCAGGTTCAGTTAATGGAACAGGCCGCAGCGTCTTTAAACTATGAAAAAGCCGCTGAATATCGGGATACCATCGAACAGATGCGCAAGGTGAATGAAAAACAGTTTGTGACCGGCTTCGATAAGAATATTGATATTATTGCCTGTGTATTAGAACAAGAATATTGCTGTATTCAAGTGTTCATGATCCGGGGTGGTACTTCCCTGGGTAATAAACCTTTTTTCATCCGCAGTAAGCTTGATGCTCATCCTTCGCAAATACTCGAAACATTCTTGATTCAACATTATTCACGTCACCCGATACCCAATGAAATTATCGTCAATGAGAAAATGACGAATCGGGTGGTATTGGAAGAGACCTTGGCCAACATTGCCCAGGCGAAATTGAAGATAAAATTTAATGTGCGCGATAAACGTAAACGGGCATTAGAGATGGCGGTGCGTAATGCACATGATTCTTTACAGCGCCATCTGTTATCAACCAGTACATTAAACAAACGTTATGCATCACTGATCGAGGAACTTAATCTACAAGAGCATCCTCCTGAAAGGATTGAATGTTTCGATATCAGTCACACCATGGGAGAGGCCACCAAGGCATCCTGTGTCGTATTTGATCCGGAGGGTGCGCGCAAACAGGATTACCGAATTTATAATATACGGGATATTCAACAGGGTGACGATTATGCTGCAATGCGCCAGGTGTTAACTCGACGCTATGATAAACTTAAGCAACAACCGGATCTGATACCAGATCTTATTTTAATCGATGGCGGAAAAGGACAATTACACAGCGCTCTGGATGTGATGGCCTTGCTGGATGTTTTCTCCATCAAACCTGGCCTGAGGCTATTGGGTGTTGCCAAGGGGCCAGAACGCAAAGCAGGCTATGAGCAGATCATCGATGAAGATTTCAATATTCTCGATATCCCCATGGATGCACCGGCCTTGTTGTTGATCCAACAAATCAGAGATGAAGCGCATCGTTTTGCGATTACGGGACATCGCAAGGCCAGGGCGAAAACGCGGACGGCATCAAGACTGGAAGAAATACCTGGAATCGGCGCCAAACGTCGTCAAATGTTGTTGCATAAATTTGGGGGGTTACAGGGCGTAAAATCGGCAGGTATAGAAGAACTGATGCAAATCAAAGGGATTAACCGGGAGACCGCCCAGGTGATTTATGATACTTTTCATGGATGATATTTTAACGGCTATATGAAACTCACATTACCCACCTTATTAACTCTTTTTCGAATTTTTCTGATACCGGTTTTCGTAATCGTATTCTACCTACCGGTCAGTTGGTCCTACCTGGCAGCCGCCGTTATTTATTCGGTTGCGAGCTTGACAGACTGGTTTGACGGTTACCTGGCTCGAGTTTTGAATCAGGAATCGACATTTGGTGCTTTCCTGGATCCGGTAGCGGATAAATTGATGGTGGTAGTCGCCATCGTGTTGATTGTTGAGGCCAATCCTTCACCCTGGGTTGCGATTCCTTCCCTGATTATTATCAGTCGAGAAATTACGGTATCAGCCTTACGTGAATGGATGGCAGAGTTAGGTAGTCGCGCAACCGTTAAAGTCAGTTTTATCGGCAAGGCTAAAACTACGGTTCAATTGATATCCCTGATCATGATGATTTACCATCATCCTTTTCTGGGCTTACCCATATTTGAAATTGGTTTATTTCTGTTTTTCATTGCTGCAATTCTTACGTTGTATTCCATGTATATTTATTTGAAAGCAGCCTGGCCGATTCTATTGGAAAAGGGCTGAAACCCGCTTTAAAAAACAGATTAAATTCATTGAATTCAATACAGTTTCGGCTTGACAGTGCACCGCGAATCGATAGAATACTGCCTCTTCGCGGGAATAGCTCAGCTGGTAGAGCACAACCTTGCCAAGGTTGGGGTCGCGAGTTCGAATCTCGTTTCCCGCTCCAGATTCAAGCCCCGATTCAATCGGGGTTTTTTTGGTTTTAATAAAGATAAAAAGCGTAAACTAATAACTGTAATGGCTGGGTGGCAGAGTGGTTATGCAGCGGCCTGCAAAGCCGTGGACGGCGGTTCGATTCCGCCCTCAGCCTCCATTATTAAACTTTAATCTTTATTCTTTTGTACATGCCCGGGTGGCGAAATTGGTAGACGCAAGGGACTTAAAATCCCTCGGTAGAAATACCGTGCCGGTTCGACTCCGGCCCCGGGCACCATTCATTAGTTTCCAGACCTCATCGCACCTTTTTGGGGATACCCGCAGGTTATCTTCTCTCCAGTCTCAACAAACTTCGTAACTGGGCTATTATCGGGTTAACAAAGTAGATAATCTTTTGGTCCTTAAGCAAATGACCCATCAATTAAAGGAAGCCTTATTTCGTGCCGCGGTCTGGTCGTTCATTGGTGTGTTGTATGGCATGCTGTTCATCCTGACCTATAGTCTGTCAAGCCATTTCGCCGCCGACTTTTACCCGATCTTTATCGCCGGTACCCTGTCAGGCTGTATTGCCGCGTTGATCTACAGCAGTATGAGCCTGGCAGCCATCGTCGCACCGATTGCCTCGGTCACCGCGATCATCACCATAATCAGCCAGGGGCAGACGATTGATTTGGCCGGGTTGATGCTGGTTACCGGATTGGTTGGGGTGGTTACCGGCTCGATTTATGGGGTAAAGGCAAAAAAATCCCGGATTTATCGTGCTGATGCCAAGACGATTGCCGGTTTCTTAGCGGGCGGATCTGTTGCACTTGGTTTTGCATTACTTTACGAGATTTTTCCCGGCTTCCCGCTGTACCTTGCCATCGCCATCATGTGTTTGTTGACCGGTTCTTTGTATGTGGCATTTGCGCCATTCTGCGTTAAACATTTAAATGACCTGTTGCCGCCGGTTGCAGACGGTGGGATAGCAGGCGGAGGATCCTCGATGTTCGTCGGCCTGTTGCTGCTCATCATGGTCACCGGGGTTACCCCCGAATCAGCAGGTGCGCTGGAGCCGGTCACAACTCAGATCCGCGAATTGATCCTGCTGGCGATGTTCGGGGGCTTGCTGGGCGGAGGTATATCCGGTTTTATGTCGGCGATGTTGCGCCGGCAATGGCAGGACTTGTAAGCTGTTTGCCATCCATGTTAAAGGCTAAGCCTTTTGCCTATTAATATCAGGTCATAATCAAGGCTGATGACATTAGCCTGAATCAGAATAATCTTTCTCGGACTCTGGCCCCGGGCGCTATGTTCGAGTTCTATAGATCTGCAAAAAGTATTTTCACACTTTCTTGATGTGTAAAACACAAGGCTTTCACAACATCGACGATACGATGCGATTACCTTGAATGGGATAGTAATTTCGCATTCAAGAATGGCGCCATTAACGGCACTTTTTTATCGCTTACAATTCAATCGGAGATTATGATGAATATCACCAAGACCATCAAGGGAGCCATCCTGGGCTCTGTCCTCGCTTTCGGCACTGTCACCACTGCTTCGGCTGGAGACATCGTTGATACTGCAGTATCAGCCGGTAGTTTCAACACCCTGGTAGCAGCCGTCAAGGCAGCTGGCCTGGTAGATACGCTGAAAGGGGACGGTCCTTTCACCGTATTCGCACCAACTGACGAGGCCTTCGCTGCGCTGCCTGAAGGTACCGTAGAAAGTCTGCTCAAGCCTGAAAACAGGGACAAACTAGTAGCTATCCTGACCTACCATGTAGTTCCGGGTAAGGTTATGTCTTCTGATGTTAATGCCAAGAAGCTGAACGTGGCTACCGTGGAAGGCTCGAAAGTCCGCATCAACGGTATGTCCGGTGTATACGTCGACGGCGCAAAAGTGATCCAGGCCAATATCGAAACAGAAAATGGCGTGATCCACGTAATCGACAGCGTTATTCTTCCGCAGAGTTAATACTGCTGATAAGGGCCGTTGGCCCGTTGAGCTTATAAAGAGCCGCTATCCCTCGGATAGCGGCTCTTTGTTTTGGTTATTATCGAATAGCATCAGTGCACATTATTAATCCTTCGTCTTTCAGGCTGTGCATGGCAATGGGCAGTTGGGTGCAAAAGCAGATACACATTTATCATTTTTAGGTCACAGCGGTCTTCTGCTCAGTAGTGGTGCATCGGTCCAGGGTTTTCTTGAAATTCTGCCAAACAACAATAAATGTAACCCTAGACAGACCTTTTGGTCTAAGATTCACCCGCTAACAATAAAGAGATAGTTCTGTAGTAGACGAGGCCATAGAGTGGCACTGGCTTAGGATCTTATCTCATAATTTAATTATCACCACAGGAGACTTTCAATGAAGATGGCAATGGTTGGTCTGGGCAAGATGGGAGCGAACATGGTGCGCCGTCTGGCCGGAGATGATCACGAAATACTGGCCTACGATGTCGATTTCTCGGTTGCCGAACAACTGGCCAATGACCTGGCGTCGGTGACCGCGGTCGCGACCCTGGAAGATTGCATTAACAGGCAGGACGGTCAACGCGTGGTTTGGTTGATGATTCCGCATACCCTGGTCGATGAAACCCTGGACAAGCTGCTGGATATAGGTCTGGCCGCTGGCGATATCGTGATCGACGGTGGTAATTCCAATTTCAACCTGAGCCGGGAACGTGGTAACAGGTTGGCCGAGCAGGGCATCGACTTTGTCGATTGCGGTACCTCCGGTGGTGTCTGGGGCCTGGACAATGGTTACAGCCTGATGGTCGGCGGCGACAACAAGGCCATCGCGGCAATCGAACCTCTGCTGATTTCGCTGGCACCGGCTGCGGATAAGGGCTGGGGGCATGTCGGTCCGGTCGGAGCGGGGCATTATGTCAAGATGGTCCACAACGGAATCGAGTACGGCATGATGCAGGCCTTCGCCGAGGGCTTCGAACTGATGGAAAGCAAGCAGGAACTCGACCTGGACCTGGGTCAGATTTCCCGCATCTGGCAACACGGTAGCGTGGTCCGTTCCTGGCTGCTCGACCTGGTTGCCGACGCGCTGGAGGATAGCGAACAGTTCGACTCACTAAGTGATTATGTCGATGATTCCGGTGAAGGTCGCTGGACCGTGATCGATTCCATCGACCAGGCGATCCCGACCCCGGTACTCACTCTGGCCCTGCAGATGCGATATCGCAGCAGGCAGGATCCGTCCTATGCCGGCAAGGTGTTGAACGCGATGCGCGCCGGCTTTGGTGGGCATGCCATCAAAAAGGATAATTAGCCGTGGATATTACCCAGCCCAGCAATATCGTTATCTTTGGTGCAACCGGCGATCTCAGCAAACGCAAGCTGATGCCTGCGCTGTATAAAATGCTCGAATGTAATCTGTTGCATCCGGACAGCCGGATCATCGGCGTGGCACGCAATATCGAAACCGCAGACTGGATCCAAATGATCAAGGAGGGTCTTGAGCAATACCTGAATAATATCGAGTTCACGGAACAGGGCTGGCAGAATTTCAGCAAAATGATGAGCATGGTATCCGGCGATCTCAGCGCTGAGGAAACCTATCAAAACGTGAGGGATGATATACAAAGCCTGGACGGACAAAAACATGTGCTGTTTTACCTGGCGATCCCGCCATCCTGGTATGAAGCGGTGGCGCAGGGTCTTTACGCTGTCGGCTTGCAGGATGAAGCTGAAGGCTACCGGCGTATCGTCATCGAAAAACCTTTCGGCATGGACCTGGCCTCGGCCAAAGCCCTGAACCAGGTTATTCAATGTGTATTCGACGAAGACCAGATCTATCGGATCGACCACTACCTGGGCAAGGAAAGCGTACAGAACCTGATGGTATACCGCTTCGGCAACAGCATCCTCGAACCACTCTGGAACCGTAATTATATCGACCATGTACAGATCTGCGCGGCGGAATCCATCGGTATCGAATACCGGGCCAAGTATTACGACAATTCCGGCGCCTTGCGTGACATGATCCAGAGTCACCTGATGCAGGTGATGACGCTGGTGGCGATGGAGCCGCCGGTGGAGATGACCGCCGACGCGATTCGCGATGAAAAGATGAAAGTGCTGCGCGCCATCAAGCGGTTCGACAAACCTGAATTGATCGACCAGTTAACCCTGGGTGCACAGTACGCGGCCAATCGTGATGCAGACGATCCGGTCGCTTCGTATGTCAGTGAACCCGGGGTCAGCCCCGATTCATCCACCGAAACCTTTGCCGCGGTGCGCTTCCGGGTCGATAACTGGCGCTGGAAAGGCGTGCCGTTCATTTTATGGACCGGTAAGCGCATGCACTCACGGGTGTCCGAGATCATGATCCGCTTCAGGAAGCCGCCGTTCAACATGTTCGACAGCGCGGCCAAGGCGCCGCAGGCCAACGCGCTGGTCTTCCGC
>JASJBW010000091.1 GCA_030066315.1 Gammaproteobacteria bacterium
GCGGGTGGCGTATGAATCTGTATTTCCACAAACAAATCACCATCCGGTTTGCCTTTAAGGCCTCGTCCTTTCAACCGCATTTTTTGTCCGGATTGAACACCCGCAGCTATTTTCAATTCTACCTGTCCCCCCAAGGTTGGTACCTTAATCTTGCTGCCCAATGCGGCCTCCCAGGGTGTTATGGGACATTTTAAGGTTAGATCCCGACCATCCAATTTGAACAAATGGTGCGGGAGAATATGCATTTCCAGTAACAGATCACCCGGTTCACCGCCACTCATGGAAGGATGACCCTGTTTGGATAGGCGGATTTTTTGTCCGTTCATGACACCACGAGGGATGTTTATTTTCAACTTTTTTAACGTCGGTGTCGCAATAGCACCAGAAGATGTATCAGTCCTCGAAAGCTGTATGGTCTTTTCACCGCCGTGATAGGCTTCTTCAAGGGAAATATCCAGCTTTAAGGCTTGATCCTCCCCTTTGCGGGGGCGTTGTTGAAAGGGTGACTCCTGCCCGAAACCACCACCACTCCCAAAACCACTAAATCCGGCTCCCTGCCGCCCAAAACCCGAAGTACGGCCCTGTGAAAAAATGGCTTCGAAAAAGTCACTGAAATCACCACCACTGAAACCGCCTCCTGCGGCATCACTCCAGCTGCCCGCATTAAACTCATGACCGTGCTTCCAATTACTACCGAACTGGTCATACGCCTTGCGTTTTTCCGGATCCTTAAGGACGTCATAGGCTTCATTAACTTCTTTGAAGCGCTCCTCAGCATCTTTTTGCTTGTTAACATCAGGATGGTACTTGCGGGCAAGTTTGCGGTACGCTTTTTTAATGTCAGCGGCCTCGGCTGAACGTGATACCCCCAGTATTTTGTAATAGTCCTGATATTTCATAATCCAACGACTTGATCAGAGTTCATACTGCCGCTCCGAAGAGCGGCCTTAAAAAGGTTACCGAGTCACTTCGATTTTACGAATGGTTTCCTGCGGTTGCTTCCGGTTAATCGTCAGCGCTAAAACACCATGCTGACTTTCAGCCTTTATAGAATCCACATCAGCATCTTCCGGTAAAGTAAATTGACGCTGGTAAGCGCCTGTTTTACGCTCAACCCGACTCAGTTGATGTGTTTCATCGGATTCCACTCTGGCCCTTTCAGCCTTCACCGAGAGGACATTCTTTTCCTCGGTCACCTCGATATCTTGAGGATCTATACCGGGTAAATCCAACAACAATTGATAATGATCCTTGGATTCGACGATATCCACTTCGGGTCGCCAGTAGGCCTCCTTATCGGCATGGGTTGCCTCGGCACCTTTGACCACACGTGACGGCGGTGCAAATACGCGAAACGGATCGTAATAAACAGTTCGTAACATGATCTTTCTCCTAATCTTTAATCGCCATCCTCAGATGGCAGGTAAAACCTAAATTAAATGGGTAGAAGCTTCTTGATCACAAAGTAGGGTTATTTGATGGGTTTTCAAGAGGCCGTTAAGACCTGTTGCTGGTCACACCAATTGAGTATCTGGTCCTGCTCCAGTGGATGGCTGATGTAATAGCCCTGAATGTAATCGCAATGCATCTGCATCAACAGCTCATGTATGGCAGATGATTCGACGCCTTCGGCCACCACTTTAATGCCAAGGGTATGGGCCAGGTTAATCGTAGCCTCGACAATGGTACGGTCTTCTTCGTTACTCACCATATCCTTAACGAAAGATTGATCAATTTTGATCTTTTCGACCGGTAATTTGCGCAGGTATGTTAAAGAGGCCTGGCCCGTTCCAAAATCATCAATCAACAGGGCGATACCCATAGCAGACAAACGATGCAAGATCGCAATCACCTGTTCGGGCTCCTGCATGATTTGACCCTCAGTAATCTCAATCAGTATTTGACGCGGCATGACCCCATAGTTTTGCAGAATATGATGAACCCTTTCCGGTAATTGTTCATCATGTAAATCAATCATTGAGAGATTAACGGCTATTTTTATGGAGGGGTGGGATAACAGCTGTAACTGCTTACAGGCAGATTCTATAATCCAGTTGGTCAGGGGTTTGATCAGTTGGTTCTTTTCCGCCAGTTCAATCGTGTTCTCAATAGGATCATGCTGTTCCGGATCCTTCCAGCGCAATAAGGCCTCAAAGTAACTGGTGCTATGGTGCTGCAGGTCCATCACGGGCTGATACACCAGTTTGAATTCATCATTTTCAATGGCCTGAACCAACGATTGAATCAGACTAAAGCCCTGGTGGACCGCTTCATTCGAATGCAGTTTGAAGAATTCTACGGGCCATTCGCCTTTTTGTGCTCTCAACAAGGCTTGATCGGCACTCAATGCCAGGGTATCAGCATCCTGTCCATGATCCGGGTATAACGCCACACCGACGCTGACCTTGATTCTTATTTTACGACCATAAACGGTATAGTTGCGGGTCAGGTATTGATAAATTTTTCCGACCAGATTGGTAATCTGGTCCTGTTCTGCATATTCCAGTAGTAGCGCGAAATTATCTTCTTCCAGTCGCGCCACACTGTCCGTTTCGCGCAAACCATTACTGAGACGTTTGGCCAGCTGCCGTAATACGCCATCACCAATATAAGGGCCCAGTTCATGATTGACCTGGTGAAAGTCATCAATATCAATAAAGACGAGCGCATAACGCCTGCCAGAGCGCCGTCCCTCAAGTACGGCTTGTTGCAGGCGTTCTTCAAAAATGATGCGATTATTAAGCCCTGTTAGCGCATCATGTTTGGTCAGCTGCTTAAGTCGCAGAAAATATTGCTGCAGCAGTTTCAGCCCGGGTGTGAGATAACCTTTATCTCGACCATGCAGGGGGTGTTGAGCAATCACGTCATGTTGCATATTGCGGGTAATTTTGAGCAGGGGGCGGATGAGCGTATTGAATAACAACGCATAAAGACCCACAACGGGGATCAGCAATAAGGGGATAACCCATAACGCTTGTAACGCCCAGTGGAGCAGAAAATCCCCCAAGGATCGGGAGGCTTCTTGACTGGCTGCATAAGAAAAAAACAGTGACAAACTCCAGATCGCCACCAATAAAAAAAACAAGATGGCGAACACTACCAGGAAAAAATGCTGGAGCTTCATGCGCATAGTTATCAACTTTATGCCTGACCAAAGCTGAATCAGAGTGCAGGCTTCACACTTTTCAGCAAATTATCGTTAGGTTTATTCGATATTCTGAACCTGCTCGCGCATTTGCTCAATCAATACCTTGAGATCTACCGCGAGACGCGTCGTTTCGGTATCCTGAGATTTAGATGAAAGGGTATTGGCTTCCCGGTTTAATTCCTGCATCAAAAAATCAAGGCGTCGGCCCACGGGCTCCTCCCATTGCAACACCTGCTCCACTTCATTGATATGTGCGATAAGGCGGTCAAGTTCTTCTTCAACATCAAGCTTTTGTGCCAGGATGACGAGTTCTTGCTCCAGGCGGCCAGCATCCGCTGATTCAGACCATTGCGCCAGTTTTTCTTGTAATTGCTCAGACCATTTCTGACGCATGGCATCAACCATCTTGGCACGCCGCTGTTGAACCTGCTTAACGATCTCGGTGGCTTGACTGCAGCGCGAAGTGATCATGTCCTTGAGTGCGCCACCTTCACGCATTCGGTTTTCGACTAATTGCTGTAATGCCTGCGCTAAACTATCCAATGCCAGTTCATGAAGCGCCTTGAAGTCTTGTTCTGCCTCTTCCACGACCCCGGGCCAGCGTAAAATATCCGAAACAGACAAGCTGTGACCTTCATGAACAATCTTTAACACTTGCTGTTCAACCTGTCGTAAATTCTTCACCAGTTCTGCATTCAGTTGAATGGCAGTTGGCACTGACTTATTCAGTTTATACCTCAGATTGATATCAATCTTGCCGCGATTCAGGTGTGCTGACAGCATTTTGCGAATGTCCGGCTCCAATAACCTAAAGTCATCCGGCAGTTTAAATCCGGGTTCCAGATAACGGTGGTTGACTGACTTGATTTCCCAAACTATTTCACCGCTCTCATTACTCTGTTGCACCCTGGCAAAGGCCGTCATACTTTTGATCATGTATTCTTCCTCTTAAAGAAGCGCGAATTCTAACCATTTATGGGTGATTAATCACGGATAACCTCCCTATTATCACTGCTGATGCATTATCCGCTTGAATCGGTATAATCCGCGCATTTTTCAGGAGCCCAACATGAGACCGAGTGGTAGAGCCAACGATCAGTTAAGAGAACTCAAGATTACCCGAAATTACACTAAACATGCCGAGGGTTCAGTACTGATTGAATGCGGTGACACCCAAGTTTTGTGTAATGCTTCGGTAGAGGACCGTGTACCGGGTTTTCTCAAAGGCCAGGGTTCAGGCTGGGTCACCGCTGAATATGGCATGTTACCTCGTTCCACTTCCAGTCGCATGCGCCGGGAAGCCAGTGCCGGCAAGCAAGGGGGACGCACCATGGAAATCCAACGCTTAATTGGACGCGCGCTCCGAGCCAGTGTGGATACACAACTGCTGGGTGAACGCACTATCACACTTGATTGTGATGTTTTGCAAGCTGATGGTGGTACCCGTACGGCCTCTATTTCTGGCGCCTACGTGGCTTTGGCTGATGCCATCCAGGGATTGCTAGAAGACGGTAGCCTGAGCGAGAATCCTCTCACCTGTCAGGTAGGTGCTATCTCAGTCGGTATTTACGAGGGTAGTGCAGTGCTCGACCTTGACTATGCAGAAGACTGCACTGCCGAAACTGACATGAACATTGTCATGGACAGCAATGGCGGATTTATTGAGGTTCAGGGCACCGCTGAAGGGGTCTCCTTTAGTGCCGAAGAATTAAATCAAATGTTGAATCTGGCCAAACAAGGGATTGATCAAATTTTCACCTTGCAGCGTGCTTAGACAGGAACAACATCATGCATAAGTTGGTTATCGCCTCCGGCAATCAGGGTAAATTACGTGAATTATCGGCCTTGCTGGCACCATTGAATTTCGAAGTCCACACTCAGGCTGAATTTAATGTGCATGAGGCCGAGGAAACCGGTACCACGTTTGTTGAAAATGCCATCATCAAGGCCCGCAACGCGGCTGAGCAATCTGGCTTGCCTGCTATCGCAGATGATTCCGGTATTGAAGTCGATGCTCTCGATGGCGCACCCGGCGTTTATTCGGCCCGTTTTTCAGGCCCCGGGGCCAGTGATACAAAAAACAATGAACTACTGGTTGAAAAATTAAGGGATGTTCCTGAAGCTGAGAGAACGGCGCGCTACCGGGCTGTGATTGTTTACATGCGTCATGCCAAGGACCCCTCTCCCATTATCTGTGAGGGCAGCTGGGAAGGGCGGATTCTGCTCGAACCAAAAGGTCAGGGTGGCTTTGGATATGACCCTTACTTTTTTGTCCCTTCCCATGGTTGCACCGGCGCTGAACTCAGTGCTGAGGAAAAAAACAGAATCAGTCATCGAGGTCAGGCTTTGCAACTTCTGGTCAATAAACTGCAACAATTGCATTAAGTCTGTGTCGGCGCGATTTTTTTCCAATCCGCCCCTCAGTGTCTATGTTCATCTACCCTGGTGTGAACACAAATGTCCTTATTGCGACTTTAATTCACATCAAAGTGATCACATCGATGAATCGGCTTATATACAAGCCCTCAACGATGATTTGATGCAAGACTTACCCCTGGTCTGGGGACGATCCATTACCAGTCTATTTATTGGGGGTGGCACCCCTTCATTGTTCTCGGGAGATGCAATTCATCAATTACTCTCGAATCTGCGTGCCGGCCTGAACTTTCATCCCCATATCGAAATCACCCTTGAAGCTAATCCAGGGAGTGCGGATGCGGCACGATTCAAGGATTACTTTGACGCTGGCGTCAATCGATTATCGATTGGAATTCAAAGCTTTAATGATGCCCATTTAAACAATCTGCAACGCGTGCATAATCGGCAACAGGCATTCCGTGCTTATGAAAAAGCGCGTCAGGCAGGATTTGACAATATCAATTTGGACCTGATGTATGCCCTTCCAGGTCAGACATTGAATGAAGCCGTGAGTGATGTGCTCACGGCCATTGACCTGCAACCTGAACATATCTCTCATTATCAACTCACCATTGAACCCAACACTCACTTTCATGCCCACCGGCCAAGCAACTTACCGGATGATGAAATAAGCTGGCAAATGCAAGTTGATTGCCAGGCGTTAATGTCTGAATACGGATATGGCCATTACGAAATATCAGCTTATGCTCGCCCGGATTATCGCAGTCAGCACAATCTAAACTATTGGTTATTTGGGGATTACCTGGGTTTGGGGGCTGGCGCTCATGGAAAAATAACTCAAGTCGAAAAACAGCAGGTTTTACGTCAGGTTCGTACTCGACAACCCAAGGCTTACCTCAATTCATCCCCAGATAACCGGTTATCACAATCCACCGTTTTAAATGATCAAGATCTGGCTTTCGAATTCATGTTAAATGCATTAAGGCTGGTGGATGGATTTGACAGGGCATTATTTACAGAACGTAGCGGCCTGAACCCAAGAATATTATCTCCGGCCCTGGAACGTGCCTTTAAACTGGGGTTACTCCTGGATTCAGGAGGAACAATAAAGCCTACAGAACTTGGACTCCAATTTCATAACAATCTACAGTCACTTTTTTTAGATCTCGATACCACAACAGTCCATTCCACTGAACCAGAAATCCAATTTTAACTGACAATTATTTGACTGTGTGGCACTTTTTATACACAGCTGCAAAAAAATTAAAAAGTTGTCAATACCCTTGCCCAATTATTTTAACCAAAATGTCATATTTTTTTTAACCATTTGATTTTATTATATTTTTTTAAGGTGGTTAAAAACTGACAAATCTAACCAAAAGCCTATTGCCGTGGGCGTTGAGGCGCTTCATGGACGTTTAATTCACAGAGTTATCCACAGCTTTTGTGGATAAAAGAATTAAGCGTAAAGAAGACAAGAATTTTGACAATTTTTGTTATATTTTACTTTAACTTTAAGCCATAACTATTCATTAGCTTTTTCTAAATTAAGCGGCTTTTCATTCAATATTCTGAATTGACCGAGTGTCAAAAATCAACCCACGCACAATTCGTATCGCAGCACGGCAAATCCAAATAAACGCTTGCACTTTCCCTAGAAAAAAGGCAGAATTCGCGCCCTTTTAAACAAGTTTCGAATGCCAACATGAAACAAGGTATCCACCCAGAATATAAAGCAGTCGTGTTTCAAGACACGTCTTCGGATTTCGCCATACTCACCCGCTCCACCATGAGCAGCAAGGAAACCATAAAATGGGAAGATGGTAATGAATATCCACTGATAAAACTTGAAGTTTCCAGTGCATCCCATCCATTTTATACTGGCAAGCAACATGTTCTTCAGTCTGCTCGTCAGGTGGATAAATTCCGCGAACGTTACGGCAAGTAAGTACACGGTATTAGTATATAAGGGTGCTATTGGGCGCCCTTTTTTTATGTCTGCTCGGCACCGCTTGAAATAAGCAGTCATTCTGGACTTGATAACTTTAGACCCAAGTTTTATTTGTCACGCCATCAGCCATTACCTAAGATGCCGACATTTATAAAACTCTTAATATTACAGTGACTGGCAAGTCGCATGCTTTGATTCACAACTATTGATGATTACAAAAAACCTCAAGCAGGAAGCACTGGATTACCATGAGCACCCCACGCCAGGAAAGCTATCCATAAAGATTAGCAAACCCACGGCATCACAACATGATTTATCTCTGGCTTATACACCCGGTGTTGCAGAACCCGTGCGTAAAATTTCCGCAAATCCGGATGCTGCATATCGTTATACCGCCAAGGGTAATCTCATTGCAGTGATTACTGATGGTAGCGCAGTGTTGGGACTAGGAAATGTTGGAGCCATTGCCGGTAAACCGGTTATGGAAGGTAAGGCGGTCCTGTTCAAGGCTTTTGCAGACATTGATGTATTTGATATAGAGGTCAACACCCAGGATGTAGATGAATTTGTTAATACCGTTGCCAATATTGCGGGCGGTTTTGGCGGTATTAATCTGGAAGATATTTCTGCTCCGCGATGTTTTGAAATCGAACGTAGGCTCAGTGAGCAGTTGGATATTCCAGTTTTTCATGATGATCAACATGGCACAGCGATCATTATCGCCGCCGGATTGCTCAATGCCTTGGAGTTACAGGGTAAGACTATTGAACAGGCACGTATCACCTGCGTGGGTGCTGGGGCCGCGGGTATCGCTTCCATGGACCTATTGGTAGCCCTGGGCGCAAACATGGATAATATCACTCTGGTGGATAGCAAAGGCGTCATTCATACAGAGCGTCATGATCTGAATCATTATAAACATGCCTTCGCCCGAGAAACCGATAAACGAACCCTTGAAGATGCGATGGTTGCTGCCGATGTGTTCATCGGAGTATCGGGACCTGACATCCTCACCACCAAAATGTTGGCAACGATGGCCGATCATCCCATCGTATTTGCACTATCCAATCCAGATCCTGAAATTCTTCCAGAACTGGCATTCAAAACCCGCCAGGATTTAATCATGGCAACCGGCCGCAGTGACTTTCCAAACCAGGTTAATAATGTTCTGGGGTTCCCGTATATTTTTCGAGGCGCCCTGGATGCCAAGGCCAGCCATATCAATACCGAGATGCATATTGCTGCCGTACATGCTCTGAGTGAACTCGCCAAACAGCCCGTGCCTAAAGATGTACTGGATGCCTATGGCCTGAAGTCTCTAAAATTCGGCAAGGATTACATTATCCCCAAGCCTTTTGACCCAAGGCTGATAGATACCATTCCCATCGCAGTAAAGGAAGCCGCGATTGCCTCGGATGACATCCACCACAATTAAAATTTATTACCCCCTCTTCTTTTTCTGTTGCTGGTTGCTGCACACACCGGCAATGGCCGGTGATTTACTGACGCTGTCACCCACCCAGGCCTGTCAGAAGATCAGTGGCAAATTGTCCAGTGTGACCTTCAAGGAATGCGACACGTTAAATCTCTCAGCAACCGGACATCATTCTGTTGAGGGTTTTCCCATTTTATTGCGGGAATACCCCCCGCTTCCCGGCAAGACACCCAAGGGACGGGTATTACTCATCGGTGGTATGCATGGCGATGAACTCGCCTCCATCAGCGTCATTTTCAAGTGGATGCATACTTTGCAAAAACATCATTCAGGCTTGTTTCACTGGCATGTTGTACCCTTGATGAATCCTGATGGTGCCTTAATTAAAAAACATTCCCGCACCAATGCCAACGGCGTGGATTTGAATCGTAATTTTCTAACGCCTGGAGCCAAAGGCTCTGCCCTTGAATACTGGATTGAACGGACCAAGCGGAATAAACGACGTTATCCTGGCGATCAACCCCTCAGTGAACCGGAAACCCGCTGGTTATATGAAGAAATAGAGCAGTTTAAACCTGATGTCATCGTTGCCCTGCACGCACCTTATGACCTGGTGGATTACGATGCCCCGAATCGTAATAATGCACCTGAAAAAATAGGGCCACTGTATAAAAACCTGATGGGGACCTATCCTGGATCCCTGGGCAATTATGCGGGCATTCATCTGGGTATCCCTGTCATTACCATGGAATTGCCCCATGCGGGTATTATGCCGACGCGCAACCAGGTCAGCCACTTGTGGACCGATCTGGTACGTTGGTTGATCAATAACGTTTAATCCGTAATGCTAATCCCGTTTACACAGGGGTCTGCCATCCGGGTTTTCAACTGCTTCGACAATATCGTCAACCAGTTGCCCCAATTCCTGTTGAGTCACTACGGTAAGAATCTTGTTTAAGACAGCCGGGTCCACCGCAGCCAGTACGGAACGTCCATCCTGAATGGTCACCGCCAATCCCATGATATTCATTGCATCACCCGCTTCTGTAGAGACCAGACGCTCATTGAGACGCATCATTTCTTCATAAAAATCCTCGATTTCATCATTTAAAGCGTCATCTAGATTGTCTTCAATCACTATCACATAACCCTCCACATTGGTTACATCTTTGTCTTCTCTTAGCAAAGGTACTTTTTTTTCCCGAAGAAACTGTTTGAATCTGTGGTATGGGTCCTCATGAAAAAAAATAAATTCCAGTGTCAATTGATCCATCTTTTGTCCTTAGGTTAAGACTGATTTCAGAGAATTATTTATCGAGCAGCATAAAAAAGCCGATTCAATTATGTTATTTTATAGACATCATATTATCAGCCCGGAGAGAGACCGTGTCAGTTTTTCCTTATCGTCGCCCAAGAAGAATGAGAAAAGATGATTTCAGCCGTCGTCTCATGCGGGAAAACGCCCTCAGTGTTGATGATCTTATCTATCCCGTATTTGTACTTGAAGGAGAGGGTCAAACAGAATCAGTCAGCTCCATGCCCGGCGTAGAGAGAAAAAGCATCGATTTACTGGTCAAGGAAGCACAACATTGCGCTGATCTGGGTATCCCCGCAATGGCCCTATTTCCGGTCACCCCTGCCTCAGCCAAAAGTGATGACGCTATTGAAGCCTATAACCCGGAAGGCCTTGCCCAACGCGCTGTTAGAGCCCTTAAGAAGGCCGTTCCAGAAATGGGTATTATTACCGACGTCGCCCTGGATCCTTTTACCAGCCATGGTCAGGATGGCTTGATGGATGAAACGGGCTATATCACTAATGATGATACCGTTGAAGTCCTGGTAAAACAGGCATTGTCTCATGCCGAAGCAGGTGCTGATGTGGTTGCACCTTCGGATATGATGGATGGACGTATAGGTGCTATCCGCGACGCACTGGAAGATGCAAATTATTTGAATACACGCATCCTGGCCTACTCAGCCAAGTATGCCTCCAGCTTCTATGGCCCCTTTAGAGATGCCGTTGGTTCATCAGGCAACTTGGGTAGCGGCAACAAGTATTCTTATCAAATGGATCCTGCTAATAGCCATGAAGCTTTGCACGAAGTTGCCCTTGATATTGACGAGGGTGCGGACATGGTCATGATAAAACCAGGCATGCCATACCTTGATATAGTTCGACGTATTAAGGATGAATTCAAATACCCAACTTATGTTTATCATGTCAGTGGTGAGTATGCCATGCTCAAAGCAGCCGGTCAGAATGGTTGGATCAATGAGCAAGCCTGTGTCCTTGAAGCCCTGTTGTCGATGAAGCGTGCTGGTGCTGATGGTATTTTAACCTATTATGCCAAAACAGTGGCACAGTGGATTAAGTAACCATGGAATTATATGCAGTAGTCGGAAATCCTATTGAGCATAGCCTGTCTCCACGCATCCACCAATTGTTTGCAGAAGAAACCGACCAGGCAATACAGTATGAGGCCAAACTACTCGACATTGACCGATTTAATGAACAAGTCAAGGAACTGCAACTGTCCGGATATAAAGGTATCAATGTCACGGTACCATTTAAACATCAGGCCTGGGAACTGGCGGATCGCCTGAGTCCGCGTGCGCGGGATGCCGGTGCCGTCAACACCCTAATCTTCCAACCGGACGGTCAAATTGCTGGTGACAATACCGATGGTATTGGCTTGAGCCGGGATCTGATTATCAATCACCAGGTCTTGATAGAACACCGGAAAATTTTGATCCTGGGTGCCGGTGGTGCGGTACGAGGTATTATTGGCCCGTTGTTATCAAAAAAACCCGAGCTGTTAACGGTTGCCAATCGTACCGTGGACAAGGCAGTAAAACTGGCCGAAGACTTTAAACATGTTTGGGATATTTCCCCTTGTGCTTACGAAGATCTGGGGTATGAAAAATATGACCTGATTATTAATGGCACTTCAGCTGGACTTGAGAATGAGATACCACCGGTACCTGACTCCGTTTTGGGTATCAACTCAGTATGCTACGATTTAATGTATGATGCTCACAAGCCCACCGTCTTTGTTGAATGGGCACTGAATCGCGGAGCATTGCGTGCTTATGACGGGCTAGGCATGCTCGTTGAACAGGCTGCCGAATCTTTTTACGTTTGGAGAGGACTGAGGCCTGAAACTGGCCCAGTAATCGAATTATTGCGTCAGGATGCCAGCTCACACTCCAGTATCATTACCTAATCCGATTTGATACAGATCATCGCATCTTAAAGGCTTTTCACATAGCATTATAAATGTAGTCGCATCCACTTGATCGATAACAATCAGGGTAGGTTGGCCATGCAAGATACCGAATACTTCAAACAGAAACTAGAAACACTTAAAGCAAAGGCGACACATCGAATTCACAAAATTGACCAGGATATTCGGCATGAGGGTATGTCTTCCGACTGGGCAGAAATCGCGACTGAACGTGAGAATGATGAAGTCCTCGAATCCCTGGGAAATGCTTCGGAACAGGAATTGTTAATGATCAAACAAGCTTTAAAAAGAATTGAGGAAGGTGAATATTTTAACTGCAGTGTTTGTGGTGAACAAATTCCCCCAGAGCGCCTCGAACTACTGCCCTTTACCACCACCTGTGTGAACTGTGCCGAGAAACTGGAACACTAAAATCTGAGCGGAGATCCCATCACATGTTGCATGAAAAGCATGATTTAATCCATGAACTACCCGAACACAAGGATGCGATTCAGATCTTGAAACAATCCAATCAACGCTTTGCTCGACTGTTTGATGAGTATCATGATATCGACCATGAGGTACATCGTATTGAAACAGGTATCGAAAATACTTCCGATGAATACCTGGAGGGCCGCAAGAAACAGAGGCTATTCTTGAAGGATGAATTATTCCGCATGATTCGACAAGCCTGACCCAAGCATCGCTTGATTTAAAGTTGCAAATATTGCGGTTTATTACCGATTTGTTTTCTTGGGGATCAAATTTAATCAGCCAGTGTTAAACCTGAAGTATCCGGTGGTGGCGGTGGCACGTCCTTTTGGTCATTCGATAAATCACTCCCTACCGGCGCCATATCCATACCACTGGTATCAATCTTTGGCTCAGGAATCTCTTTAATTTCATGCTGCATGGGACTGCCCACCGGGGCAATATCAACCCCAAGGTCTTGAATACTATCACCCTGTATACCTAACGGATCCGTCAACAGGGCCTGAGGAATGGCATCCGACTCAGGATAACGACTGACATAGGAGGCACCGCTATTGGCGCTCACGTCACCGTGAGCAGTATGCTCGGCGGGTGTTGATAAGGCAGAAACATCACTGCCAGAATTGAGAGATTTAACCTCACAAATAGCCCCCGCTTTCTCAAAGGCACCACGGTATTTATCAACAGTCGCCATATCGGCCTCTCGTTTGATAATAACCCTGCGGCCTGAAAACATCTGTGCCAGGCGGTTCTCATCCGCTTTAAAGATCTGTCCAATCTTCTGTTTTACACTTTCAAGGTCAGCACCTTCTGCAATCTGGCCATTAAAGGCAATTTCAAACCGTTCTTCGCTCATAAAGCACCCAGGTATCACATTTTATTTGAGTATAGTTTAACCACAGCAGGATGAGTGTCGAATTTAAACGCATCAACATGCGTTTAATAAAACCCGGTTTAAACCATATACCGTATGGATCCGAGCGCTTTAACCAATCGATCAATATCCGCGGTTTCATGGGATGTAGAAAGCGTAATACGCAAACGTGCACTGCCCTCGGGTACCGTTGGAGGGCGGATTGCAGTCACTAATATACCCTCATTGAACAGGGACTGACTGGCCTCCAGGGCAAGATGATTATCACCCAACACGATAGGCTGGATAGCCGTATCTGATGGCATTAATTCAACGCCTAATGAGCTGATTTCCTGTTTAAAATAGCCGATAAGGTCCAGTAATTTTTGCCGTCGCCAGGATTCTCGTTGGATCAGATCAATACTTTGAACAATGGCGGCCGCGGTAGCCGGAGGGCTGGCCGTGGTATAAATATAACTTCTTGCTTTTTGAATCAGGGTTTCAATCAGGGCTTCGCTGCCCGCAATGAATGCACCGCTAACACCCACCGCTTTACCTAACGTAGCCATCAAGATGGGTACAGCGGTTTGATCAAGCCCCCGTAACTGGCAAACTCCAGCCCCTTCATTACCTAAAACACCAAAACCATGGGCATCATCCAACATCAACCAACTGTTTGTCTGCTGACAAATATGAGCCAATGAAGACACATCAGCAATATCTCCATCCATACTGAACACCGCATCGGTCATCACCAGCCTTCTGGCTTGTGGATATTCCGTCACATGCTGGTCTAACCATTGCTTCAAATGAGTGACATCCTGATGGGCATAACGTAAAAACCGGGCATCGGATAACCTGGCAGCATCAATTAAAGAAGCGTGATTCAGTTTATCTTGATAGATAAAATCCCTCCGACTGACCAAGGCCGAGGTAACCGCCAGATTAGCCATGTACCCAGTACTGAACAGTAATGCACGATCTCGCCCGGTGAACTCAGCCAGCCTTAATTCACAATCATGATGTAATTGAGAATGCCCATTGACCAGATGAGCGGAACCACTACCTACGCCATACTGTTCGGCAGCATCCTTGAAAGCCTGTTTAACGCGAGGATGATTCGCCAACCCCAAATAATCATTACTACAGAAAGATAGGACCTGACGACCCTCTATAACCGGCCGCACACCCTGAGGGGATTGTGAAATCAGACGTCTTCGATAGAGCCCTTGTTGCTGCCTTGCTGCTAGTTCCGGCTTGAGTTCATCCATTCATCAGGGCAATGCTGTGTTACGCTGCACTTTGTTCTGATTGTTTTACGGATTGGGGTTTAATCCCCAAGCGATTAAATAATTCCAAATCATGGTTTTCCACAGGATTGGGGGTGGTTAGGAGTTTTTCCCCGTAAAAAATCGAGTTCGCCCCTGCCAGGAAACACAGTGCTTGTAACTCGTCGCTCATATCATTTCGTCCAGCGGAGAGACGCACGGCCGACTTGGGCATTAAAATCCTGGCGACAGCAATGGTCCGCACAAAATCCAGCGGATCCAGTGCTTCTTTTCCGTATAGAGGGGTATTTTTAACTTGAACCAAAAGGTTAATGGGCACAGATTCCGGGTGACGCGGCATGTTAGCGAGCTGCTGTAACAGACTTGCTCGATCCTGTTCATCTTCCCCCATACCCACTATTCCACCGCAGCAGACATTGATATTTTCTTCCTGAACGTGCTGCAATGTATCCAGACGGTCCTGGTAAGTCCGAGTGGTGATGATGTCATTGTAGTATTCAGGCGAGGTATCCAGGTTATGATTGTAATAATCCAGACCCGCCTGCTTCAAGCGCCGGGTCTGCTGCTGGGTGAGCATGCCTAACGTTACACAGGTTTCCATCCCCAGGTCTTTTACCACGGAGATCATTTCAATCACCTTATCCAGATTTTTATCGGTCGGATTACGCCAGGCGGCACCCATACAAAAACGCGTCGCACCATTATTCTTGGCATTCAAAGCTGCTTGTTTAACCTCTTCCAGGGGCAATAAACGCTCTTTTTCCAGATCGGTATCGTACTTGGCACTTTGAGGACAATAAGCACAATCTTCAGGGCAGGCGCCGGTTTTAATACTTAATAAGGAACTGATTTGTACGCTGTTGGCATCAAAAAACTGCCGATGGACCGTTTGGGCCTGGAACATTAAGTCATTGAAAGGTAATGCAAATAATGTTTTGATTTGCTCTAAGGACCAGTCATGGCGCAGCGCTGATTCAGTCATGATGATGTTTAATTATGTAAAGAACGGATCAGTCTATTCGATCAAAAGGATTAGTCAATGTCAGGAAGACGCATTTATTTCAATATACGCAATAAAATCTCGTGTCTGCTTAATCCCGCACTGTGTTTAAGTTGTGGCATTCCGATCAGGGCAGAAGAATTAATTTGTGAAATTTGTTTTTCAGCACTGCAACAGGTGCAAAATCCCTGCACAGGTTGTGGCCTGCCCCAAAAGTACCCGGGTAGGTTGTGTCCTACCTGCCTTCACCATCATCCGGATTGGCAACATATGATTGCACCCCTCGTATATACCGGGAGCGTGCGCCAAATCATGCAAGATTATAAATTCAATGAGCAGATCCATCTCGCCAATGCATTGCTGTCATGTTTATATGGCTTATATCAGCAACGTCCAGTAGAAATTTTGATACCCGTTCCGTTACACCCGTTACGATTGCTTGAGCGGGGATTCAATCAATCCAACGAAATCGCACAAGTACTTTCAAGGTACCTCAATATTCCTGTAGATAACACCAGTTTACAGCGTATCAAATCAACCCAGTCTCAATCCGGTTTAAGCTTAAACAAACGTCGCAAAAATCTGCTCAAGGCTTTTGCATTTTCTCCGCAGCAGCCCTACCAATCCGTGGCATTGATCGATGATGTCATTACCTCCGGCAGCACCCTGTCAGAAATTTGCAAACAGCTTAAAAAATCGGGTATTGAACATATTGAGGTATGGAGCCTGGCGCGGACATTAAGGCATGAATAAACATTTCATTTGAAAAGAAA
>JASJBW010000092.1 GCA_030066315.1 Gammaproteobacteria bacterium
GTCAGGACCATGACCTGGATAAAGGCGAGGTTATGGATAAAGTCATCCAGCAGCAGGATGAAGAGACCACAAACATTCAGGCTGAAAAAGAAGGTCCAGAAGAATCCGTGCCGACGCAGGAATCAGCAGCAAACCCTGCAGATGATGTAGAAATTGACCTCGACGAGGTTGCAGTCAATCCATCGACAGATGAACCCAAAGAAGCGCAAGTAGTCACTGATGAGGATGTCGATGATCTTCTTAAAAGTCTTGATCTTTCAGATGATAAAACGTGACCTTTCGTGCTAAGGCTTATCATTTTCTCAGTTTATTTATGTTTTACGATAACCTCGGAAGCTGTCGAAAAAGACCTCGAATGGAGCAATGAACTCAATGATCCATTAAAGGTGAGTGAGCAGGTTTACTTTGTAGATCATTTTTACGCTTTTGATAATGTACTGATCGGGTATCAGTCGGCACCGGATATGCTGTTATTGAGCCAGTCTGGGGGCGCTCCCAGTCTTATCAAAACGGAACGGATGATCACGCATGTTCCACAGCAAAAGGGCCTCAAGTCCAGTGACCTGGTGATCTTTAAGTCCGGCAAATTAAAAGGAACCGGCATTTTACTGGATGATTTCACCCAAGAAAAACCCATGCAAATTAAGATGTGGTTGCCTGGCCTTCGCAAGATCCGCCGTTTTGCGGAACCTGCCCTCGACGATATCTGGGGAGGTTCTCATCTGACCTATGGAGACCTTTACTTGCGTAGGCCAAGACACGAACACCATGAATGGGTGACTCTGGAAAACCTGCCTGAATGCCTTGAAGACATTGAGCATATCAATGTGTGGAGCCATAAGCTTTTAAAGAAGGATGTGCGGCGCTGGTGTGATTTTGATTCAGATGAACTGATTGCCATCAAGAGTACACCAGTTGAAACCAGCCCCTGGTATGATTACCGCATTCGCCTCATAGATCGCCACTCCTACGCTGAGTACCAAAGTGAATATTTTAAATCAAACCAGTTAGTTAAACGCACTCAGAAAAATTGGCATGACACCCATTTGACGGATCCACGAGCCATGATCTGGAATTTCTGGACCGTGGTAATTTTCGAGGATGGAAAGCGTATAGGAGAGTCGCTGGCTTGGATTGAAGACCACAGTTATGCCTGGAATCAAGCCATTAAAAAAAATCTATGGTCAGAACGAACCCTGCGGAAAATAAGACGTTAAACTCTGATTGAATAGGACCTTTACACGGTTGTTAAAAATAGTCAGGTTCATTACCAGCTTTCCATTTTATGTTGCACCCAAGACTTGGGGTTTGATCCATGGTTATGGCTGCGCCCTGAAGTAAAGCATCCGAGGCTTCGCGCAGATCAACTCCATTTACCGGTTGCTCATTGCCCGGTCGTGCGGCATCGAATTGTCCCCGATAAACCAGTACGTGACGCTCATCGTAAAGAAAAAAATCCGGCGTACAGGCGGCGCGATACTGCTTGGCAACTTGTTGACTTTCATCATAGAGATAGTGGAATGACAAACCATGCGATTCAGCAAAGGAAATCATTTTCTCAGGGCTATCATCCGGATAATGTTCGACATCATTGGCATTGATCATGACGATAGACAGGCCTCTGGCCTGATATTCAGACGCGAAGTCCTGAAATGCATCAATGATATGAATCACAAAAGGGCAGTGATTACAGGCAAAAACCACTAATAAGGGACTTCCCTGGAAGTCACTGAGTTGAATGGTTTTGCCCGTTCTAGGTTCAGGCAGGGTAAATGTGGGCGCGGAGGTACCCAGTTCCTGCATCGTTGAAGGTGTTCTGGCCATAAGACTCTCGATGAATTCAGTGAATTAATAACTACCCCAGGAGTCCCGTTTTTTCCAACGAATACGGGTAACGATGATGCCCAATAAAAAGGCTACCAACGAAACTGAGGCGCCACGTATAAACCAATCCATGGCGGTACTGTCCTTGTATTTTGTATTTTCCTCGGTCAAAAGCACCTTCTCGGCTTCTAATTCATTTATCCGAGCTTTGAGAGTATCGTTTTGTTTGATGACACGAATAGTATCGCGGGTAGATTCTTTTAGTTTTTCTAATTCGTTACGGGTTGTGTTCAAGTCATTCTGTAACTGGTTGATGGTGGTGTTATCCGACTGCTTGTTTTGTTTAAAATCATCCAGTTCTCGACTCAATTCTGTGATGGTTTCCTTCAGTTTGTCACTTTGTACTTTAAGTCGAGCATAGCGTTCTCGCCCCGAGGCCTGCCGATCAAGGAAACGGCTTAGGACATAACCTTGTTTACCGCCCTGGGTTTCTACCAGGGAGTACTTGGTGGCGCTATCTTCTTCAAGGAGTTTGACCGCCTGGCCACTTTTTAGCATTTGTATAATGCTATTGGAGGTGCTTTTTCCACTACGCAGTGTAATTTCAAATTCGTCCGTTACATAACGGGTTTGCGCCAAGCTGCTGTTCATCAAGGCTAAGAAGATCAAGCTCGTATTTGTTGCTATTTTAAGAATTCGTTGTAAGGCCATGTTGTCAATATCGTAAATTCACCATAGAGATAAGTCCTTGTAATGGAGGTGCTACCTGTTCGCAATCCATCACCGCGTGGGTAAGATATATCAATCAAGCTGTTGGCGTCTATGAAATAGTTCGATTCTAACGTGTTATTTATTGTTTTCGCATAATCGTGGATGTATTGGTTTCCACTCATTATGGGTATAGGGGCGCACGCAAACTTTAGACATTAAAAAAATTTCTTTAGCGTTATCTATCAGCTATGCTCATTATGAGTATTTGAGAGGGAATGGAATGAAGAATAACCGTCAAGATCCTCGTAGAACATTTCTGGTGCGGGCGCTCAGTCTAGGGTGGTTTGCTACGACCCTACCTGCTGTGTTGACCCACGAAGCCTTCGCGCTTGGGGGGCTATCCAAAAAAATGCCCCCGGGACGTTCTATTTACAAGTTAAAAGGAGCGGTAAGTGTGGATGGTAGGCCGGCCAATTTAGAGACCGAGATTAGGGCGAATGCACTGATCAAAACAGGGCGCTCAAGCCGGATCATCTTTGTGGTGGGCAATGATGCTTTTATCTTACGAAGTAACAGTGAATTACAGCTGGGAGGAACTGGGTTTTTTATTGAAACAATGCGAATCTTGAGTGGAAAATTGCTATCAGTTTTTGGTAAACGTGAGAAGTCTCACCAGATCAAAACTGTCACAGCCACGATTGGTATTCGCGGTACAGGTGTTTATGTGGAGTCAGAACAGGACCGTTCTTATGTATGTACCTGTTATGGCCAGACCGAAATCCAGTCAAATGTTGATGCAACGGCTCGTGTTGAGGTAAAAACCAAGTATCACGATACACCTTATTACATTTATGCAAAAACCGAGGGCAAACAAGAATATATCCGGCCGGCCCCGGTGATTAATCACAAGGACTCAGAGCTGGAGCTCATCGAGCAACTGGTGGGTCGACAGACACCGTTTGGATTTATGAATTACGGTGGTGGCGATGGTGGCTATTAAACCGGTGATGAATTGAAATAAGTTATCAATTTAATTATCTGGATTGGCAACAGTGACTGTCCCTGTATCCAAGGTTTCAACACTTGGGGTGCTCTCAGGGGCTGGAGGTTCATAGGGCGTAATCAAAACGAGCATGCCAAATTCGGGGTGATCCAAGTAATGTAATTTGCGGCTGCGCATACGCCGTTGCTCATTCATACCGTAATTTAATAACAACTGGCCATCGAGGTCCAGGATGTCCTGTTGTTTGGAATCAGCAAATTCTTCTACTTCTTGTAGCACGCTGGCGGAATCCGCCGGTTTTCTCAAGACCAGTTCAGCTTTTGTATGTAAGTAACGCGAAAGAGTAATCGTCACGAGACCTTCGAGTTCATACAGTCCCTTGAATGCCGTTTGTAGCTGCTGATTGGCTACATTTTTTTTCCCATCACCCGTCTCGGATGCAAAGGCCTGGTCGATGGATGAATAACGTGAATCAAATACTTTGCCACCTTTAATCCAGACCGGGATACTGTTTTCTTCATTCAGGCCGGGCTGACGCCATCCCGTATGTGTCAATAATTGATAGCGGCTGGATTTTACAATGCGGTCTACGCTGTCTTGCAATTTCAGTTCCGTTATCGACAAGGGTGTAAATCCCGAATCCTTGGCCTGTTGCAGGCTTTTAGGTTCAGCCAAATCCAAGGTATTTTCGCTTCGGCTGGCTGAAGGTGTGGGTAACTTAAACTCCTGTCCTTTGGGGACATTTATATTTTTAAAAACAATGAGTTCAACATCATAGTATTTGACGGGTTCATCGGTACTTTCAACCTGTTGAGCCGATATGCCTGTACAGGTGAGAGCAATACTGATTAAGATCCCAAAACGAAAATATTTAAGCATGGGCATCCAATCCTTTCAGTAGTTGTTCACATTGAACAAACCTCTGTTCCAGTTCTTCATGCAACTGGTTGACTGTTAGAGTTTCTTTTCCATCGAACTGGTATAGATCTGGATGGGTTTGAATCAGCTGAATAATTTTCATTGGGTCTATGTTGGGCTTCTCGGTGAAAACAATTTTGCCTGATTGCGATGCAAAATCAATTTTTTGTATTCCCATTCGCCGCGTCAGGGCTTTTAACTCAGTTAATTTGAACAGGTTCTGCAAGGCTTCAGGTAATAAGCCAAAACGATCGATCATTTCCATTTTCAGTTCCCTGATTTCCTCACGGTCTTGGGCGGAGGCAATCCGCTTGTATTCAATGAGTCGATGATGTACATCCGGGATATAATTTTCAGGTATCAGTGCCGGTACATGAAAGTCGATCTCAGAAGCCCGCATCAGGGGCTGATCAAAATCTAACTCAGTATTAGACTTAAGCGATTTCACCGCCCGTTCCAGGAGTTCCGAGTACAAGGTAAAGCCGATTTCTGAAATCTGCCCGCTCTGCTCGTCGCCCAGTAATTCGCCGGCTCCACGTATTTCCAGGTCATGTGAGGCAAGGGTAAAACCAATACCCAGATCCTCAAGGGATTCAATAGCCTGCAGTCGTTTGCGCGCATCGGCAGTCATGGCTTTAGGATGAGGGGTAATCAGGTAAGCAAAAGCCTTATGATGTGAACGGCCCACGCGACCTCGAATCTGGTGTAATTGCGCTAATCCCAGTTTATCCGCACGATTGATAAATATGGTATTCGCAGTCGGCACATCGATTCCACTCTCTATTATGGTGGTACAGACCAGCAGGTTACAACGATGGTGGTAGAAATCGAGCATGACTTGTTCAAGCTCCTTTTCTTTCATTTGTCCATGAGCGATACCTATACGTGCATCCGGGATTAATTCCTCAAGTTCAGCCGCTGTTTTTTCGATACTTTTCACTTCATTATGTAAAAAGTAGATTTGTCCACCTCTTTTAAGTTCACGCTGACAACCCTCGATGATCGTGTCATTGTTCCATTGTGAAACGAAGGTTTTTATGGCATGTCTCTGTATCGGTGGAGTGGCAATGATCGACAGGTCACGCATGCCCGACAAAGACATATTAAGCGTTCTCGGAATAGGGGTAGCGGTTAAGGTTAGCAGGTCTACCTGCGCACGTAAGGCCTTAAGTTTTTCCTTGTGTCTAACCCCAAAGCGGTGTTCTTCATCGATAATGACCAAACCCAAGTCACGGTACTCTATGTTATCAGCCAGCAACTTGTGAGTACCGATCACGATATCGATTTGACCGGCTCTTATATTCACAAGCGTTTGCTCAAGGTCCTTACGTGCAGTAAAGCGGGATAACAGCGCAATCTTAATGGGCCAATCGGCAAACCTGTCCAAAAAGTTCTGGTAATGTTGTTGGGCCAGTAAAGTGGTAGGTACTAACATGACCACTTGTTTTCCCGCATTGGCCACAATAAAAGCGGCTCGCATGCTCACTTCAGTTTTACCAAAACCGACGTCACCACATACGATTCGATCCATCGGTCGATCTGCGCGCAAATCATCAATCACTGCCTGGATAGAGGACTCCTGGTCGGGTGTTTCTTCAAAAGGAAAGTCGCTGGAAAACTGTTGATATTCATCGAGATTAAAGCGAAAGGCATTTCCTTGGAGCGCCTCACGCCGGGCATGAATTTCGAGTAGTTCCGCCGCGATATCGTGAACTTTTTGTTGGGCTTTTTTGCGTACTTTATGCCAGTGGTCGCTACCCAGTTTATGCAATGGAGCGCTGTCTTCACTAGCGCCGCTATAGCGGGATATCAGGTGCAAGGATGAAACGGGCACATAAAGCTTGTCTTGATTCGCATATTCAATGCAGAGAAACTCGGTTTCCACATTGGCTACGGTTAAAGTCTTTAAGCCTCGAAATCGACCAATTCCATGATCTTCATGGACCACCGCTGATCCTTCACTTAAATCTCCAAGATTATGAATAATACTCTCGGCATCTCGGGTCTTACGGTATTTTCTGCGTCGAGATTGGCGAGCACGGTCACCAAATAATTGAGATTCAGTGATGATACTGATCTGAAACTCGTCCAGTTGGAGTCCCTGCTCAAGGGGTGAAACGGTGATAAACAAGCGTGAGGATGTGTTGGAGATAAAGTCTCCATAACTGTCTACGACCTGAGGCCGAATACCGTGATGTTTAAACAGTTCAAGCATGAATTCACGTCGTCCGGTAGATTCCGCACAAAACAGGATTCGATGAGCGTGGATAGCATTGAGATAGTTCTGCAAGGCCTGTAAGGGTTCCTCGGCATGCTGTTGTATCGCCAGGGGAGGAGGGGCCGTGAGTTCTGCATTAATCGTGTCGTTATCCGTTTGTTCATACTTAAAAGCCGAAAATAGTGATAACGGAAATGCGTTAAGTCGTTGCCTGACTTCATCAATTTCCAGGAATAATTGATTCGGTGATATTAATGGGTAAGCCGTGTTATAACGACGAGACTCATAGCGTTCTGTGATTTGTTCCCAAAAATGTTCGCCACCACTGTAGGCGGATTGTTCTATCAGAAATTGAGTTTTATTCGGTAGATAATCAAACAAGCTATCCAGGTGGTCAAAAAACAACGGCAGGTAGTATTCAATGCCTGGTGAGGACAGGCCCTGACTAACATCCTGATAAACTGGGCATTGGGTTGGGTCAACATCGAATTGCTGTCGAAATTGCTGACGAAATCTCTTGACCCCCTCTTCATCCAGGGGAAATTCACGTGCGGGTAACAGATCAATGTTATCTATTTTTTCAATAGAACGTTGTGTCTCGATATCGAAACTACGTATGGATTCAATTTCATCATCGAAGAATTCGATTCTGTAAGGGTGTCGACTTCCCATGGGGAACAGGTCAATAATTGACCCACGTGTAGCAAATTCACCATGTTGTTCTACCTGTGCAACGGGTTGGTAGGCCTGTTCGACCAGTTGTTGTTTAAAGCGGGTTAAGTCCAGGCATTCACCTGTTTTGATGATTAATGAGCGCTGCTGAAGAAAATCTTTGGGCGATACTTTTTGGATCAGAGTACCGATAGACAGGAACAGTACCGAACGTTTTTTCAGGTCAGGTAGGCGGGCCAGACTGCGTAGGCGTTCTGAAATGATATCTTGGTGTGGCGAAAATTGATCATAGGCGAGTGTTTCCAGGTCGGGAAAGTGAAAGAGGTTTAATTCACCATCCCTAAAAAAACGGATTTCCTTCTCCAGCTGTTCAGCTTCAGCCATGTCATGCGTGACAATGACTGAAAGCCCCCTGAATTGCCGAATCTGGCGGGCCAGGAAAAGGCTGCGACTGCAACCGTAAAGCTGCCCTGTTTTATGGCAGGTTGATTGGGGTGGGATGGGGCGTTCTAACATGCAACATCAGGTAGTAAAAAAGGGTGCGATTGTACACCTCTGATACCAAGAGTGAAGCTTGAATTCGTAGTGTGTATGCCCATTTTGTATAGGCAAAAAAAAAGCGACGAATATCGTCGCTTTTTTACTCAGTAGTCGTGAAAACTCTAGTTAGCCGCTTTAGCAGTCGTCAAACCCAAAATCTCCCAATCTTGCATTCCACCGCGGTACCATTTTATCTTATGAGGAGGGTAACCGAATTTCAGCAAGTTCTTAATGTTGTTCGGGGATTGGCCACACCACATACCATTGCAGAACATCACCAGTGTTTTTGCATCGGAGTAATCCCAAAGACCTTCAAGATTTTTAGCGTTAAATGAGCCTTCCATGATTTCTCCTATGGAAATAGGGTCCGCACCTTTGGCAGGATTCAATTTGGTCCAAGGAAGGTTGACTGCCCCAGGGATCGTGCCCTTGGCTGCCCAGTCCGGTGTCCGGGAATCGACCACAAGAATAGAATCATCACCCGCATTCATTTTCTTCAAGTACTCAATAACTTCAACTTCAGCAATGGTTTCAACGCCAGGTGCAAGTGTTCCGGGTTGGATACAAAAAGGTGGGCATTTACGTGAAGTTTTAGCGAAAGCTGGATTAACGGTATTTTTTTGATTTTGATTACGCATGACTTTAACGGATTTGCCACCATGCTTGACCGTAATGCTCTCCAGGTCTCGGGTGATGTTGACCGCCGCTGAATGCGCGGAACTGCTAATGATGAGACCAAAGGTAATGATACTGGTCGTTAAAACTTTTCCTAATTTCATGGATACCTCCAAAAGGTTACTTGGGTTTGGTTTGTTGTAGTTGGCGCTTATTATTATGATGAGCCCTTTATTCTTACCCTTGAGATTCTCGATATAAACCGCAGGGAAAGGAATATTATTAATTCATATATTCACATTTCAATTCCAGTTAACTCTATTCAGGATCAGCACCTCAAGAGGTTATGATGATGAAAAGAACACGTTGCCATCGATCACGAAAAACTGGATGTTATCTGTGATCTACAGATATGGCCAGGCCTTGCAAAGGATGTTCGTAACATTCCCACCGACAACTAAAACTTACAAAGTTTGATGAGGATATTGCAACTGCGACAATTGTAATGAAACAACAGGCTTATGCAATTAAAAATAGAAGGGCAAACCCTTGAATTTATTAGGTTTAAGACGACAAAGGTAGAAATGTAGCGGGATTTAGGTCGGAGTACTGTTAAATTTGCGGTCTAGATTATGCCTTATTGAGGCATGATCATGGTTTTCAAATTTACTGAATGTAACACTGTTTGAAATTCAAAATAGACACGAAAATCACCATAATCCCATTCAGTAATTGGAGGTTCGCCCACAGCGGCCTTGCGATCGATAGGTTCACCAAATTCCGATAGTACACGTTCCATGCTGATGCCACGCTGAGGTAATGCGATGCCATTATCAGATTCATAGTGACCTGGAATCGTCAATGTGTCGGCTTGCAGAGCACAAGAAGCCATCAGTAAAGTAGTTAAAACAATATTTCGTATTGTAGACATGAGCTTCTCTCCGCTGGCTCATTGAAATTATGGTTAATGCTCTAACTATAGCATGACATGCACGTTCAGCAAGTTGAACAAATTATCTCGTGAAAGCCTGATATGGCTATTGGAGCGTTTATACATTCATGTTTTAATGCCGCCCATGAAATTTCCGGTCGAATTGCTCATCGGATTACGTTACACACGCGCGAAAAGACGTAATCATTTTATTTCCTTCATATCCATGATTTCCATGCTCGGTATTGTGCTTGGGGTCATGGCCTTGATTGTTGTGCTGTCGGTGATGAACGGTTTCGAACAGGAACTCAAGGGGCGAATACTGGGCATGGTCTCGCATGTCACCGTTTCGACCTATGATAATCGTTTATCAGACTGGCAAGATTTGAGCCAGCAGGTTAGTGACGACAAGGACATACTGGGTGCAGCGCCTTATGTAGATGCTGAGGCCATGCTGTCGAATCTTGCATCGGTTAGTGGCGCCATTATTCGGGGTATCGATCCGAACTATGAAACCCAGGTTTCGGAAATTCATGAACACATGATTTTTGGTTCGCTGAATGACCTGGTAGCAGGAGAATATGGCATTATTCTGGGCTCCGGCCTGGCTTCTAACCTGGACGTGGTTCCGGGTGACCGCGTCACTATGATTACGCCACAATCTACGGTGTCCGCCCTGGGCTTTTTACCACGTCTTAGGCGTTTTAAAGTAGTCGGGCTGTTTGAAATCGGCGTGTATGAATATGATCGGAGCTCAGCCATTATTCACGCAGAAGATGCTTCCAAACTGTTCCGGCTGGAAGGCGACATGACGGGTCTGCGTCTCAAAGTCTCTGACATGGATCAGGCTCCGCTCATACGCTACGCATTACGCAATAAATTGGGCGCTGATTACTGGGTATCCGACTGGACATTACGTCACAGTAATTATTTCAAGGCGGTGCAAACAGAAAAAACGGTCATGTTTATCATTCTCTCTCTTATCGTCGCAGTGGCCGCGTTTAACATTGTGTCGACCCTGGTGATGGTGGTTACTGATAAACAATCGGATATTGCGATACTGAGAACGTTGGGATTATCGCCAGGTTCTGTCACCCTGGTTTTTATGATCCAGGGTACACTGATTGGCTTGGTCGGAACCATTTTAGGTTTGATTGCGGGAGTGACTGTTGCAGCTCATATCGATGTTATCATCCCGGCTCTGGAACAGTTTTTCCATACACAGTTTTTACCGACCGGGGTTTATCCTATTACGGAATTACCTTCGGATATGAAAACCTCGGACGTCATTCGAATCGGTATCCTATCATTTACCCTGTCAATTTTGGCCACGATTTACCCGGCATTGCGTGCGGCAAAGACTCAACCAGCCGAGGCCCTGCGTTATGAGTGAGTCTGTATTGGATGTCCGCGGTCTTGCCAAGACTTACAAGCAGGGTGACTTGTCTGTCGAGGTATTAAAGCAGATTGATTTGCAGGTCAGGCCGGGAGAACGTCACGCTATAATCGGTGCTTCGGGAGCTGGAAAGAGTACCTTGTTACATTTGTTGGGTGGTCTGGATCGTGCTAGTACCGGGGAAGTGCAGGTCATGCAGCAGAGGCTGGATAGGTTGTCGGAGAAGAAGCTAGGGCAACTGAGAAACCGTTATTTAGGTTTCATCTACCAGTTCCATCATCTACTCGCAGAATTCACTGCGTTAGAAAATATCAAGATGCCCTTGTTGATTCGACGTAATGAGCCCATGGATGCAGAAGAACAGGCCATGCAGTTATTACAACAAGTCGGCTTGGAACGCCGTGCGGCGCATAAACCCGGGGAATTATCTGGGGGTGAGCGACAACGTATTGCTCTGGCACGGGCCCTGGTAACCAATCCAGTTTGTGTGCTGGCTGACGAACCCACCGGAAATCTTGATGAAAAAACAGCAGGGTCGATGCTTGATCTCATGATGACACTCAATGAAGAGCGGCAAACCGCATTGGTGATTGTCACTCACGATATGAAAATCGCCAACAGTATGCAGCATGTATGGGAATTGCATGATGGTCGATTATTCAGGCATGAAGCTCAGACGAGTTGATGTGCTGTTGAACCCCACCTTTAGAGCATCCATTGCGGTATCAGGCTGTTTCCATATGCCAGCATGACGGGTATTTGAAAGATCAGGTGGCTGCTGTCTGAAACCAGGGCTTTACTGCCGGTAACGTTGTAATTGAAGTCAATCCAAAGCGATAGATGTTGCGTAAGCCAACGGCAGATCCAGTATCCGACAAGCATTAACAGCAATAATTTTGAAATGTCGACCAGTGAAGGGAGCCATTGAATCTCTTGACCGTTTGATAGCGTCATGGCATGTGAAGAAAATAAAGCTATGGCCATACAGCCCAGTAGGGGCATCGCTATCGCAGGATGATTCAACAAGGGCAGGAAGGTCAGGATGAGGCTGCTAACAAATAAAATGTTCACCATGTTTATTAAAAAATCTTTCTTCTTAAATAACATTAATAAGTCTTCATAACTTATTGTATTTATTATTAAAGGCATGAGGGTAAAGGCCATAATAATCAATATGAACAGTTTTGCCACAGGACAGTAAATGTGCTCCATTAACCATTCACCCGTGGCAATGTATAACAATTGTTTATGCAGGAAGGCACATAAAAATGCGAGTGCAGTAGAGAGAAGAATGATGGTTAAGGATATCCAGACAAAATGAAGGCTGAACAGGATGTCAAACATTAGCGTCGTTTGCGCAGTTTACGGTCTTTTATATGCAGCGCAATTTGATACCGCCACAATAACCGAATAACAATATATCCGGTCATGGCACTGATCGAGGCGACCACAAAGCAGCCTAGTAAAAATGGTTGCCATATCTGAACCAGTTCATTGGCCAGCCAATCAAATGATAATTCAAAATTGAAATCAGTGGTTTCAGTACTCAGAATCCAGGCACCTACGCGATAACAAAAATAAAACATGGGGGGGATAGTGACCGGGTTACTGATCCACACTGTGGGCACTGCAATCAAGATGTTGACCCGGAATATAATTGCGCCCAGTGCAGCAATCAGCATTTGAAAGGGCACCGGTAAAAAAGCACAAAACAAACCCAGTGATATGGCTCCTGAAACAGAACGTCGATTGATATGCCAAAGTCCCGGATCTTGTAGTCTCGGCCCCAGTTTTTTTAACAATGAGTTCTCCGTGATGTGAGACGGATGGGGTAATAATTTTTTGATCGTCTTTTTCGGCATGGCCTGATTGTATTTCCAATGCGTATCTATTAAGTTACATCCGACAAGGAAAGGGAATTTCACTCATGCTGAGCGCAGGATTAGCGATTCTAGCAGGTACTTTGATTGCGTGCCTGTCACCTCAAACCATAGATGGACTCTGGTTTTACCTTCTTCCTATTGTTTTATATCTTATTTATCGGCATGTGCAAGGCCGTCTGGTCTGGATATTCATTGCGAGCTTTCTTTGGACACACGTCGTGATTCACTGGCAACTCGATCACCGTCTTTCACTAGAACTGAATAATAAAAGAGTTAATCTGGTGGGGAAAGTTCTCGATATTCCGACCTATAAAGACGGTTATGTCAGTTTACTGATCAGACCCCATAAAATCGAAGGCTACAAACATCGTTTACCGCGTCAAGTCAAATTAACTTGGCGTCATTCTCCAGACCATCTCGCCGCAGGACAAGTTTGGTCATTAGCAGTTAAGATCAAGAGGCCTCATGGTTTTCAAAATCCGGGAGGTTTTGATTATGAGCGCTGGTTGTTCATTCAAGGCATTGATGCCACCGGTTATGTGCTCCAAAAGCCAGCCCCAGTTTTATTGGAATCGCCGGGATTTTCAATAAATTATTTACGACAGAACATTATAACGCGCCTGCAGCTAGCCTGTGATGATTGTGCTCAATCGGGTTTAATCCAGGCTTTATCCATAGGATATCGAGGTAATATTAGTGCCGACCATCGAGAGTTACTCAAACAGACGGGCACGGCACACCTGATCGCGATATCAGGGCTACATATCGGCATTATAGCGGGGGTATTCTTTTCCATAGGTTTATGGATCTGGAGGCTGCCTCATCTTCGGAATGTATGCAATCGACGTGAATTTGCCTTATTAGTAAGCTGGATTGCGGCATTGATCTATAGCCTCCTGGCAGGCTTTGAGCTTCCGGCGCAAAGAGCCTTGATCATGTTGACGGTTGTATTTGTCAGCTTGTGGTTACGTTTACCGGTCAATCTGCTGAATAGTTTGATGGCGGCATTGATACTAATTCTGGTGTTCTCACCCTTAACCGTTTTATCAGCCTCTTTCTGGTTAAGTTTTTCGGCCTTACTGATCATTGTGCTGGGGCAGTTACTGATGCGAAAACCATCATCCCGATTGCATCAGTTCTTATCGATGCAAGGGTTGTTTTCCATTCTGTTTGTGCCGCTCACCATCATTATTTTTAATCAGTTACATTTAGCCAGTTATTTGGCCAATCTTGTTGCGGTGCCCCTCGTAGGATTGATCATTGTTCCACTTAATTTTTTCTTTCTCAGCTTATTATGGCTGCCACTCGACTTTTTAAGACCCTGTTATATTCTGATCGATAGTCTTCTGACAGGATTAATTCACTTTCTTCAGGGATTACAATCGATAGGGTTTGAAGCACTGAATCTACCCACATTTTCTATCTGGCAGTTGATGTTGATTGTGCTCTGGCTGTTCCTGTTAATTTTACCCCGAGGATTATCGATACCAGCGGCCTGGTCATTCTTGATTCCAATAGTTTTATTATGGCCTGTATCTTCTCCTGGCCGTCCAACACTCACTATGGCCGTCCTGGATGTGGGTATGGGCACTGCTATTGTTTTACACACAGCCAATCACGTGCTGGCATATGATTTTGGACCCGGAAACCCCGCAGGTTATAGCCTGGGACGTTGGGTGGTCAAACCTTACTTGCAACATTATGGACTGAAGCAAATCGACAGGTTAGTGATTAGTCATTCGGATCAGGATCATCTGGGTGGACTGTATGCGATACATAACGATTTGGATTATGCATCGGTGTATTCGGGTACCCCGGATAAAGTCCTAGAGCGAATTCCTGCTCTTGGGTCTGTTCGTAATTGCCACGAGACTGATCCTTGGATATGGGATGGTATCCATTTTGCGTTTCTTTCGAATGGCAAGGTTTTATCCGGGCGAGAAAACAATCATTCTTGTGTGTTAAGTATACAGATCGGTCATCAGAAGCTCTTGCTGACTGGTGATATCGAATCGAGACAGGAACAGTTACTGTTGTGGCGATATACTGCTGAAGAGCTACAGGCAGAAATATTAGTTGCACCTCACCATGGTAGTTTGACATCTTCATCCAAGGCCTTTGTGGAGACTGTAATGCCTGGATCAGTGATTTTTACCAGCGGATATCTCAATCGTTGGAGATTTCCCAGACCGGCTGTTGTGCGGCGCTATCAGCAAGTGGGTAGCGAAATTTACCAAACTGATCAAGATGGAGCTATCCTTATTGAGTGTAATGAGACCAGTTGCCATTTAAAGCGCTGGCGACAAATCAAGCCTCGGTTATGGTACTGACAAAGTCTCCTATTATCAGTATGATGCCGACCAACATGATTACAGGAGAAAAATGTGCTAGAACTGGTTCAGGCCGGTGGATGGTTAATGTATCCCATTCTACTTTGCTCGGTTATTGCCGCAGGTATCATTGCTGAGCGTTTATGGACCCTGCAAAAGAAGAAGGTCATCCCTCAAAAATTAATGACCGGTATCTGGAATCTTCTCAATAAAGACCAGTTAACGGAAAAACATATCGCCGAGATAGAACAAGGCTCGCCGTTAGGTCGGGTACTTGCTGCAGGTTTGATTAATCGTCACCTCTCTCATGAACTTGTGAAAGAGAGTATCGAGGAAACCGGTCGGTTTGTTGCGCACGAACTGGAGCGTTTTATGAGCACTCTGGGCACCATATCCACCGTGACGCCTTTGTTGGGTCTGCTAGGTACCGTTATCGGTATGATCAAGGTTTTCACTGCTATTACAACGGTAGGGGTGGGTGATCCTGCTACGCTCGCGGGTGGTATCTCTGAAGCCCTAATCACTACCGCTACCGGATTGAGTGTGGCCATACCCAGTGTCATCTTTCACCGCTATTTAAAACGTAAAATCGACGAACTCGTTGTGGGTATGGAGCAGGAAGCGATGAAGCTGGTCGAGGTGCTTCATGGTGATCGAAAACTGGTAAAACCACAGGGTGCCTAACAGTGCAGTTTCGTAGCCAAATCAGCGAAGATGAATCGGAAGTCAATCTGACACCTTTAATTGATGTGGTATTCCTGTTGTTGATTTTTTTTATGGTTTCCACCACTTTCGATACCACATCGGAATTAAAAATAGATTTACCAGAAGCCTCTGTGGATCAACCGGTCAAGCAAGTCGATACAGTTACTGTCATGATTGATCCTCGCGGAGCACTATATTTGAATGGCAAACGCCTTAAAAATAACAAGGCAGAGTTGTTATTACTGGAAATGCATCGACTCGTGGGAAGTAATAAGGATATACCCGTCATCATCCAATCGGATGCTAAATCACCTGTGCAATCCATGATTACAGCCATGGATGTGGTCGGTCAAATGGGATTGACGAAACTTTCAATAGCCACTACCAAGCCTACCGAATAATCTATGCAGATTAACCAGGATCCGTTAACCGGTCGTCATGCCTATAAAGCATTATTAGCATTGGCGCTTGATTATAAGTCCTATTTTTACATTGCGATTGTCGGTATGGTTATTTTTGCCTTATCCGATGCCGCCTTTGCCTATCTGATGAAGCCAATGTTGGACGATGGTTTTATCAAACGTGACGAATTTATTATCAAATTGATCCCAGTGGCCATCGTCGGGA
>JASJBW010000093.1 GCA_030066315.1 Gammaproteobacteria bacterium
GGCGAAAACATCAACAAGCTCAAGATGATGTTAAAAGATCACTGGCGGCTCGACAGTTATTCAAGGCACTGAAAGAGAGTCAGTGATTCAATCCATCCGAAATAACCAAAGGTATTAATCAGAGCCTTAACCAAAGGATATGTTGTCATCAAAAAAACGGCAATAAATGCAGGAAATGTTCAAGCAAGGTTTCAGCTATAAATTCATGGCCCAGCCTGCGGGGGCCTCTTCAACCCTGAATCGTCAACTGTCGGTCCCTCCTACGGTGATCTCATCTATTTTAAGGGTTGGCTGCCCTACGCCGACCGGTACTGATTGCCCTTCTTTGCCACAGACACCAACACCTGTATCCAGTTCAAGGTCATTACCGACCATGGAAATGTTATTCATGACTTCAGGACCGGAGCCAATTAAAGTAGCCCCTTTAAGAGGCCGTCCCAATTTGCCTTTCTCAATTTCATAAGCCTCAGATAGTGAGAACACAAAACGGCCGGAAGTAATATCAACCTGTCCCCCACCAAAATTGACAGCGTAGATACCTTTATCAACCGAGGCTATGATCTCTTCAGGATCAGATTCACCCGGTAACATGTAGGTATTGGTCATTCTAGGCATAGGCAAATGGGCATAGGATTCACGCCGACCATTTGATGTCGAACTCGTCCCCATTAGACGTGCATTCATTTTATCCTGCATGTAGCCTTTTAGAATTCCATTTTCAATCAACGTAGTACTTTGAGCCGGCACACCCTCGTCATCAACGGTCAAAGACCCGCGCCGATTTTCTAGCGTACCATCATCAACAACCGTACAAAGGGATGATGCCACCTGTTGTCCCATTGCATTGCTATAGGATGAGGTACCCTTTCGATTGAAGTCACCTTCAAGTCCATGCCCTACTGCTTCATGTAATAAAACACCTGGCCAACCCGAGCCTAAAACGACCGGCATCATCCCCGCTGGAGTGGCCATTGATTGTAAGTTCACACTCGCCTGTCTGACTGCCTCACGGGCGAAATCAAAGGCCGAATCCGAATTAAAAAACACATCATAGTTATGGCGTCCGCCACCACCGGCAGTACCCTGTTCACGCCGGCCTTTTTCATGCATCAACACGGTCACATTCAACCTGACCAGGGGACGGATATCGCAACCCAAGGTATTATCAGTAGCCGCAACCAGTATATGTTCCAGACTACCGGTTAGAGATATGATGACCTGTTCTATACGGGGATCCAATTGGCGCGTAAAAGTATCAAGGCGCTTCAACAGGTCAACCTTGTCTTCTGAGGAGTGATTATCTATCGGATTTTCCAGGCTATATAAAGGCACCGATTCACGGGGCTTGACCTGGGTAGGTGCGGTCTGATCAAGACCCAGGCGGGCAATCGCCCGAGCATTTTTGGTTGCCGCCATTAACGCTTTAAAACCCATGTCATCACTGTACGCAAAGCCTGTTTTTTCTCCACTCATGGCACGGATGCCCACGCCATTTTCAATATTGAATGAACCCTCGCGAATGATGCCATCATCCATCACCCAGGACTCCTGTTGTGAAACCTGGAAATAGAGATCTCCTGCATCAATACTGTGCTGATTGAGTTGGTCAAGTGTTTGATTAATGTGTTCTAGGCTGAGTTCCGCAGGTTGCAACACCACCTGATCAACAGTTTGAATGATATCTGACATAGTTATTAAATCTTTAACCTTTACTAATGGAACATTGACGATGATCTAAGACTGGAAATCGCTCTCTAATTTGATTCTGTTGTTCAAGATTGATATTGGCTATCGCAAATCCTGATCCCGATGCGATTTCATCCATCAAGTTACCCCAAGGATCGACAATAAGGCTATGACCATACGTTTCGCGGCCATTGACATGGTACCCCCCCTGAGCGGAAGCAACAATATAAGCCAGATTCTCTATTGCTCGGGCTTTTATCAAGGGATGCCAATGTGCTTTTCCAGTCTCAGCTGTAAAAGCAGCAGGCAACAAAATGACTTCGGCACCTTTATCGATCAGCATTCTAAACATTTCTGGAAAGCGCAAGTCATAACAGATTGCAAGGCCTAAACGGATACCTCCGGTTTGTACGACAATAATTTGATCACCGGGTTCAATTACCTGGGATTCCTTATAGCTCTCATTGTTATCCGGAAGCGCTACATCAAACAGGTGAATTTTGTCATAACGCGCAATGCAATCTCCCTTCCTATCATATACGAGGAAGGCATTGCGATATCGCTTTTTATCTTTACCTTGGAGAGGGATTGTACCACCCGCAATAATGATGTGATGTTTGTAACTTTGCTCCGCAAGAAAATCCTGCAATGGCCCCTTACCTGGTTGTTCAGCAAACTCGACAACATCCTCAGGTTTGGCGCCGATCAAACCAAAATTTTCAGGCAATAGGATTAATTCAGCACCGTCAGCAACTGCATTACTGATCAATTTTTCTGCTTCCAGTAAATTTGCCTTAATAATTGACCCCGAGGCCATTTGTATTGATGCAACCCGCATTATTGATTCAACTCCTGTCTACTACCCACTAAAATGTTGATCTGGTCTTCGGCCTGAAATCCCGGTGCTAAAATGATCTTATCTGACGGTATACCCAGAGAAACCAGCCAATCGCGAAGTTCTGCAGCCCAAATTTCACCACTATCCTCACCGGGATAACTCAACATAATGGCCGCATTAGTGCCAGTTTCCCAGTAGTTGATTGCCTGGCGGACAGCATCGAGTTGCGGCACCATTTGTCCAGAACGGGGACGTGCCCAGGCATCAGCGCTTAAACTGAAAATCCTTATGGTATTGGCTTCTGATGCCAGGGTGGAGAGCATTAAACCCAGTAACAAAATCCATTTCATATTTTGCTTTAAATTAATCACGAAATATATCATCACTTTCCGGTTCAGGTTCAGGTTGTGGTTTCGATACGAGTGTCAATTCAGGTTCTTCCCAACTCCCGGTTAACTTATATTCGATCTCAACACTTTTATCGATCGGTTTCTCAAAAATTTTCTGCAATAACAGCAGTCCCCATCCTACTGACGCCCCAGCAGCCAGCCCCCCCAGAACCGGTAATGATTCTCCTACCTTCGGAATAATGATCATAGTTTGGTCGTAGGTTTTGGACCTGAGGTTTGAACTGCCCTTGAGTTTGACTTCAGCAGAAGGCCCATCCAATCGAGCATTTTGGGTTGTCATGGTTTCACCCTGAATGGTGAAATTACCCTGGATTTTTTTAAACTGCATCCCTTCCAATAAGACATCCCCAAAATCCAGGGTCAGTCGCTTTAACAATGCATTATAACTTAAAAGTCCTACAAAACGTCCAGCACCAGGGTCCACATTAACCAGATAACCATTCTTTAAATTGAGTTTGACTTCTCCTATCAATGTCGGCCAATTCACATCATATAATGTGCCACTCCAACCAATCTGGCCATTGAAATCAATTTCACCCTTTCTTAAGGAGTCACCCAGGCCTAAGTTGCTGACAGTTTGGCCAAAATCCTTGCCTTTGAGCGCAATATTGAAAACACTGACGTGATCTTGAGTATCAACATTATATTGCCAATGGCCGGAAGAATTTAACTTGACTTCGTCACGCCTAAAATCCAGTTGATCGATAATAAAATCATTCTGTGTATTACGGGTTTTCAAAATGAAATCGTTAAATACCATGCCTTGCAGGTTTGCCACTTTACTGGTGATATCAAGGTTAGGCATATCACTGATGTCGGGTTTATATTTATTTTTTAACCGACTTTTAGATACTTGAAAATAATCCAATTTTGCCTGCAAGGGTGAATCTGGCTTATCTTGAAAAGGGATACTTAAGCTTCCCTTTGCATGTGAAGAGTCTATGCGTCCCGCGAGTAAATTGCCCTTATTATCCAGTTTAAGCTTCGCATCGGATAATTGCTGAGCACCCAATGTAAACTGCTTTAAAGTTAAATCGACGGTTTTGACTTGTTCTAAAATTGATCCAGTCTTAAATTCTTCATCACCAAAATAGGTGTCAATAAAGCGATTCCAGTTATTGGTATTCACCTGTTCAACATAGCCGCCAAGATGAATGCCTTTACCCTCCATACTCTTGGATTCACGACCAAAAACCAATGATAAAGAGGGTAATTTAACATCAGCATTGTCTTGAAAATTCAATTCTCCTTTGGCCTTGATTAAATCATTCCAATCGCTAGTGAAACTAAAGCGCTCATTAGAGTAGAGGTTGCCACTAAACTGAAAATCTATTTCCTGTTCATTGTCGATCTTAAAGGGACGAGGAAAATCGAATTGAGTACCAATCAAGTCAGAAGTCGCTTGAACTTTCAATAGGGGATGAGCCTTAGCACTTTTATTGAAGATATCGACTTGCAAATTCCAATCACTATTTCCATTAATGGGTTTTTGTAAATAATCTGGCAATAACGATGCAAGGTTTTGTGAATTTAAATTACCGGATAAAGTTAACCGGGTCGATTGTGCAGCATTATCACTCTTAACGCTTAATTCCGCCTTGCGACCCATATAAAGCGTTTTCAATGATTCCGCTGTTACTAAATTATTATTCACCCGTAGGTTGCCATTGGTGCGGTGAAAATCGACCATCCATTCAGGAATCGACACACCCACATCCCTTAACTCAGCATCCACGGTGACTGTTTCCTTGGACTTGATCTTTTTAGACAGGGGAATCCTCAGTGAAGCAACACCTCTGACTTCCCCTTCTACGCGTTTACTTTTCTGTTTGATATCATCAAACATGTCTAAAATGGGCATGGCACTTAGGCTGTCGATCAGATTATCGGCCCGGGTAACCGTTTTTGCCGTTATGAATAACTCTGACCTCATAAAATTAGGGATACTAAGATCTACCTGATTAATCTTTGATGATGCAAAACGAACATCGGAAAAAGAGAGGTCCATCGAGGTGTTGTGGAAACTGGCTACCCCTTTCCCTTGGCTGGCCTCTGGCCATTGCTCAAGAAATTCGACCTGTGGATTTTCTACTTCAAAGAGCGCATGAAACTCTCCTGAGCTGTCATTGTGTAGCTGAGAAATGCGCTCTAGACGTCCGTGGAACAATATATCTCCACGGGGTATAGCTCCATCCTTGATTGCTCGATCCAACCAGGCCACGGTATTATCCTGCATAATCGAAACGGGTAGATATTTCGAAGTCGAAGCTACCCTGCCCTTTTGATAATTTGACCTTAATGATAAATAAGGTTTATTTGATCCACTGGCTTCCAGCCAGGCCCGACCCTGCAACTGTATGTCCGAATTTATAATATCGAACGAATCCGCCTGCAAAATGACTTGATTATCCTGTCTTGACAGATTCATATGGGCATTGAATTCACTAAAGCGAAAGGGATCCCTGAATAATGTTGAGAAATTGGTCATCAATTCTGAGGACTCTAACATCAGGTCTGCATTATTACGTGCGTATACGACTTTACCCGACAATCCCTGAACGGCCGGCAAGGACTTAAAAGCATCATTCTTCAGGTTAACGAAATTAAAACCGGCTAATGACTGGACTGGATCATCCTTATTCCATTCGATGACTAAATCATAAATTTCAGTACTGGGATTCAACCCTTCAAGGTAGCTTATTGTTTCATTCGACTGAATAAATGTTTTTATAAATGGCAAACTTTCGGCTACATCTATTCTATCGACCCATAACCAGGGGGACTCTTTGGGATCCAGATATAACTGGGTATTAAATCCGGATAATTGCTGCTGTCCTCTTTGCAACTCTGTCAAATAAGTATCAAACCGCCACCGATCATCCTCACGCTGAATTTTTTGGGATATCTTTCCTGCAATAGCAGGCAAGTATTTCTCTCCTTCCGATTCATTTAAAAGTACCTGAGTGAATACTGCATCATTCACAATCTGGCTGGCTTGATAGTTCTCAAGTTGCACCCAGGACTTTATTGATAAATTTGCCTGACTAAGGGTACTGGTTTGATAACCTGCTAATTTGATCAGGTTTACCAGGTTTAATTGCCCCGCTTCAATATACAATTTCTGCTGCCGGGCATTGCCCGTCATCATCATCTGGAATTGTCTACCCAGGGTATGGGGTAAATCTGCGGTTAAAGACAGTGCCAATTGTTGATTTTCTCGATGACTGATTAAGCGACCTTTTTGAATCAGGTAATCTATCTTATTGCGTTCATCACGAATCTGCAGCAGTCGGATATCTACTGTCACCATATCGGGTAAACGTTCAAAAAAGGCATAGATATCCAGTCGACCCTGTCGATTCGATGAAGCGGGAGAGAGTTCAATATTATTCAGCCGCCACTGGCCTTGTTGATCGGATACCAGAATTAATTTTTCAACAGTAGTATGAAATGTTTTCAGCTGTAAATCGCCACTGATCAAACTGGGTATCAATTTAACACTCAGTTCTAATTCATTGATATACAGTGCTTGTGAGCGACCAGGTACGCTCAGCGCAGCACCTTTAATCTTGAGTACCGGGTGAATACCCTGCCATCCCCCTTTGATCGAATCCAAAGAGACTCCGGTGATTCCATATCTTGCCAGTTCTTCTTCAATGTCAGTCTTATAGTACTCAATGTTGACAATCAACAAACGACCGCCAATGCTCAGCAAGGCTGCAGAGAGCAGAGAGACGAGCAATACCCCGATACTAAAGCGGTGGACATAGGAACCTGAAGTGTTCCACATTGACGATTACCTACTGACCAATGGCAGGTCTGAGAATAAGAAAAAAAGTTTAGACAGGTACCACGTCATATTTTTCCTGTGAATAATAACTTTCTACCTGTAATTTTACCGGTATTTTGATAAAGGTTTCTAATTCGGCCAAGCTGGTTGCCTCCTCATCCAGCAACATATCGATCACATTCTGATTAGCCATAACCAACAATTGCTGTGCTTCATCGTAAACCCGGGCTTCTCGCAACAACTCTCGGAAAATTTCGTAACAAACCGTTTCAACTGTCTTATGAGTGCCTCGCCCCCCACAGGTATTACAGGGTTCACATAACACATGCTCCAGGCTCTCACGGGTTCGTTTACGTGTCATCTCGACTAATCCCAGGGGGGATACATCACAAACCTGTGTCTTTGCATGGTCCCTGTCGAGATATTTTTCCAGCGATTTCAGTACTTGGCGCTTATGATCCTCCTGAACCATATCGATAAAATCGATAATGATAATACCACCGAGGTTGCGCAAGCGCAGCTGTCGGGCAATGGCCTGAGCCGCTTCCATATTGGTTTTAAATATCGTTTCCTCAAGGTTATGATGACCCACAAATGCACCGGTATTGATATCAATCGTTGTCATGGCCTCAGTTTGATCGATAATCAGATAACCACCCGACTTTAATTCCACCTTACGACCCAGCGCACGCTGAAGTTCATCATCGACATTGTAGAGATCAAACAGGGGTCGATCACCTGGATAATGTTCGATCACTGTGGGTAAATCAGGTATGTATTTCTGGGCAAAATTCACCATTTTTTGATAGGTTTCGCGTGAATCAATTTTGACTACATCGGTTTCATGACTGACCATGTCACGTAGCGTACGAATCGCCAAGGGTAAATCTTCATGGAGAACGGAACCCGGTTTAGCACTCTTCGCTTGCTCCTGAAGGCTATCCCATAAAGTACATAGAAACTTGATATCACGATTCAATTCTTCATCTTCAACGCCTTCGGCCGCCGTGCGCACGATACAACCCCCGGTACGGTTTTCTGTCATACAATCGGATAACAGGCTGCGCAGGCGCTCACGTTCTTCTTCATCTTCGATTTTAACCGATATGCCAATCAACGATGAATTGGGCATATACACCAAGTAACGTGACGGTACTGAGATGCTGGTCGTCAGTCTGGCCCCTTTTGTACCAATAGGGTCCTTGACCACTTGCACCAAAAGGCTCTGACCTTCGTGCAGCAATTCATTGATGGGGGGCACAGGCGTTGGATCTTCTGCCCCTTCTTCATCTTCTCCATTAGTTAAATCGAAATCTGATACATGTAAAAAACCGGATCGTTCAAGACCGATATCAACAAATGCTGCTTCCATACCAGGCAACACTCTGTTTACCTTGCCTTTGTAAATATTGCCGACAATTCCTCGATTACGGCGGCGTTCGATGCTGACCTCCTGCAAGGAACCACTTTCGACGATGGCCACACGGGTCTCCTGAGGAGTCACATTAATCAGAATTTCTTCACTATTAGTCATTGTTATTATTTTACCTGAAATCTATATCCAGCCTGTTGTAGCAACTCTGCAGTCTCGTATAGGGGCATTCCCATAACGCTCGAATAACTACCGGATAAATGTTTAATAAAAATGGCAGCCATACCCTGTATGGCATAGGCACCGGCCTTGTCATGAGGCTCAGCGGTATCACAGTATTGCTTTATTTCCTCAGATTTTAGCGGTCTGAATGTTATGTCATTGACACTTAACCTTGCATTAACTTCACCTTCCTGATTCATTAGGGCGACCGCGCTATAGACCTGATGGGTCTTGCCCGATAAAAGTTGTAACATTTCACAACATTTCAGATTGGAAGCGGGCTTACCCAGTATCTTACCCTGCAAACCTATCAAAGTATCTGCCGCCAATACCAGATTTTGGACCGATCTTCCGGGTACCTGCAAGCGGCCCTGTATGACCTTTTCCTGGCATAACCTCAGAACCAGTTTCTCGATGGATTCATCTACTCTCGGGGTTTCATCAATATCAACTTCAATGATGTCAAATTCAACACCAATCTGCCTCATGAGTTCAGCTCGACGGGGAGAAGATGAAGCCAGATAAATCATATTTACTCACTATAGGCAATATCAGGAGCGATGGTAAGGATGTCCTTGCACAATTGACCAGGAACGATAGATTTGCTCGATTAAAACTACTCTCGCTAAACCATGGGGCAAAGTCAATTTCCCCAGTGCGACGGTTTGGTGAGCCTCTTCAAGTAAATCAGGTTCCAGGCCATCAGGACCACCAATGATGAAACTAACCTGAGGGTAATGTTGCAGCCAGCTCCGGTATTGCTCGGCCCATTCACGTGAAGACCATTGCTTACCCTTTTCATCCATGGCCAGAATTCGGCTGCCAGGCTTGAGCTTTTGACGTATCTTCAGGGATTCCTGATGTTGTAGTTGTGGCACGTTAGCACCCGATTTTCGTTGAGCCGTTGCGATCACGTTTAACTCAACAGACTGCTGACGCGGCAGGCGCTTGGCATAATCCTGGTAAGCCTCGTCCACCCAGGATGGCATTTTTTGCCCTACTGCGATGATTTGAATCTGCACAACAACTGACCTTAAGGAGTATGGATCAGCTCACTATTGATTGCCCGGCTTCTTCTGACCAAAGACGTTCAATATCATAGAATTCCCGCGTATCCGGTAACATGATATGGACAACAACATCGCCCAAGTCAATAAGAACCCAGTCACCAATATCTTCACCTTCAACCCCCAACGGAACGATATTGTTTTCCTTGGCCTTGTCTAGCACCGAATTCGCAATGGATTTGACATGCCGATTAGAATTACCACTGGCAAATACCATTCGGTCCGTAAAGTTGGCAACGCCCTCTACATCGATATCACTGATTTTTTCCGCTTTTAAATCTTCCAACGCTTCTATGACCAGTTGTTTTACTTGGTCAGGAGTTAAATCGGCCATGCACTACTCATATAATTGATGTTGCTGAATAAATTTTAACACAGACTGGGGTAGACATTCTGTCACAGAAGTATCGAGACCATGGGAGGCTCGCTTTAATTGCGCCCGAATGGCTGTTGAAGAACAGGCATTCGGGGGCATTTCATAAAAAACAATCTTACCCGCTGTAAAATCAGACAATTGCTCGTCAAGGGATAGATGATGTTCTGGAAAGATATTTTTTTTGGGGTCGTGCCCGGGACGAGTACATACAATTAAATGGGCTAACCGTAAAATACCCTGAGGATTCTTCCAGCTTAAAAAATCATTAAACGCATCTACTCCCAATAACCAGCAAAGTGTGATGCCCGGTTTTTGTTGTTTGATCTGCTGCAGTGTATCTACGGTGTAGGATGGCCCTCGCCGCTCAATTTCCAAGTGGTTAAGGCAAAATTGAGTATGGGGTTGCAATGCCAACGCCAACATATCCCGGCGCAATTCCGCAGCAACATCAGGTTGATTACGATGCACACTTTGATAACTGGGGATAAACTCGACCTGCTCGAGCTTATAGGCATTCAAAACTGATTTGGCCAGGGATAGATGGCCCGCATGCACAGGGTTAAAGGTACCACCCAACAGGCCTATCATGGAAATCTATGCGTAGCAATAAGAACGCTTACTCCCGTATCTGGCCATCGCCCAGGACCACGTATTTTTGTGAAGTCAAACCTTCAAGGCCGACCGGACCACGTGCATGTATTTTGTCCGTACTGATACCAATTTCTGCTCCCAGACCATACTCAAATCCATCAGCGAATCGAGTCGATGCATTGATCATGACCGAACTGGAATCGACCGCTCGCATAAAAGCACGCGCCCGGGAATAATTTTCAGACACCATGCTATCGGTATGGTGCGATCCATGAGTATTGATATGCTCAATACCCTGTTGCATATCATCCACGACCTTGATGGATAAAATCGGGGCCAGGTATTCCGTATCCCAGTCTTCCTCGGTTGCAACCAGCATATCCGCATCGATGGCACGGCAACGCTCACATCCGCGTAATTCCACACCCTTCTCCCGGTAAGCCTGATTCAACCTCGGTAGTATTTCTGCTGCTATCGAATCAGCGATGAGCAAGGTTTCCATGGCATTACACACACCGTAACGATGTGTCTTTGAGTTCAGCGCTATACTGAAAGCCTTATCAAGATCAGCTTCATCATCGATATAAACATGGCAGATCCCGTCAAGGTGTTTAATCACCGGGATCGTAGCCTCTTCCGATACCCTTTGGATGAGCCCCTTTCCACCCCGGGGAATGATGACATCAACATACTCTTTCATGGTGAGCAAAAATCCAACAGCAGCACGATCAACGGTATTAATCACCTGCACCGCAGTCTCTGGCAGGCCGGCTTGTTTCAAACCCTGCTGGATGCAATGAGTAATGGCCTGGTTGGAATGTATCGCTTCCTTTCCACCTCGAAGAATGGTGGCATTACCGGATTTCATACACAGCGCAGCCGCATCAATAGTAACGTTAGGACGTGATTCATAGATGATGCCAATGACGCCCAGAGGTACACGCATTTTTCCGAGCTGGATACCCGAGGGACGAAATTCCATGTCGGTAATTTCACCAACGGGATCAGGCAGGGTGCTGACTTGACGTAAACCTTCGACCATGCCTTCGATTCGATCATCATTAAGTTCTAAACGATCCAGCATGGCAGCATCGAGACCCTCTTTTCGTCCTTGTTCCAGATCTTTGGCATTAGCTGCTTTAATGTCGTCAGCATTCTTCAACAAAGCTTCTGCGATGGCCAATAAGGCTGCATTTTTCTGGGCGGGCTCCACACTGGCCAGAATGGCCGAGGCCGATTTAGCCTGCACACCCAACTGTTGCATATATTGCTGTAAATCCTGTTGCTCTAATACTGCATTCATTTTTTAACCTGTTCTCTGTAAATGCCCGATACCCATCATGCTACTGATCAATTCCTTGAGGGATTGCCAGTCTGCACCCGCATAGGCCAGCTGCTGCCCTTTATTGATGCGGTCTAATTTAGCACAGCTTTGTAAAAATCGCTCGAGTTGATCAATACTAAACCGAGAAAGCGCCTGTTGATATAATCGTTGCTTGGATTTCCAAACATTAGCTGCGCGCCAGGCTGCGTCATTCAATCGATGTTCCCGTTGCGCTTGCTTGAGCTGCAATAATGTCTGTAAAACGTGTTGCAAGGCATATTGCACCTGGATAGGCTGAAAACCTTCCATCTCCAATCCATGGGTAATTTTCAAAGCCCGCTTGGCCTGGCCCGCGAGAAAAGCATCCACCAGTAAAAAATGGGTATAACGGGCACTGCGCGAGATACTTTCTTTGATGACTCCCTGATCAATCAACTGACCAGGTTCTGACGCCAGTGCCAGCTTTTCCAGTTCCTGTTCGGTAGCCAACAGATTACCTTCTGTCAGATCAGCCAGAAACAGGGCTGCTTGAGAATCCATCTGTAGCTGCTTGCTCAAAGCCCGCTGACTGATCCAATCCACGAGTTGGTTAGGATAAATCGGCTTGAGTTCAACCACCTCACCTCTAGCCTTGATTTTTTTCAACCAGGCGCTGTTTCTCGCCGCACGATCCAATCCCGGCATGACCAAGATAAATAGAGTATCGGTGGGAGATTCTTCACAGATCTGATTAATAAATTTTGCACCAGACTGCCCTGGTTTGTTTGAATTAAACCGGATGATTTGGCCTTTTCGGGAACTGAATAATGACAGATTTTGACTATCTTCCAGAATAGCACTCCAATCAAAACCCGTTTCCACCGAATGACTCAGGATTTCTTCAAAACCAAGTTCATGTAATTGCTTGCGAGCCTCATCCAGCCAGTCACGTAATAATAAAGGCTCATCACTGCTGAGCACATAAACGGGTTTAAAATCTTTAAAAAATGAGGCGGTCAACATAGACAACTATTTTATCGCCCTTGGGTTAACAGCGCCAAATAAAAAACCCCCGGCTCATCACCGGGGGTCTAATTCCTGCTTACGTTCCATCTCAGTGCTCCTTGCCGGGAATCCCTCCCGATACATGACAGAATGCGTAACGACCGTATCTACATAACAGTCTGTACCTTTTCATGCGATCCTTAGTCTGCTTCCCTGTAGACTCGCAGATATTATAGAACTGCTTCGAGGATAAATAATCCGCAGATGATGATCTGTTACCCCAGAATTGCATGACAATTATTGTAAGAAAATACTGACATCCACAAGGCCATAAAGACCTTTTTAAATGTCCCTGAGTCCGTCTGAAGGCTCTATTCTAGAGGCGCGAACTCCGCCCAGAATTGCGGCACCGGCGGCCACCGAAATGGTCAAACCCAGGGCCCAGAAAAAGTGCTCGGGTAACAGGTAGCAGATTACGCGTTCTATTTGCAGGTTAGGTGCAAGAATCTGGTTGATACTTTGTTCCGCCATTAAATAAATCAACACTGCAAGCAACCAGCCGAGTATACCGGTATACATCGACTGCAATACTGGAAAAAGGATGATCTTACCCCCCTGAAAACCAACCAGGCGTAAGATACTTAACTCCTTATGTTTGCGATCAACATTCGCCCATAAGCTGGCACCTAATGAAAAAGAAAAGCCAACAGCGCCCACGCAGGCGATAATCCAAAAAATGATAGTCAGGTTCTGATCAATGGACTGTACGGTTTTTATCTGGGCCAAATTAGCTTTAACTTCAACGCCCTGTTGATTCAGGTCATCTACCAGTTGTTCAACTTCATAAATAGATTGGGCATACAATCGGAAGGAAGGGTATTTGCGTTTGCTTAGCGGTTCGCTGTCACCATTCCAACCTAACTTGGGCACAGCGCGGCCGTCTTTGAAACTTTCACTGGCTAAAAGCAAGTCCAGACTCACAAATGCCACTTTACGGCTGACCACATGTCCAGGCGCGATATCCAGCACCTTCAAGTCGATATGCACACGCTCACGCTTACCACGGAACTGACGGGCTAAACTGCCATCAATAATGTCTCCCTTGGTAACGTTAAGTTTGGTTGCAATTTCTTCGCTAAGGATGACCGAGTTAAATCCACGCGGTGTCTGACTCACTTCCCTGAGTAGTGGATCTCCAGCTGCCGTGGCCAGTAATTCCGTAGAATAAATCCTGCCGGCCGTTTTACTTTTCAACTGGATGGTCGCGGCCAATGCCCGGGTTTTTGGAATAATAAACGCCACATCTTTACGTGCTGATAATTCATCCAGCCAAGCCTCCGTATAACTGCCGCTGCCAATGGCCTTAATTTCCCGATTATCCGGATTTTCCACCAGATCATTAACCATGGAACTGACAATGCCAAATTTCAGCCCGAACAGGATCATCATGGGCGCCAACACTGAAGCCAGCGCTAACACGAAACATCCGGACATACGCCACTCATGGCTATAGTCACGGAAACTGAGGCTTAAGATATTCTTAAATTGACTCATGCCATTAATCAGTGAAAGTGGACTGATACAGGTTGCCATTATCCAGCACTTCAGCTTCCTGTTTCAGTACTCGCAGATCCATCTTGTAGATATGTGCCCAGTCATGGCTGGCGGTTATCATGGTAATTTTCAACCCTTTAACCAGTTCCATAACCACTGCCATGATCTTGCGTGCGGTAATTGGATCCAGCGAAGCAGTCGGTTCATCTGCCAGTAAAATGGAGGGACGGTGAGATAAGGCACGAGTAAAAGCCACTCGCTGCCGCTCACCGGCAGATAATAAACCGGGTAATTTATCCAGCTGGCGTTCAATACCCATAACCCTTGCCATGCAACGCGTTGAATCATCCTGTGGCAAATTCATCAATTTACGCGGTAGTTCAATATTCTCCCTGACCGTGAGATAAGGTAATAAACCGCCCTGTTGCAGAACATAACCGATATGTTGCTTACGGATTTTAGATAATCTGTTTTGCTTTTTTTTCTTCCACAGAAAACCCGCATCGATCGTATCTTGTTTTTTCGGGGTGAGCAGAAATTCATCCTGAGAATCAGGGTGTAATGCGAGCGCGAGAATATCAAGCAGTGTGCTTTTACCGCACCCGCTATGTCCCACTAGAGCGATATTTTCCTGCTCATGAATTTCAATACTGGGCACATTCAGGCGAAAGCCGGCCTCTCCGACCAGTCGTGATTTCACTACATTCTTGAGTGAATAAATTACAGACATTCAGTTTTTACTTATGCCGGAATCAAGGTAATAGATTCAATACGACGGGGAAAACCGAGTTACCATTGACTGCACCGCCTCCGGGCGTGACCCATAAGTCGGTATGATCATGTAAAGCCTGATAATAATTGATTTTACTCTCCAGGCGGTGCATGAATTCAATCTGTTCCTTGGCTGACCATTCCTCCCAGCTATCCAGACTCAGATTCATCACTTCTCCGGTATACGGTAAGTCATCAATATATTCGCGCATATACCCCATCTCAGCAAGGTTTCCACCGAGTGAAGAAATATTACTGCCAACCGAAGAAGGATCACGACTTACCGTTGCTGCCAGGCTCTTGAGGTCATTTAAAAAACCGGTAGGGGTTAACACACCCTCTTCTGCCAGGTTTAATACCTGTTGCATTACATTTTTTAAATCGGATAACTGGTCACGCGTTAACAAGACCCTGACATCTACCGTGGATTTCTGTGGGTCGGAAAAATCCTTATCTACCATCCATGCATCAAAAACCTTGGGCAATGGCTGACCGGATTCTTTCTGTAAATATTGCATACGCAACGCATTACCGAGTTTGGCCACACGACTTTGCAATTCAGCTAACTGGGTAGGCTGGGCATTATCCTGTTGCTCCAGCTCTGGAATGGGAATAGGTAAGACACCGTTAACCGTCGCCAGCACTTGTTGTGTTATCTGGTTGGATAAGACTTCTAACACATTACCAAATTCATCCACTTGCCCCAGTTCTACTCCATAATAAAAATCACCAATACCCGGGTAATAGGAGATCTCGCGATAAAGTTTTTCCGCACGTGAGTGATTCGCATAAGGTGAATCGGTACGTAAGTGTAACACCCAAATCGAGATACCCTTGTCATAGGCCAGTTGTCTTAGTGCCTTGGCACTGAGTCGGGTGGCCCCCAAAGGATCAGCACTTTCACGTGGATCAGCATCGGTGATCAATACCACATATCGGGCATCGAAATTTTCCCAGTTGCTATTGTCTATTGCCGCCTTGATACCGGCATAAGCATCCTCACGATAATCTTTACTCGATACCTCTGAAGGTTCCAGGGTGTTGACCAATGAAAAGAACCTTTCCTCGTCCGCACCTTGCTCCAGATTGGCGTAGGTACGCGTCAGGTAATCAAGGTCGGGAACTTTTCCTAGATTGTCGCGGTAGGCGGTCAAGCCAAAGTTGACTTGGTTGTTTAACCCCTGTTTGGCAATAGTATTATAGACTTTGCGGACAGCTTCTCGGGTACGGTCAATATATGGCCCCATGGAGACAGTGGAATCGATAACAAAATGGATCCCGCTTCGATAATT
>JASJBW010000088.1 GCA_030066315.1 Gammaproteobacteria bacterium
GCATTGTCTGTCCTGTAAGTCCTGTACTTCGACCTGCCCGTTGAATGTTGATATCCCAGAAATGAAATCACGTTTTCTCGAACATATGGGGCAGCAAAATTCAGCAATCATTAAAAATCAACTGATTCAACATTTTGAGAATTTGATTAGTATTGGCAGTCGCTTACCCAAGATCCACAATCTTTTCTTGAAATCTTCCTTGATAAGTAAACTGATTCAGTACTTGTCGGGATTAAATCGCATACCCTGGTTTGCACCAATTCCTCTTCCAAAGGGTGTTGGATTGGCGCACCAACACCTGGATACGATAAGGTCTTCAGATAAAGCTATTATCCTGCTGCGTGACAATTATTTGAATAGCTTTGATGGCAAAACGATCAATGCTGCCTGCCTACTCCTGCAACGTATGGGTTATGATGTCTACATTACTCAACCCATACACAATGGTAAATTATTATATGTAAAGGGTTTTCGTAACCGGTTTAAACAACAATCCAAGCAGGTTATTGACTCCATGTTAACAATGGCAAACTGCGGCAAACCTTTACTCAGTTTGGAAACCATGTCACGCCTGATGTTTGAACAGGAATACCCTCTGATCCTGGGGCAATCAGTGAACATTCAAGTTCAAAGCATAGAAGATTTTCTGGTCAGTAATCTGGCCAAACTTCAGCGTTTACCCCTGAGTGATCAAGCCGCCGTGACCTTACTACCCCATTGCATGGAACAAACCCAGTCACAGGAATCGTCACAGCAATGGCAACAGATATATAAGGCTCTCGATATCGACTGCCGTGTCATCAACGCAGGCTGTTGCGGTATGTCCGGCTTGTTCGGTCACGAGATAGAAAACAATGCCTTATCCGACGCCATCTTTAATCTTCAGTGGCGAAGCATTGCCGAGCATACTCAATCGTCTCGACTACTTGCCAATGGATATTCTTGCCGTAGCCAGTTAAAAAATAAAGATTTTCAAACAGTACATCCTGTTGAGGACCTTTGCAGCCGGCTCGTAAGACCTCATTGAGACCAGAAAATCAAGATATCATGTTGCTGAATATGGGTACTACTTGGCCGACACTGTTCCGCGTTTGCAGCTCTATTTAATTTCTATACTGATGTTACCGAGCTCTGCATTCCACTGGTAGATTTCCTTATTCGACTGATCAGCACATTGACAGGACGTATTGCAACGCCTGTTTGTATATTGTTGGATCTTTCCTTTTTTAATCCAAAAATCCAGCATACCGCGGACTGCATCCGGTTCAGTATCGAAATGATTGGCTATATCCGTCAGGCTCACTTGCCGGTGCGCCCTGACATATTGCTTTAATTCTTTCAGAATCATGCGGCTTTTAATTCACCCCTTTGTTTTTTATGGGCATACAGCCTCAACCCCGAATACAACAGCAAGCTGTAGCCTATTATGGCCATTATAGTAATACTTGCCTGCTGCGGATGCTCTGTGAAATACGCACCCTGGTAAAACAGACTGGCCGTGACATAGGCAACTGACGTTGTCCAGAAAGCCACGAAACCTGCCCAGAGCTTGCCCGCTTCACGGGCAATAGCGCCTATCGTAGCCACGCAGGGAAAATATAATAATACAAATAACAGATAAGCAAATGCCCCTGCCTGACCGTCAAAACGTTTAGCCATTTCACCAAATAACCCCGTTGAGACATTGAGGTTTTCTGCTGCTTTTTCGTCCTTCCCCAACTCACCGACATTTAATCCCAGTGGATCCAGTACCAAATCTGGTAATCCGCCAAGATTTAAGGGAATGGTCATCGCTGCATTAGAAAGGGCCTTTATTAAATCAAATTCTTCATCGGTTTTAGTCATCTGTGTTTTTGCTAACTGTGTATAGACAGAGTCCAAGGTTCCGACGACCGCTTCCTTCGCCAAAATACCGGTAAATATACCCACGGTGGCCGGCCAGTTATCTTCTTCGACACCCATTGGCGCAAATAAAGGTGTCAATGCCTTACCGGCGTGGCTTAAGATGGATTTTTCAGTATCCTCGTTACCGATTGAACCATCACTACCTATTGAATTTAAAACGTTCAATACCAATACCATGATGACAATAACTTTGCCTGCATCCCGGATAAACAACTTGACCCTGTCCCAAGTACGAAACAGTATGCCTTTCAAGGTGGGCACATGGTAGGTCGGCATTTCCATGATGAAGCCCGAACTCTCACCGGATAATAACGAATGCTTCATGATAAGCCCGGTAAAAATAGCCATCAGAATCCCCACAAGGTAAAGCGCAAAAACCAGGTTCTGACCATTGTCGGGAAAAAACGCCGCGGCGAATAAAACATAGACAGGCAGCCTGGCACCGCAGGACATGAACGGATTCATCAATATGGTGAGTTTGCGCTCTCGTTCACTTTCGAGGGTTCTTGTAGCCATAACGGCCGGAACATTACAACCAAAACCCACGATCATTGGCACAAAGGCTTTACCCGGCAGGCCTATGGATCGCATGAACCGATCCATCACGAAGGCTGCACGGGCCATGTAACCGGAATCTTCCAGCAATGAAAGGAACAGGTAGAGGCTGGCAATAATGGGTATGAAGGTGGCCACGACCTGTAAACCGCCGCCTAAACCCTGGGCCAATATTAAAATCACCCAATCCGGCAGATCAGTATGCCCAAGCAGCTGAGACAAACCATCAACGAACAGCGCACCCGCAAACTGATCAAAGAAATCGATGAATGCACCGCCGAAATTTATCGTAAACATAAACATCAGGTACATAATCAACAAAAAAATCGGAACACCCAGAAACCGATTTAACACGACCTGATCAATTCGATCGGTAAGATAGCGTTTGACGCGTCCCTTAACCTTTACACAGAGTTGTGACAGTACATGGGCATGACCATAACGTGAATCGGCAATAAAGATGTCAACACTGTCTTCAGTCACTGCCTGTATATGTTGTTGCCATTTCTGAATTTTAACTTTGACCGTGTGATGGATGGGAGGAGATAACACACTGTCATCACCTTCTAACAATTTGAGTGCCAGCCAATAATGATTCTTGTCATCTTCCAGGTGCTCAAACTCTTGGCTGATATCAGCTACGGCGTCTTCAACCAGGTTACCCATGCGTAAGTGATAACCTCCTTGATTCTGGTCTTGTAATACGCGCACAATGGATTGTTTTAATCCTGTCAGTCCGTGGCCTTTAACTGCAACAATCTCTACCACCGGGCAACCTAGTTTTTGGCTCAGCAGCTTGACATCAATAACTATGCCCCGTTTTTTTGCCACATCCATCATGTTCAAAGCCAGTACCACGGGTACACCCATTTCTAGCAATTGAACCGTTAGGTATAGATTGCGTTCCAGATTGGCCGCATCGAGAACATTAACAATCACATCAGCCTGTCGAGATAACAAGTACTGCCGAGTGACCTGCTCATCCTGGGAAACTGCATCCAGCGTGTAAATTCCGGGTAAATCTATCAATGAAACCACGTGGTCAGTATCCAGGTTAAATCGCCCTTGCTTTTTTTCAACCGTTACACCTGGCCAGTTGCCCGTAGTCTGGCGAATACCGGTAAGCGCATTGAACAAGGCTGATTTACCGCAATTCGGATTTCCCGTGATTGCAATGGTGGTCATCGGTTCTGCCCTTTGATTTTTTGACGCTGTTTTCCATCGAGGGCTTTTAAGACAACTTGTGAGGCTATTTTGGATCCCAGCGCAACACGATTACCATTACTGAAAATGACCACTCCATTATGGCGCTGATGCAAGATAGAAATCACCTGGCCTTTGCGTAAACCCAAGCTCAGTAACTTACGTTTTAAGACTGGATCACCGTTGATTTCGGTGATAAGTCCATGAAACCCTGTCTCAGGCTCGGTCAGGTTAAAGTGCTGTGACATAAAGAAATAAATGAGAATGTTTCTCATTTATATATCATTATTTGCTTATATGTCAACCATCGGCATAAAAAACCGGGATCGGAATGATCCAGGTCAAGAATCATCTCCAGCCACGACCAGGCAAGGTCTACCAACAGCCTATTAAGTCAATACAAGGGCTGTCTGCAAGCAAGCCAATATGATTCGCAAAGCATGCAATCAGCTAAATTAACTAGCCCCCTTACGCCGGAGATTACTGATTTTGTGGACTCATCAGTCCGAGTAACAAGCTGGCTGTCTGAGCCGCCTCCCTGCCAAGATCCGTCAGATATCCGCCATCTTTTTGCGTCGCAAGCCCCTTTTCATAAAGCCTGACAGCAGCTTCGATCATGGCCGGTTCTGCATCATGATGGACTTTTAAACCTTCCATCATGGTTTCAGGAAATTTAACCAATAAGTTGAGTTCATCTATTAACGCTTGATCAAAAGCCATGGTTACATGCCGTTGCCGAATTTGTCATGAAAGATTTCTGTCGTTTCGCGCATATTTTTCAGGGCGATGGTATAGCCCTTGAGTATGCCCAATGCCCAGCTGATACGTTCCCTGAAATAACTGTCGGCAGAATCATTATTATCTGTTTCATTTTGATTCAAAATAGATTCAACATTTCTCAGGATCAGCTGCTCCGGTATGTAACAGATTCGATTGTTTTTATAACTACTGATGCGTAGTTCAGCCACCGGATAGGCTCCGCCATCACCTGAAGATACCGCGGTGATTAATGCTGGTTTATGACCCAGTTCGAAACGGCTGAACAAAAGGAAAAAATTCTTTAGCCCGGCAGGCACCTGCCCATGCCATTCTGGCGAAACCACCACGAAACCATCACAATCAGCAAGCTCCTTTTTTAAAGGACTCAATGTGGCTTCCCAACCTGGATCATCTTCCCAGACCTTTTGATCCCATAGCGGTAATGGATTATTAGCCAGGGTGTAAACCCAGGTTTCCATATCCATAGAAACCAGCTGTTGTTGTATGTAATCCGCTACCTTGGCACTTTGCGAGGGATCTCGATGACTGCCACTGATAATACCGATTTTCATGTTGCTCTCTCCTACTCAACAAGGTTGAGAAAATAGCATATTCATGCAAAAAAAACCCCGCTGAAAAGCGGGGCTTGTTTGTACGTCTTGAGGAAGCCTTACTTCGCTGCTTCGCGCTCCTTAACTTCCTTGATGACCTCATCAGCCACGTTCTTGGGAACCGGACTATAATGTGAGAATTCCATGGAGAACTGGCCACGACCGGAAGTCATGGTACGCAGATCACCTATGTATCCAAACATATCAGAAAGTGGCGCCTCGGCTTTAACCCGAACACCCGTGGGTCCTGAATCCTGGCCCTGGATCATTCCGCGGCGACGATTCAAATCACCGATAACATCACCGACGTGATCTTCAGGTGTGAACACGTCAACTTTCATGATCGGTTCCAGTAACTGAGGACCGGCCTTGGGTATCGATTGACGATACGCACCCTTAGCAGCAATTTCGAACGCAACCGCTGAAGAGTCCACGGCATGGAAGGCACCATCCATTAATGTTACTTTTACATCCAGCAGAGGGAATCCTGCCAACACGCCCTGTGCCATCATGCCGGCAAAACCTTTTTCTACGGCAGGCCAGAATTCACGCGGTACATTACCACCGGTGACCTTGGATTCGAATTCGAAGCCACTGTTCTGTTCACCCGGCTCAACGATGTAATCGATCTTACCGAACTGACCGGAGCCACCCGACTGCTTCTTGTGCGTATAACTGTCTTCAATACGCTGCGTAATCGTCTCACGATAAGCCACCTGGGGCTTACCCACTTCAACGTCAACATTATGTGTACGCTTGAGGATATCCACCTTGATATCAAGGTGCAGTTCACCCATACCCTTGATGATGGTTTCACCCGAATCTTCATCCGTTTCAACACGGAACGAAGGATCCTCTGCAATCATCTTGGCCAACGCGATACCCATTTTCTCGGAAGCACCCTTGTCTTTGGGTTTGATCGCAATCGAGATAACCGGATCCGGGAATACCATGGGTTCCAGAGTAGCAGGGTTATCAGGATCGCATAAAGTATGACCCGTCTGTACGTTCTTCAAACCCACGATAGCGATGATGTCTCCGGCCTGCGCCGAGGTCAGTTCTTCACGTGAGTCCGCATGCATTTCCACCATACGTCCAATACGCTCGGTTTTACCGGTCGCCGTATTGAGTACAGTCATGCCTTTCTCCACCTTTCCGGAATAAATACGGGTGAAGTAAAGCGCACCAAATCGATCATCCATTACCTTGAAGGTTAAGGCACGTAAAGGTTTGTTGACATCAACGATGGCAAACTCACCAGTTTCGTGACCTTCCAGGTCAACCTCAGGCTGAGGTTTTACTTCAGTCGGACTCGGCAGGTAATCAACGACCGCATTCAGTACCAGCTGAACACCCTTGTTCTTAAAGGCAGAACCACAGTAGGTCGGGAAGAAGTCCAGTGCAATGGTACCTTTACGGATACAACGCTTGATATCCTCGATAGCAGGTTCATTTCCCTCAAGATATTGTTCAAGTAAATCATCATCCTGTTCAACTGCGGTTTCGATCAACTTTTCGCGATATTCCTCCACCTTGTCAACCATATCGGCAGGCACATCTTCAAGCGAGTAGTTTTCGGGTTGTCCAGACTCATCCCAGACCCATGCCTTGCGGGTCAGCAGATCCACAACACCAACAAAATCATCTTCTGTACCAATCGGCAGAACCATAACGAGAGGATTGGCTCCCAGTACGTTTTCTACCTGGTCAACGACGCGATAGAAATCAGCACCCAAACGATCCAGCTTGTTGACCAGAATGATACGGGCAACCTCTGATTCGTTTGCATAGCGCCAGTTGGTTTCAGACTGGGGTTCTACACCACCTGAACCGCAGAATACACCGACACCCCCGTCGAGCACTTTCAGGGAACGATAAACCTCAATGGTAAAATCAACGTGACCCGGGGTATCGATTATATTCAGGCGATGGCCATCCCATTCACAACTGGTCGCAGCGGACTGGATCGTGATACCACGCTCACGTTCCTGATCCATGAAGTCAGTGGTTGCTTCACCATCATGCACTTCACCCGTTTTATGGACTTTTCCAGTCAATTTTAAAATTCGTTCTGTCGTCGTTGTTTTACCCGCATCCACGTGGGCGAAAATGCCGATATTACGATAGGTATCGAGGTCTGCCATAGTCGTTCTCAAATACAAAAAAGTTTAAAAAATTTGTCGTAGCCTCTGATTTTTTTCATCAAAAACCACTAAATTCAGTAAATACCACTTACCTTCTGATCATTCAATAGCAGACCAGAAACCTTAACTCATTGATTTTAAAGGTAATTTCGGCAAGGGATTGTACACCGGCGCATATTCTATCACGAATTCACCAGAGTAAAAGACTTTACCACTAAAACCCAACGCTTCAATCAAGGTATTGCTTGATGATGGACCAGTCTTGCAACTTCTGCTGCAGGGTTTTACTCGCGTGTGCTGGACTGGTCGATGGCAAGCGGAGACGAGCATATCGTTGGATATCCGTAATTTCTGGGGCCACGGACTGCTTAAAAAATTTCTCCGCCGTTCCGCCGTTAAAAGCTATCAAATGGATTTCGGGGCAACGCTGTAACAAACCGGCTATGTCATTCGCATTATGCTGTTCGTTGGCAATCGCTGAATCCAGGCTACCTTCACGCCGGCAGGTTTGAAGAACGTCCCACAGTACAATCGGAAATTGCTTCAGCTGCTGGATGCGTAACGGGTAATCATCCTGCCATTTTATGCCCAGTAATTCCGACATAATGGACCAGAATGCATTTCGAGGATGCGCGTAGTACTGCTGCGCCTGCAAAGAGGCTACTCCAGGCATACTGCCTAATATCAAGACTTTGGGATTGGTACCGATGACAGGATCAAAGGATTCAATAATCGGCATTTTGTAATCTAGGGATAGCGTTTTATTGCCGAGATTTTATTTCAAGGCTTGGCAAACATGCGTACAGAAGGGCATTGTATGCAAGATACGCGAGCATTTGAGTACATGTTTAAAGCGGATTTGGAATAAAAGTTTGTCGCGAAAACGCTATTTCTTCATTTGATCGAAGAACTCCAGATTCGTCTTCGAAGATTGCATCCTCGCCAGCACAAATTCCATAGCCTCCAGGTCATCCATGGAATGCAGGAACTTGCGTAATATCCAGACCTTCTGCAATTCTTCTTGTCCCATTAATAATTCTTCGCGACGTGTACCAGAACGGTTAATGTTGATTGCGGGGAACACACGTTTTTCTGCAATACGGCGATCCAGGTGAATTTCCATGTTACCGGTCCCTTTAAATTCCTCGTAAATGACCTCGTCCATCTTCGAACCGGTTTCAATCAGAGATGTGGCCAGAATAGTCAGGCTGCCACCTTCTTCAATGTTACGAGCAGCACCGAAGAAGCGCTTGGGTCGATGCAATGCATGAGCATCCACACCGCCGGTTAATACCTTGCCTGAAGACGGAATCGTGGTGTTATACGCACGCGCCAGACGTGTTATCGAATCCAACAAGATAACCACATCGCGCTTATGCTCAACCAAGCGTTTGGCTTTTTCGATAACCATTTCGGCGACCTGTACGTGACGACTGGCCGGCTCGTCAAAGGTTGAAGCGACTACTTCTCCCTTAACCATTCGAGTCATTTCGGTAACTTCTTCCGGGCGTTCATCGATCAGTAAAACAATAACGTAACATTCCGGATGATTATTGGTAATGCTCTGTGCGATGTTCTGCAGCATTAGGGTTTTACCCGCCTTAGGCGGGGAGACAACCAATCCACGCTGCCCTTTACCGATGGGAGAGACCATATCAATAATCCTTGCGGTAATATCTTCTGTGCTCCCATTACCACGTTCCAGAGTCAAGCGCTCTTCGGCATGTAATGGGGTCAGATTCTCGAAGAGGACCTTATGTTTAACGGCTTCTGGAGAATCAAAATTGATTTGATCAACTTTCAATAACGCAAAGTAACGCTCATTGTCTTTGGGAGGACGAATTTTTCCACTGATGGTATCTCCCGTGCGTAGATTAAATCGCCTGATTTGGCTGGGTGATACATAGATATCATCCGGCCCAGCTAGATAGGAACTGTCGGCAGAACGCAAGAATCCAAATCCATCTTGAAGAATCTCAAGAACCCCATCACCAAAGATATCTTCACCTTTCTTGGCCTGTGCCTTGAGAAGGCTGAAGATAATATCCTGTCGTCGCATACGAGAGGAATGGTCTCCCCCCATTTCTTTTAACAGGTTAATAAGATCGGGTACGGATTTTTGTTTTAATTCACTGAGGTTCATAATGATTTAAGAAAAGAAAACGGAAAGTCAGAATTGACGGTTGGTCAAAGGGCCTTTGAGAAAATAATATTAAGAAATCTTGGTTAGTTTTGGAAAAACTGGGATTTTTTATATACAGATTCGCCGACGAATGGACGATTTAGAAATGAGACTAGCACACAAAAAAAAGGTCGTCCACTGATTTGGGACGACCTGGCAGATTTTTTACAGGTTACTATCGATGAATGCGGTTAATTGTGATTTTGATAACGCACCTACCTTGGTTGCTTCGACATTGCCACCCTTGAACAACATCAAAGTCGGGATACCTCGGATCCCATACTTGGGAGGGGTGCCGGAGTTTTCATCAATATTTAATTTGGCTACTTTAATCTTGCCTTCATATTCATCAGCAATCTCCTCGAGTACCGGGGCAATCATCTTGCAGGGACCACACCAGTCCGCCCAGTAATCAACCAGAACTGCTTGTTCAGACTGAAGCACTTCCTCTTCAAAGCTATCATCAGTCAGATACACAATTTTATCGCTCACTTAGATTTCTCCAGCTCAATTGATTGAGTTATTTTGATCAGGACGGTCAATTTATTCATAACCAATGTCACTGTCAACCAAAAACAGAAACATTGAAAATCCTCGTTGCATGCTCCCATAACGTCACTTAAAGCCTTAAAACGCCTCAGATTCGACTAATTCACGGGTAAAATCGGGATTTGATCATAAGCATGTTATGATAGACGGCTAAATTAATTAAATTCAAAGCCCTACCTAGATGACTAAACACCATTTGACAGAGATCCGCTTAGATTCTCTGCCACTCGACCCAAAGCTGTTGAAGGCGCTACAAGCAAACCATTTGGAATTCTGCACTCCTATTCAAGCGGAGTCCCTACCCGTGTTGTTGGGTGGACGCGATTGTGCCGGACAGGCTCAGACAGGTACGGGTAAAACCCTGGCCTTTTTACTGGCCTGCATGCAAAGAATATTATCGCAACCAGAATCAAAAACCTTACCTGGCAAACCCAGAACCCTGATTCTGGCTCCCACCCGCGAACTCGCCTTGCAAATTTATAAGGATGCAGAAAAGCTCGCCGAGCATACCCATTTAAAGCTGGCGATTTGTTACGGAGGTAAGGCTTATGAACAACAAAAGAAACAATTCGAACAACCGGTAGATCTTCTCATTGGAACTCCGGGTCGTTTAATTGATTTTTTCAAGCAAAAGCTTTTCACCCTTAAATATGCTGAATGCATGGTTCTGGATGAAGCTGATCGTATGTTTGATATGGGTT
>JASJBW010000006.1 GCA_030066315.1 Gammaproteobacteria bacterium
ATTTATTGGGCCGTCGCCAAGCGGTAAGGCACCGGGTTTTGATCCCGGCATGCGCAGGTTCGAATCCTGCCGGCCCAGCCATTATTTTTAATGACAGCGTTGAAATCTGATGGTTGGTAATGTCAATCACGACATCATGGTGTTTACGGGTAATGCAAACCCGGAACTGGCACAGGCTATAACCCGCCATCTGGATATTCCTATCGGGCAGGCCGGCGTGACCTGTTTCAGTGATGGTGAAATATCCGTCGAGATTCGGGAAAATGTCCGTGGTCGCGATGTATTTATCATACAACCGACCTGTAAACCCACCAATGATAACCTGATGGAACTCCTGGTTATGATTGATGCGATGAAACGGGCATCGGCCTATCGAATTACCGCAGTCATTCCTTATTTTGGTTATGCTCGGCAAGATCGACGTGTTCGTTCGCAACGGGTACCGATTACCGCCAAAGTGGTCGCCAACATGTTAACCAGTGTCGGCGTTGATCGGGTATTAACGGTCGATTTACATGCGGATCAGATTCAGGGCTTTTTTGACCGCCCGGTAGACAATGTGTATGCATCCCCCATATTGATGGGCGATATCTGGAAGCAGAAATATCCGGATATGATCGTGGTATCTCCTGATGTGGGGGGTGTGGTTCGTGCCCGTGCAGTAGCCAAACAACTGGGCGATGCCGAACTGGCGATAATCGATAAACGTAGGCCCAAGCCTAACATGGCCAAGGTCATGCACATCATTGGTGATGTTAAAGGCAAGACCTGTATTATTGTAGATGACATGGTTGATACAGCGGGTACCCTATGTCAGGCCGCTAATGCTTTGAAAGAACATGGTGCAGCGGGAGTATTTGCTTACTGCACCCACCCGGTATTATCCGGTAATGCGATTGAAAATCTGGAAAACTCGGTAATCAATAAACTCATCGTCACCGATACGATTCCTTTGTCAGATGAGGCAAAGTCCTGCGAAAAGATTCGCATCGTTTCGATCGCCTGGATGCTGGCTGAAACTATACGGCGCATCCATTTTGAAGAATCTGTCAGCTCATTATATATGGACTGAAGATAGATCCTTTCCTGGTCGCAAGGAGAGGTGAATCGCCCCAGGGTGATTCTTTATTTTTTTAAATTAATAACTTGGAGAACAGCAATGTCCGACAAAATCGAACTGAATGCTGAACCTCGTTCTGACTTGGGGAAAGGTGCGAGCCGCCGCCTGAGAAAAACTGGACAGGTACCAGCAATTGTATATGGCGGGGATACAGACCCTGCTTCTATCACGATCGCACACAACGAGTTCATTCATGAGCTCGAAAATGAAGCTATTTATTCACAAGTACTTTCGCTTAAGGTAGGCAAGAAAAAGGAAGAAGTCATTCTTCGTGACTTGCAACGTCATCCCTATAAGCACCTGATCATGCATGCCGATTTCTTGCGCATCGACCAAAAGAAAGTCATTCATGTCACGATTCCAATTCACTTTATCAACGAAGACAAGTGTCACGGCGTCAAGATGGAAGGCGGCCTACTGAACCACCTTCAAAGTGAAGTGGAAATCATGTGTTTGCCCAAGAATATCCCCGAATTCCTGGAATTAGACGTCACGGAATTAAAACTGGGTGAAAGCATGCACCTTTCAGATATCAAACTACCTGAGGGCGTGGAAATCGTGGCCCTCTCTCATGGTGAAGACCATGACACCGGTGTTGCTGCTGTCCATAAAACACGCGATTCTTCAGCTGATGTTGAAGAAGAAGTGGCTGGCGAAGTTGAGGAAGGCGGCGAAGAGGCTGCTGAAGAATAAGCTTTCTGCGGGTCTGCAATGGCAGCTCAAAGAGCCGATATACGTGTGATTGTTGGCCTCGGTAATCCCGGGGCCAATTATCATTCTACCCGGCATAATGCCGGTTTCTGGTTGATTGATGAGATTGCCCGCCATCATGCTATAGGGCTCAAGAATGAAACCCGTTTCCATGGTGAAGTCGGTAAAATACATTCGGCTGGCAAGGATATTTATCTACTCAAACCCACCACCTTTATGAATCGTAGCGGTCAGGCCGTCACGGCTTTAGCCAAGTATTTTAAATTCTCACCGAATCAAATACTGGTTTGTCATGATGAACTGGACCTGGACGCTGGTGATAATCGTTTGAAAAAGTCTGGGGGTCATGGCGGTCATAATGGCTTACGTGACATCATCAACCATATCAGCAAAGATTTTTTTCGTTTACGCATCGGCATCGGCCATCCCGGTGATCGTAATCAGGTTGTAAATTATGTTTTGAAAAATCCCTCCAAGGAAGATTTAGGAAAAATCGAAGACGCAATCCAGCAGACGTTGGATATCCTGCCAACCTTGCTATCCGGCGAATTCGAAAAAGCCATGCAGCAATTACATACCAAATAATCGGAGTTTCTATGGGCTTTAAATGTGGCATCGTGGGATTACCCAACGTGGGAAAATCCACACTTTTTAACTCACTCACCAAGGCGGGTATCGCGGCAGAAAACTATCCCTTTTGTACCATCGACCCCAACATAGGGGTAGTAGAAGTTCCCGATAAAAGGTTGAAACAGATAGCAGACATTGTGCAACCCAAAAAAACCATTCCTACCACCATGGAATTTGTTGATATTGCGGGCCTGGTAGCTGGGGCGTCCAAGGGAGAGGGCTTGGGCAACCAATTCCTGGGGCATATACGTGAGACCGATGCCATTGCCCAGGTCGTCCGTTGTTTTGAAAATGATGACATCGTACATGTGAACGGCCAAATTGATCCATTAGGCGATATCGAGACTATCAATACAGAGTTATTGCTTGCCGATATGGAATCTATTGACCGCCAAACTGAACGCGCCGCCAAGCAAGCCAAGTCCAATGATAAAACGGCTAAGGCTAAATATGCGTTTATGCAAAAAGTACAAGCCCATGTACAAGCAGGAAATTCAGCTCGTTCATTGGCAGTCGAAGACAACGAACAGCACTGGATGCATCATCTCCACCTGATCACGGCCAAACCCACCCTTTACATTGCCAATGTATCCGAAGATGGCTTTGAGAATAATCCCTACCTGGATGCATTAAACGAATATGCCGCCAAGGAAGATGCGGACGTGGTCCCGGTTTGCGCCTCTATCGAGGCTGACCTCGCGGAACTCGACGAAGATGAAGCCGCAGAATTTTTACAGGAAATGGGGCTTGATGAACCCGGCCTAGATCGCGTCATTCATGCCGGGTATCACCTGTTACATCTACAAACCTATTTCACTGCCGGCCCCCAGGAAGTGCGTGCCTGGACCATATCAATTGGTGACACGGCCCCTAAAGCCGCAGGTAAAATTCATACAGATTTTGAGAAGGGATTTATCCGTGCCGAAGTCATGAGCTTTGAAGACTTTATTCAATACCAGGGAGAACAGGGCTGTAAAGATGCGGGAAAATGGCGCCTGGAAGGTAAGGATTATGTCATGCACGAAGGCGACGTGGTCCATTTTCGCTTCAACGTCTAGTCACTTGACACAAGGGGCGTTAAAAGGGAGAATTCCGCCCCTTCAAAAATACATGGCTACGTAGCTCAGCTGGTTAGAGCACATCACTCATAATGATGGGGTCCCCTGTTCAAATCAGGGCGTAGCCACCATTTTTACCTTCGGACATCTTGATAATGCCTACCCATTCATGACCGTCTGTAATTTTGGCCGAGGAATGTGTAAGCGCTTCCATCATCGCCGTTAAAGGTTTTACTACCCTAGAAAATCATTGCTTCAGGCGTGCAATCTCACTCAAGAAGCACAACGCTTGATCTAATAACCCGGTATATAAGCAAAGGGGCAATTAAAAGTTCATTTCCACGGCCATGCTTCGACCACGATCAGCAGAAGTGACAAAATCAGGCATCTGGTCGAAATTCAGATATTTGTAGATATCAGAGGACATGCTGTCGATCTTGCTGGCATAATCCATGTACTCAGCAACCGTAGGCAACTTACCCATCACCGCCGCAACAGCAGCCAATTCGGCTGAGGCGAGAAACACGTCGGCACCCTGCCCCAAGCGATTGGGGAAGTTTCGTGTAGAGGTTGAAACGGCCGTGGAATTAGCCGCAATACGGGCCTGGTTACCCATACACAGGGAACAACCCGGCATTTCTGTGCGTGCACCCGATGCAGCATAGATGTTGTAAATCCCTTCTTCCATCAATTGCTGCTCATCCATTTTAGTTGGAGGCGCTATCCATAAACGGGTGGGTATCACGCCGCCCGCAGCTTCTAGTAGTTTCCCGGCCGCACGGAAGTGTCCAATATTGGTCATACAGGAACCGATAAACACTTCGTCTATTTGGCGTCCGGCAACTTCGGATAAAGGCTTGACGTCATCCGGATCATTAGGGCAGGCCAGCAGCGGCTCGGTGATCTCCGACATATTAATTTCGATCACTTCTGCATATTCCGCGTCAGGATCTGCACGCATCAGACTGGGATTTTTAAGCCATTCCTCCATGGCACGTGCGCGTCTTTCGAGCGTTCTGGCATCTTCGTACCCGTTATCGATCATCCAACGTAACATCACGATATTGGAACGTAGGTACTCGGCCACCGATTCCTCTGACAGATCGATGGTACAACCACCCGCAGAACGTTCGGCCGATGCATCGGAAAGCTCAAAGGCCTGTTCAACGGTCAAGTTGGGCAATCCTTGAATTTCTAGGATACGGCCATTGTAAACATTCTTTTTACCTTTCTTTTCAATGGTCAGTAGCCCTCGATTCAATGCCTCGTAGGGAATGGCGTTGACCAGGTCACGTAAGGTAATACCGGGCTGCATTTCACCGGTAAATTTAACCAGTACCGATTCAGGCATATCGAGGGGAATAACACCCAGCGCTGCACCAAAGGCCACCAGGCCAGACCCGGCGGGAAACGAAATGCCCAGCGGGAAACGCGTATGAGAATCACCACCGGTGCCTACCTGGTCCGGCAATAACATACGGTTCATCCAAGAGTGAATCACACCATCTCCAGGCCTCAGGGATACGCCCCCACGAGTTTGGATAAAATCGGGCAAGGTATGTTGGGTATTGATATCAACCGGTTTGGGGTAAGCCGCGGTATGACAAAAAGATTGCATAACCAAATCTGAGGAAAATCCTAAACAAGCCAATTCCTTGAGCTCGTCACGTGTCATCGGACCGGTGGTATCCTGAGAACCCACTGTACTCATACGTGGTTCACAATAAGTGCCTGGCCGAATCCCTTTTACGCCACAGGCTTTACCCACCATTTTCTGTGCCAGAGTGAATCCTTTACCACTGTCTTCTGGATCTACTGGACGTCGAAAAGTATCACTGGCCCCCAACCCTAACGAATCTCGTGCACGCTCCGTTAAAGAGCGACCAATAATCAGCGGAATTCGGCCTCCTGCCTTGACTTCATCGAGTAATACATCCGTTTTCAGGGTAAATTCTGAAATGACTTGACCGGCTTCGTCTTCAATGATGCCGGCATAAGGTTTAACGATGATCACATCGCCCATATTCAGAAGATCGACCGGGCATTCTATCGGCAGGGCACCTGAATCTTCGACCGTATTAAAAAAAATGGGGGCAATCTTTCCACCCAAGACCACACCACCGGCACGCTTATTCGGGACAAAAGGAATATCTTCACCCATATGCCACAACACTGAGTTGGTTGCAGATTTTCGCGATGAACCGGTCCCGACCACATCACCCACATAAGCCAGTGGATAACCTTTGGCTTCCAGTTGGTCAATGGTCTTGATGGGCCCCACTGTGCCAGGATCATCCGGCGAAATGCCATCTCGTTCGTTTTTCAGCATGGCCAAGGCATGCAGCGGAATATCCGGACGTGACCAGGCATCCTGTGCCGGTGACAGATCATCCGTATTGGTTTCTCCCGTCACTTTAAATACAGTCAGTTTGATTTCCGTCGGAACATTATCCTTGCGAGTAAACCATTCGGCTTCCGCCCAGGATTGGATCACGGCCTGAGCATTTGCATTCCCAGTTTTCGCCTTTTCATCGACATCATGAAAGGCATCGAACATCAATAACGTATACTTGAGCTGGTCTGCCGCCAGGGCACCCAGCTCATTGTCGTCAAGCAAATCGATCAGGGGCTGAATGTTGTAACCCCCCATCATGGTTCCGAGCAATTCAACTGCCTGGGTTTTTGAAACAATGGAAGAACTTGTTTCTCCCTTGGCCACCGCAGCCAAAAACCCGGCCTTTACGTACGCCGCCTCATCCACGCCTGGAGGAATACGGTCTGTCAATAGCCCCAGCAACGTCTGCTCTTCTCCGGCAGGCGGATTTTTTAATAATTCGACCAGGTCTGCCACCTGTTCAGCATTTAATGGTAAAGGTGGCACTCCCTGAGCAGCTCGTTCTTCAACGTGCTTTCTATAAGCGTCTAACATTTAGGGCCTCAAAAAGTTGGATGATCAAATAAATGGTATCGATGTTACAAATGAATGCCTCAGGCAACAATATTGCATAAGGCATAATCGAAAGCCTAAAAACTCATACTCTCTTCAGAATCGACAATTTTCAAGCTTGTCAGTTATACAGCCTGCAATGCCACTGGTTGTTCGTGATCTTCTTCATCAGACAACATTTCAAGAAACTCTCGTGCTTGTGGCGATAAAAATTTACCTTTACGGATGACGGCTCCGTAAATTTGTTTGGGAAAATAGGAAGCCAGTGATGATGAAGCCAGTTTCTCGTTACCGTTAAGACATAACTCACTGACAATAGAGAGGCCCAGTCCTTCTTCAACATAAGTCTTAATAACTTCCCAGCCACCGACTTCCATGGAAACCTGGTAAGGAATATCCTGTTCCGAGAAAATTTTATCTACTTTACGCCAGGTGGACAATTCACGTGGTGGTAAAATCAATCCATAAGGTGAGATATCTTTTAGAGTGACTTCCTTCTTGTCTGCAAGAGGATGGTCCTGGGGCATGATCAATACCGGGTTATATTCAAACAGCGGTTCAAATACCATGTCCTCACTATTGTCGGCCATAGTACCCACGGCAAAATCCACACAATCACTTTTTAACAATTCACGCCCTTCCTTACCCGTGTTATTGGATAATTTTACGTGAACTCCCGGATTCTTCTGCTTAAAACGGTGAATATACTTAGGTAACAGATACATACAAGCCGTTTGACCGGCTGTGATATGCAATTCACCGGTCTCCAGCTTGCCCGCCAGACTGTTAAAATTATGAGACAGGTTATCGATTCCGTTGATCAAAGGCTTGGCCAGTTCATAAAGTATTTTGCCATCGGGTGTAAGGTTAATCACCGGGCCTCGTCGTTCAAAAACCTGTACGCACAATTCACGTTCTAGTGCCCGTATTTGTAAGGATACCGTGGGCTGGGATAAGAATAATTCTTCACCGGCCTTGGAAATACTTTTTGTTTCTACAGCTTTACAAAAAGCCCGTAATTGCTTCAATCGGTTTTGCTTGTAGCAAGGGGGTGAAATACTCATATCATATCCTCGTTATCGGTTTGCAGTGTTTTAGCGATAAAAAAAGCCCCAGGTTGAGGCAGTTTGTATATTGATCGAGTTTAAAACACTAAATAAATCCTACCTGCAAGGTTTCTTAAATATTCACCTTCAGGCGACTTTCATGAAGTTAGATTCTATGAAAAATAAAGCGTAGTGTCATTTAATTTATTTAGATATGAACAGGAGATAAAATTATATATTTATAATTCAATAAGTTATGTTACGCTGCAGTGCAAAATATTGGTATTTTACCCCTATATTTTAATAATAAATTAAATTTATCTTAAAAATAACTTTAATTCGTTAATTTAAGCGCCTGTAACCACACAATGTCCGATTAAATAGGCTTCTACCGCCCATGATGTAGTTTGCTGAGAGCTCAGGCCCTGATAATGAGTATTGAAATAACTTATTCCAAACGGATTGCCTATTTATTGCGACGCACAAATCACGATGCTAGGGTTCAACATTGATATTCTTAGTATAACCAGAATCCATCCATGTCCTATATTCAATTAAAAAGCCTCCAAGTAGCCGAAGCATTCTATCAGTTCGTTAATGAACAAGTGCTCCCTCCCTTGGAGATGGATCCCGGTAGTTACTGGCCAATTTTTGAAAAAATCATCAGCCAATATCTTGAAAGCAACAAAGCATTATTACAAAAACGCGATCGCCTACAGCAACAAATAGACGATTGGCATCGAAATCATCCATACGACGAGCATCATCTCAAACCCTACCAGCAATTCCTCACAGATATTGGATATCTGCTCGAGCAGCCAGAAGACTTTAAAATCAATGTTACGAATGTTGACCGTGAGATTGCCAAGGTTGCAGCGCCGCAACTGGTTGTACCCATCAACAATGCCCGTTTTGCGCTCAATGCCGCCAATGCACGTTGGGGCAGTTTATATGATGCACTTTACGGAACGGACATGATTGTTAATGAGGGCCCGCTAGCCCTGACCCAACATTATAATAAACAGCGTGGACAACAAGTTTTTGCATTCAGTAATCAATTTCTCGACCAGGTTATCCCTCTACTTGAGGGCTCCCATGCCGATGTCATCACTTATACACTCGAAACCCAAAATAATCATAAGTCACTCCGGGTGATGCTGGAAAATGGTGTAAAGACTGGATTAAAGAATGCTGATCAGTTTCAAGGCTATTCTGAAAAACAGGCACTGATACTTTTATTTTCTCATCATGATTTATATTTTGAACTCCATATCGATAAGCAACATGCCATTGGTGCTCAGCATAAGGCAGGCCTCAAAGATATTATTCTTGAGGCTGCTGTAACCACCATTGAAGACTGTGAAGATTCCGTTACCGCTGTTGATGTTGCGGACAAGTTACAGGTCTACCAGAACTGGCTGGGGCTGGTAAGGGGTGACCTGACTGCTGATATGGTGAAACAGGGGCAACCCCTGCAACGCCAATTAAATCCGGACCGAACCTATGAAGATCCCATGGGTAATCATTTCAGCTTACCGGGCCGTAGTCTGATGATGGTAAGAAATACCGGTTTACATATGAATACCGATCTGGTGCTGGATACTCATGGTAAATTTATTCCAGAAGGCCTGGTGGATGCATTGATCACCACATTAATAGGCATGCATGATCTAAGGGGGTTAGGGCGCTATCGCAACAGCCATAACGGCAGTATTTATATCGTTAAACCCAAGTGTCATGGACCCGAGGAAGTCGCTTTTTGTTGCGAGGTCTTCACGGCTATTGAGAAACACTACCAACTGCCCACCAATACGATAAAAATGGGGGTTATGGATGAAGAAAGACGCACCACGATCAATTTAAAGCAATGTATCCATGCAGCACGGGAACGTATCATTTTTATCAATACCGGTTTCCTCGATCGTACCGGCGATGAAATTCATACCAGTATGTTAGCGGGGCCCATGTTACCTAAGGGAGAGATCAAGCAGGCGCACTGGATGCCCGCCTATGAAGACTGGAATGTGGATATCGGTCTGGACTGTGGTCTGGATGGTTATGCGCAAATCGGCAAGGGGATGTGGGCCATGCCGGATCAAATAAAAAACATGTATGAATCTAAACAGGCTCACCCTCGTGCTGGCGCTAATTGTGCCTGGGTACCCTCCCCTACGGCCGCTACTATTCATGCGCTGCATTATCATCAAGTCAATGTCAAACAGGTACAACAGTCGCTTAAAGGCCAAAAAAGAGCCACTGTCGAAGATCTATTAAAGATTCCTTTGCTGAATAAAGATAGATCATTAACTGATGCTGAAATTCAACAGGAACTCGACAATAATGCACAAGGCATTTTAGGCTATGTCGTGAAGTGGATTGACCTGGGCATCGGTTGCTCCAAGGTACCCGATATTCACGATACTGGCCTGATGGAAGATCGAGCCACCCTGAGAATTTCGAGCCAGCATATGGCTAACTGGTTAAAACATGAAATCTGCAGCGAGCAGCAAATTGTCGATACCTTTAAACGCATGGCCGTGATTGTTGATCAACAAAATAGTGACACTCCAGGTTATATCAACATGGCCCCCGCCTATAACGGTATCGCCTTCATGGCCGCGCTGAAGCTGGTATTGGAGGGCATACATTCAGCAAATGGTTATACCGAGGATTTACTTCAAGCTTTCAGGCGTGAAGTCAAGAGTCAATAATTTCAGTGTTACCGCAAAGAGCGGGCTAACAGAGTGATGGAGGCAGGTACCATACCAATTGCGCCTGACGATCGTTTAGCTGCAGACAAGCCACCGCTGCATTTTGGAATTGGATCACAGACTTTAATGTCGAGCCACATATCAGCTTAGAGACGACTTGTTCTAAATGGGGTAAATGGCCCACATACATAACACCATCTTCATCCATTTTTTCGATAAATGCCTCTACATCATCTTTAGGATTCATCCCCGGAAAAGCGGTCACCTTTTTTATATCCAGAATATGCGCCATAATTTCAGCGCTTTGTAATGCGCGGAGCTTACCGCTGTGGGCAATTTTACTGACACGTATTTTTTTAGCTCGAAGATGTTTGGCCACTGTTTCTAATTGATCACGTCCTAGCCCACTTAATGGTCGTTGCGGATCTTCTTCGCCTGTCAACGCGATACCGTGTTGTACCAAGTAAATCTGAATCATGATATTCCAGAATGTTTAGGTTTATCTAATCGAATGATCACATAATTTAAGTGCTTAAGTTTTTTACGAGAGCGTTAGTACATTAAGTGAAATAACCCATAATTTCAGCCCTTTTCTTCAGTTTTTGACGATTGTTTAATCAAGTTCCATCCAGGTTGATCATAGGTTTGTATGCCATGTATAAACAAATCTGCTCCGATTTTAGCCGTCTGGTTTTCGATCTCATTAAAACTCGCACCAGCCCCCAAATTTATTGATCTTTGAGCAATGATATCACCCTGGTCATAGTATTCATTCATCAGATGAAGACTTACGCCAAAATGATGGTCATGTTTTTTTAGTTGCATGGCTATTGGATCTTTTCCTCTGTATTTAGGCAATAGGGAAGGATGTAGATTTACCGCCGCTTTTCTGGCCAGAGTTAATAGTTTTTTTGATAAAAGGCTCGGCCAGCATGCAGTAAGAATAAAGTCTGGGGCTAATTCCCCCACATAATCTAACAGGTCAATTTCAGTTTCATAACTAAAGGGGACAGACTGATTGTGCAGTGAATGATCCAGTGGTTTAAATTGATGATTCACTTCCAACCGATACTTGTCAAAATGGCCCTTAGAATTAACGTCACGCATTCCGGCTTGTACATAAGCTGAAGGTAATACTGCTTTATTTATCAAGGTATCGATTACATGAAAAGTAAAATTTCCTCCAGTACCCAGCACCACAAATTTGGGGGGTTCAGTCATCACACGGTTGGGATTGAATGCGATCACTCATTTCAAGTTCTTCACGGAACCCGAACTCTGCCATGTCTTGAATTCGCTGAGGATACAAGATGCCATCAAGATGATCACATTCATGCTGGACCACACGAGCATGAAAACCCTCAACCTCACGGTCTATCAGTTGGCCATGGGCATCAAAACCACGATAATGAATATGGGTGTAACGTGGAACCAGGCCGCGCATACCCGGTAAACTTAAGCACCCCTCCCACTGATGATCCATAGTGCTGGACAGGGGGTTTATTTCCGGGTTGATCAATACGGTAGTCGGCACCTCTGGTGCATCCACATAGCGTGGATTATCTTTGAAGCCGAAAATTACCACTTGTAAATTAACGCCTATTTGCGGTGCAGCCAGACCGGCACCATTTTCAGCCTGCATGGTATCCCACATATCCTGAATGAGTTGATTCAGTTCGGGTGTATTAAATGATCCAACTTTTTTGGAGGGTTGTTGGAGGCTGGGTGAACCCATGCGAAGAACGGTTTTTATCGTCACGATGTCAATCTGCTCATTGGGCGTATCCTTATCACAATAGATTGTACCACTATAACTTCACCTCCCTAAATCCACTCTGAAGATAAAGTTCGCTCAGCTGTCACAGCCCTGCTCGCTTTATGCTTTTGTTATCGCCCTATAACACTTATCCTAAGGTTCAGTGGCTTTTGAGGTTCTACTATGAAGAAAACCAGTGAATTAATCTGGCAGGATAAACAACATCAAGTATTGTTTGAATTAATCGATCAGATAAAAACAGCAGAAGTTGATGAAAGCGTGTTTCGCCGCCTATACGATTACGCTGAAAATCATTTTACCGTTGAAGAAGAATATATGAAACAACTCAACTACCCGTCATTGGCTCAACATATTCAGGCGCATAATCGATTTCGTGATGAACTCGACGATATGATGGAGGCGCATCCACATTATGATAGCCATTTTCGTCAAGCATTGGCTGAATTCCTGAGTAACTGGCTGACCAGTCATATTTATGGCATAGATAAAAAACTCGAAGCCTTCATTTTAAAATCAACCTACAAGTAATGTATGTGGTTTAATAATCCCATCCATCAGGGCTTGCTGTTTGGTGTTCTGGCCTATTCGATCTGGGGATTCTTTCCACTTTTTTTTCACTTGTTACGATCGGTTGATGCTACCGAAGTATTAACCCACCGCGTGATATGGTCCTTTATTTTTGTCAGCCTGATCATTCTAATCATTGGGCGTAAGCGTTTATTTTTTAATGCGCTCGGTAGTCGAGCACTCATTAGGGGTTTATTGCTGTCTGCGTTGCTGGTTTCCAGTAACTGGCTGATTTTTATCTGGGCCGTTGGCCAGGGACAGGTCCTGGAGTGTAGCCTGGGTTATTTTATTACACCCTTGGTGAGCGTCTTTTTAGCTCGATTGATTCTTAAAGAACGGCTCGATAGCTGGCGCATCACCGCTATCATTCTGGCTTGCCTGGGTATCCTCTGGTTCATAATTATCATCGGTTATCTGCCCTGGGTATCACTGGCATTAGCGATCACCTTTGGACTTTACGGGCTCGTACGCAAACAACTGGCCGTGGATACGCTCACAGGCCTGGCCGTGGAAACATTAATGTTATTACCCTTGGCACTCATTTATTGGTGGTTTTTAAATCAACAGGCTACTGATCAGTTCAGCTTTACTCTGGATAGAATCAGCCTATTACTGATACTCAGTGGCATACTCACCGCACTGCCGCTGTTACTGTTTGCATCGGCAGCCAAAAAACTCAGTCTGACGACCATAGGATTCATGATGTATATCAATCCAAGCCTGCAATTTTTCTGTGCGGTGTTTATTTTAAAAGAGGCTTTCACCCTGGATCAGTTGGTTGGGTTTTGTTTTATCTGGTGTGCCTTGCTGGTGTTCAGTGCCGGCTCTCTGCGCCATAGTCACGCAACACCAGCTTGATATCCGCTAGCGTTCCACGGCCGTATACCGCCGCCAATGTTGGAAGGTTTTGTAATTCTTGTAACCGTTGGTCAAAATAAAACTCAGCATGCTACGCATACGATACAGTTTGACCACAGAGTCAATACGTAAGATTTCCTGGCCGTTTTCATCAAAAAATACCGTGGTCGGCATGTAGTGAATGCCCAGACGACTCGCCCAGTCACGTGCCGTTATTTTCTCACCTCTCGGCGTTATAACCGGGGTATCAGACCAGGCGTCAAGCTGGCGTAATTCAAAACCTTTGAGCCATTGCTTGGTTTTTTCATTGTTGAGAGGTTCAGAATGTAATTGGTCACAGGCATGGCACTGCTGTTGTTCAAAAATGACGGCCAGGGGTTTAAATGCGCGTGCACCTCGCCGATCAAGGACTACAGGGCCTCTATAAAACTGTTCATGTTCATTCAGATCCTCAACCGCAAATTTAGGCGGAGGATCTGCCCGTTCCAAGTAATCACGAAAACTCTCATTTTTATAAAAATCTTCAACGATATATTTCATGACCGCCTGAAAACGATAAGGCTTGTAATAACCTCGCATTTTAAATGCCACGTTTCCCTGCTCATCAAAAAAGATTAATGAGGGGGTAAAGTTGGTATTTTCTCTAACCGCGAGTTCACTTTCGGTGATTTCATTACCATCGAATAAAGTAACCACACGGCTACCCCAGATATCCAGCGAGATAATCTCGTAATTGTCACGTACGTATTTAACAATATCAGGCTTGTTAAAATTAATTTCCATCAATGCCTTACAATAGGCACAGTTTTTTTGCCCGAAATACAGTGCAATGCCCTGTTTACCATCAGCGATAGCCTCCCGCAGGTCTTCACGCAAATCGAGGAAGGATTCCTTGAACCAAGGGGGATGATCGATCTCACGCTCGAGAGGTGCATCGTTGAAACCGAGTTCGAAGGCCTTTTCGAAATCATCTTCATCGGTTTCAAGAGCTGCTTGTGATCCCGCGAATAGCGTTGATGTCAGGAGAAAAACAGTGATGAGCCTTAAACTGATCCCGGGAAATTGCATAACCACTCATTATTGCTGAATTACAACAATAATCATGCCTGATCCTGGGTTTTACGTCCACAATGTCACTTGACGCCGTTACTGCACCAGGATTTCGGAAAATAATACCTCCTCGATATCCTTATTCCCGGAAAGATCTTCAATCCTTGATCGAATATTCACCAAAGCCAATTGCCGTATCTCTTCGCGTTTGGTAGGTGATTTCATATCACTGGCCAGTTGTTCACTCAATAACAGGATCAATTCATGCCGAATGGCCGGTATATGAGTCTCCACCACCTCCTTGGCATCATCATCTTTAACCAGCACATCGGCGGAGACCTGTAAAAAGGTCAGTCGTTTTGCGTGGGTGGATAGATTTAATACCATCGGCTTACCCAGTGACACATAGGAAGGTTGAACCTTTAAGGCATCCTCTTCTTCTGCAGCCTGCGTTAAACCGGGTAACACGAACAACAAGGCACTTAATAACAATTCAATACTTTTTTTGTACATGGTTTTTTCCTGATTGCTTTGTAATATAGTATGGTCAATTTTTTGAGATTTTCAGCAATATGACTCCAGAACACATACAACAGCTCATCGAACAAGGTATGCCTGAAGCTCAGGTCTCCGTCACCGGTGCGGAAGGTAAATTTACGGCAGAAGTGATTAGTCCTCAATTTGAAGGCCTGATGACGATCAAACGACATAAGCTGGTGTATGCCTGTGTTAATGAAGAGATCACATCAGGCGCCTTACATGCCCTGACCATCATCGCCAAAACACCTGCAGAAACTGCTTAGCCCCCATTCAGTAGCTGCGTACGATTAACTGATCACGCCCATTATTTTTGGCATCGTAAAGTGCACTATCCGCGCGCTCGTAGATAGATTCCGCATTATCATCCTGCATAACCGTGGTGAGTCCAGCAGACATGCTGATCTTTACTTTGGTCTTTTTGAAATGAAACTTGCTATCACCCACTGACGTCCTGATTTTTTCCACCAGTGGCGTAGCATGTTCCAATGATGTCTTTGGTAGCAGTAAAACGAATTCCTCGCCGCCGATTCGAAACAGGTAATCGGCCTTCCGGATATGATCTGACATCATACGGGCTACAATCTTTAACGCCTTATCACCCGCATTATGCCCATAGTCATCATTGATGCGTTTGAAATGATCGATATCTAGAATAGCGAAGCTAAAGTTCTCCTGATAGCGCATCCAACGTGCCAGTTCCTGCTCGAGGGTCTCTTCATAAGCTAAGCGACTACGAACACCCGTGAGGGTATCAAACATCAGTTTCTGTCGATGATCGGTCAATTTCTGGCGTAGCTCATTGGATTCCTCTTCCATGAACTGAATTTGCTGCTGCAATTTTTTATTACGTATCTCTGATTTTTTAAAACGTTCCGCGTCCTTAGTGACAAAATCTTCAACCCCTTGTTTGATGGAACTGAGGTTTTCACTAATGCCCGTTTTAAGCACCTGGATATCGGATTCATTTTCGACTTGCAGCTGTATCTTTTCGACACCCTGATTCATGATAGTTTGCAACTGTTCTGATTCCTTTCTGCCCTGGAGACTGTCACTTTGTTCATCGGATAAGGTATTAGAAATCTCCGCCAACTGTTTGGTGACATCAACCACCAAACCCTCGAGTTCGATTTTCTCATGGTTGATCCCTTTGATGATCACACGGATTTCACTGATTATGGTATCGAGGTATTGGTGCCAATCCGAAATTTCAGTTTGATCTTCCAGCTTGATTTTTAATTGATCCAGGTTTTTCGTATTACCATGGGTTACCGCAATTTTTTCAATGAGTGTAATCAACACCTCTCGAACCAGTTCATGGTTTGAGGTTTCATCCTGCAATAATTCATTAATGATCGACGCCAACTGATGTAACGATTGGTCATCATCGAGTGATGAGAGGGTATTCTGGAATTCCTCAAATTTAACTTGTAGCTGAGGATTTAATTTAAGCCTCCCTACCAACTTAAGCGCGTAATCTCGAGCGCCATGAGCTGAATCTGTTGCATCCTGATCTTGACCGGGGTTCACCGGATCTTCCATCCTGTTTATCAGCTGGGTGAGTTTTTCCAAATCATGGGGTATTTGCTCATCTTCCTTGTTGCGTGCATGCTGTTGAATTTGCGCCAGCACATTATCGAGTTCAGGGTTCATACCCTTGGCAGTAATGGTCAAACGGCGGATGGTTTTGCGTAATAAATCATCCAGCTCAGCCCAAGTGTTTTCCATGGCCTCCATCTGATCTAGGCTTTCATGGTATTTAGATTTCCAGTCCTTATCGCTCGACACGTTTCACTCTTTTGTTTTTCTGATATTGAAACCCTTATTCAAACAACAAGGATTTACTCTAGTGTAGAATCTAAGCTCGACTTTTTCAGGAAAAAAAGGGGATTATCATTTCGAACCAACGCGCTAACCCAATGACGGAAGTGGTCGTGATCGGCAACTGTATTGTCGATGAAATTATGCAGTTACCTTACTATCCCAGGGAAGACGAAGAATTAAGAGCCATTCGTTTTATTCAAGCCCCCGGCGGAAATGCCTGTAACAGTGCTCGCGTATTGGCCAAATTGGGGCACCGGGTACGATTAGTCAGTCAATTCGCCCGGGATTCGACTTCCGAATGGTTAATACAACAAATACAGAACAACCAGATCGAAACAGATTTATGTGCACGAAGTGACGATCATTCAACTCCGCGTTCATATATCTGGTTAAATCAAGAAAATGGAAGCCGTACTATTGTCCATCATCGAAATCTTGATGAATTAACCTTTGACCACTTAAAACAACTCGAGACCTTATGTCCTGACTGGTTTCATTTTGAAGGTCGTAATATTGAAACACTGACCCGTTTATTTAAACAGTCAAAGAAGCTGGTCAATTTTCCTATATCTCTGGAAATAGAAAAGTCGCGTGACGGCATCGAAAAATTATTACCCTGGATGACATTAGCCATCGTTTCCAAAGATTATCTGGAGCAAAAAAAGCTGTCGGCGAAAGAATGTATACGACAATTAAAAGATTATAATAAAAACCTTGCGATTGTCTGCACCCTGGGTTCAGATGGGCTTATCGCGATGGATCAATACGGAGCACTCATCGTGCGTGAAGCTAAGCCCATTAACCCGGTGATAGACACCCTTGGTGCTGGCGATTGTTTTATTGCCGGTTTAATTAGTGCCTTAGTGCAAAAAATGCCTTTCAGTGATGCATTAAACTATGCCAATGATCTCGCAGCCTTAAAAATTCAATCTCAAGGATTTGATTTCAATGTCTGATAACCTGTTTATATGCCAGTTAACAGACCTGGATGATCCTGGGAGTCGGGGTTTCAGTGTTGATCTTGATGGCACGGTCATTGAGGGTTTCATCGTCCTTAGAGACGGAGAATTTTTTGCCTATCAGAATAAATGCCCACATACCGGATCCCCGTTAGACTGGGTAGAGCATCAATTCCTCGACCTGGATTTGGCTCATATTCAATGCGCTGTTCATGACGCCCGTTTTGATATCGAAACTGGGTTATGCATTTCGGGGCCCTGCCCCGGAGCATCATTGAATAAACTCAATTTCGAGCAACGGGATGAAGCGCTTTACCTCAAACCAACTGGTGCAACACAGAGCGTTAAACCTTAAATTGGCCTGACAGGGTTTGTAACTGACGGGTCAGCTGATTCAGCTCCTGGGTAATATTATTCATCTGCTGGCTACTCTCCGAGGTCCCTTCGGTAATCTGGCGAATATCCGCCAGGTTATGGTTCATGGTTTCAGCCTGTTGATTCTGCGAGGTCACTGCATCGCTTATCTTATGGATTATCAGGCTCATTGAATGCACGTTGTCGGTAATACTTGCAAGAGATTCCGAGGCCATACCCGTTTTGTTTTTAGTTTCCTGGGCCTGGTTACGACTGCTCCGCATCACGGTCGTAGCTTGTTCAGAACCATTTTGCAGGCGTTCAATAATTGCCTGAATTTCAGTGGTCGATTGCTGCGTACGACTGGCTAAGGTTCTGACTTCGTCAGCTACTACGGCAAATCCCCGGCCTTGTTCGCCAGCGCGGGCGGCTTCGATAGCTGCATTCAGTGCCAGTAAATTCGTCTGTTCGGCAATACTTTGAATCACGTCCAGAACCTGTCCAATCTGCTGACTATCCTGGTTGAGATTTTCGATGACCGTGGAAGCCGAATCGATATCATTGGCGAAATCATTAATGGAATCCAGTGTGGATGAAATTACACGTTGGCTTTGTCCAAGCGTCTCGTCAATATGTTGCATACTGTCACTCGCTTCATCGGCAGCCTCAGAGACTGAATTCACCTTTATAGCCATATCTTCCATGGTGACGTTCACCGTATCGGTAGCATGCTGTTGCGCCTGCATACGATCCTGAGTCTCACCCGATTGATGTGTCAGTTGCTTAGAGGTTTTATTCAACTGATCAATTGCTCCAATCAGTTGGCGGATTAAATCACGAATTTGTTGCATAAACTGATTAAAACCAACCGAGAGTTCGGTGATTTCATCATTCCCTGAAACCTGCAGGCTCTGGGTTAAATCACCTTCACCCTGGGAAATATCCTTGAGCTTGTTCGCCACGGTACGCACTGGACTGACCACAAGTTTGACACTGATCCAGTAAGATACCAACACCAGGGCGACACCCACTATTACCGTTATCAGTATACTCAGGAAGGCCGATTCTTTAACCGTTTTGATTGACTGAATCTCCTGGTCAATGATTTCAGCACTGAGCTTTTTGATGTTCTCAGTTTGGTCTAACAGTACTGATGCTTTCTCGGTATAAGTCAACCGGTCCTGTTGTAACCTGAGATAAGCCTTCTTCGCTTCTGAATAATAATTTTTATGGTGGTTTAAAT
>JASJBW010000089.1 GCA_030066315.1 Gammaproteobacteria bacterium
ATTTTATTCGGGACCGATCCTCTCGCGGCGATTAACCAGGTTGGAACCAGTTCCATTGTGGTAATGCCGGATGCTTACTTCAGCCAATTTTCTACAGGTAATACGAATATCAATGTGGATTTTTTCTCCAAAGGTCAGGTAGAAATCTTTGATACCCTGGGAGGGCTTACTTTTAGTAACGCTCAAGTGATTGAAGATGGTGGAAGATTATATGGCAATGGTACTTTTAACGCCCCATCATTCACTTTTGCATCGGGGGGAGGGGTAGAGCCAGGTTGGGATTTTGGGACTGGAACGTTAACAATCAACTCAACGTCAGGAGTGACATTTCAGCCAGGTTCTTTTGGGATATTTGAAATTAACAATACCAATACCTATGACCAACTGGTCGTAAATGATGATGTCACAATTAATGGAGGCAATCTTTTTGTGCTCTGGGATGGCTATTCAGGGACTCCGGTCTCACCCAGTGATACCTTTGACTTCATTACAGCAAATGCGATTAATGCAGCGTTCACCACAACTTATGATCCATTAACAATTACGAGCTTCCCAGATAACATTGTTACCGGGAATACTTATCAATACACAATAGATAGTATTGATTCAGTCACTCCAGTGGTCTATTGGGATGGAGGGGCCTTCACACAGAACTGGGATGATCAAGATAATTGGTCAGGTGATCTCGTCCCTGCAAATGGTGAGTTAGTCATCATTGAGCAGGATGTTGATTTAAGCTCAACCACTAATGTACTGGGTGGTTTACAAATCTCTGGTGATTTTCAACTTAATGCGAACGCGAATCTCGTTATGAATGGCGATATCTTCAGTCATAGTGATACTGATTTATTTGATAACGCTGTAATTTCAGGAACGGGTACTTGGTTTAACTTGGCCTATGCAGCCATAATTGATCCTTCAATTACTGCACCTGTATCGATAACCGCGGTTGAAAATTATGGTGCGTTTCAGTTTGCTCAGTTGACGCCCTCGGCTTTTTCTATAGATATTGCCAGTGATTTTAATAACTGGGGTAATCATCTGATTTATACCGTTCCTGCTACTTCTGCCAGCATCAATTATTCGGGAGTATCTGGATTATTCAATCTGGGCTTCATGGGTATCAGTACGGTCCCAGATTTACAATTCAGTGGTTTCATTACTAACTCGAATACTTCTGAAATGTATGTGCAACAGGGTAATATTGAATTTAATTCTGTAACTACATTGGGCGGTTCAATTAAAACTGCCGATACGACGCTGGTTAGCCTTAATGCAGGCAACCATACCATTCTGGATGGTTTGATCTTCCAGACGATTGCTGGCACCTCTGGAAATTTAAGTATTGCTTCAGGAGTATTGGGCATTGAAGGTGGCTTAAGCCTGGATACGCTGAATATTAACAATGCAATAGTTGACGTTAATACATTAGGTACTAATGCGTCCGATAATATTTTAAAAGCCGGGATCATTAATTGGAATGGAAATTCTATTATTAGCGGTGATGTGATTGGTTCACCTACGGGAGTGCTTGAGATTAGACCAACCGATGTGTTGAATGTATCGGGGGGTGCACTGCATAGTTTTATTGGCCTGAATATTATTCATGACGGCGAAATATTTATCGCCTCACCGACGGATCGTCTGGTTTTATTGGGTTCTCAATTAACGACCGGAAGTACTGGCACCATAACAGGATTGGGAACACTAGACCTGCAAGTGGGCTCTGACTGGTTGCTGACTACCGCGAACCAATTGCTACCGGTTGCAATGACGCTTGACCTGAATGGCGGAAATCTCACCAATGTGGAAAACCTGGTTTTTCCTGGGACCGTTAATGTCCTCGAGGCCAGTTTTGTAGAGAATGGCTCGATTGTAATTCCATCAACAACTACTTTTAATTATTTTGATACTGAAGATATTGCACCGTTTTTCGACGTGATTAATAATGGTGTTTTCAGGGTCTTGAGTGGAAGTGAGGTGAATCTATCGGCTCAAAATGATGCGGTTTTCATCAATAATGGGACGTTGGAAGTTGGCTTAAATACCACTTTAAATGTTTTAACTGAATTACGAAATAACGGTGTATTGATTGGTAATGTTTCCGGTGCCACCACGAACAATGATTTATTTGAACCTGTTTCTAGTCAGTTAGAATTACTATTCGAGAGTGAGTATTTGGATTATGTTGACTTTGTCAACACCATGAGTTTTCTCGTAGATTATGCGGAATTAATCGTATCCAGTGCCGATAAAGATGGCGAGGAGCGCGCCCCGCGATTGGTCTGTAATTAATTTTTATATAACCTTCCAAACCTGAATTAATCATAATTCGGGATCGATTTAATGTTTGAGCAGCCCTTAAACATCAGGGTTTTTAGCCTTCTATGATGAATTGGTCCAAGATGAAATGAGTACCTTATGTCATTAATCAAACTGGCAGGTAAACCCATTAATACCAGCGGTGAATTACCTGCGGTTGGACAAAAAGCGCCTGAATTTGAGCTGATATCAACCCAGTTAAAAAAGACCAGGCTGGATCATTTTTCAGGACAACGCAAACTGTTGAATATTGTGCCAAGCCTGGATACGCCAACTTGTGCCCGCTCCACTCGTAAATTCAATGAATTGGCCTTGTTGCATCCAGATGCATCGTTCCTGGTTATTGCCGCAGACCTTCCTTTTGCAATGCAACGGTTTTGCCAGCATGAAAAGCTCAAGAATGTCATCAGTCTATCCTTGATGTGTTCGCGCCAGTTTGCTCAGGATTATGGTGTCTTGATGATAGATGGGCCGCTTGCCGGTATTACCGCCCGAGCCGTATTGGTGCTGGATGTTGATAACACCATTCTGTATCGTGAGTTGGTAGATGATATAAAAAATGAACCGAATTATGATGCTGCAATAACAGCCTTAGGAGCTTAAAAGCTGAAATTATAGCGACCCTGAAATACTATGACCCCATATTACTATTACGGATAATATCCATTAAATAATCAAAGGCTCAATCATGGCATACAGTGGCAATACCGGAATGAGAAGAATCATAAAGGCAACGATTTATTCGTGGCAAGGCATGCGTGCTGCCTATTTACATGAAGAAGCCTTTCGACAGGAGCTATTGTTAGCGGTGATATTGCTACCGATAGGTTTTTTCCTGGGAGATAATGGAGTTGAAAAAGCCCTGTTGATAGGTAGTGTAATCTTGCTGCCGCTGGTTGAAATATTAAATTCAGCATTGGAAGCTGTAGTGGACCGCTTTGGCGAAGAACTCCATGAATTATCAGGTCGTGCCAAGGATATGGGATCAGCAGCGGTTTTTCTCGCCATTGTAAACCTGGTTGCCGTTTGGGTCTTGGTGCTGTTCTTCTAAGGAACACTAGTGTCTTCTTCTACAGTGTCCTGTAGAGGCAATAAAACCTAATTAATGATGAGAACACAGGCTTAATCAGGCATAATCCGCAGCAGTATAATGACGCTGATTGCTCCAAAATGATTACGTATCCCGCTATTGATCCTGTAATGGTCAGTTTAGGCCCAATTAAAGTGCACTGGTATGGTGTGATGTACCTGGTGGCCTTTGGAACCGCATGGTGGTTGGGTAAAAGAAGGGCTCTCAAAACCAACGGAATGATTGCTCCGCAACAAGTCGATGATGTCATTTTTTATGGGGCCATCGGAGTGGTTGTAGGGGGCCGGGTAGGCTCTGTCATTTTTTACAATTTCGACAGCTTCATCGAGAATCCATTATATCTCTTTAAAATCTGGCAAGGCGGCATGTCATTCCATGGCGGATTTCTGGGTGTTTTGGTGGCGATGGAGGTATATCGCCGTAGACTGGGTTGCCGCTTTTTTGAATTGACGGACTTCATCGCACCCTTAGTACCCCTGGGTTTGGCCGCTGGCCGTTTCGGAAATTTTATCAATGGTGAATTATGGGGGGGGCCATCCAGCTTGCCCTGGGCTATGAAATTGCCCTGTGAAGTTTACCCGCCAGAGCGATTTATTGATTTCGCCGGTCCCCTTTGTGAGACGGCCCGTCATCCCTCGATGCTGTATCAAATGTTGGGCGAAGGACTATTACTATTTATTATATTGTGGATTTATTCGCAAAAATCCCGCCCATATATGGCAGTCTCAGGATTGTTTTTGTTAGGGTACGGGGTATTTCGTAGCCTGGTGGAGTTTATTCGCCTGCCGGATGCGCACCTGGGTTATTTGTTACAGACCAACTGGCTGACCATGGGCATGTTATTATCTTTGCCGATGATTATTATTGGTTTTTTATTTATGATAATTGCTTACCGAAGAGTACCCACAACCTGAAATCCCAGGTCTAAATAAAGATAGTTGAATCCATGAAACAATACCTCGATTTGATGCGCCACGTGCGAGATCATGGCATAGAAAAAACGGATCGAACCGGAACGGGAACGCGCTCGGTATTTGGTTACCAAATGCGTTTCGACCTGGCTGAAGGATTTCCATTAGTAACCACCAAGAAATTGCATCTTCGCTCCATAATTCACGAATTGTTGTGGTTTTTAAAAGGCGATACCAATATTCGTTATTTAAAGGAGAATGGTGTCAGTATCTGGGATGAGTGGGCCGATGAAAACGGTAACCTGGGGCCTGTTTACGGATCGCAATGGCGTTCATGGCCTACAGCAGATGGACGGCATATCGACCAAATTCAACAATTGCTGGAGCAGATTAAAAGTAATCCTGATTCCAGGCGATTGATTGTGAGTGCCTGGAATGTGGGTGAGATCGAGAATATGGCATTACCGCCGTGCCATGCATTTTTTCAGTTTTACGTGGCGCAAGGACGTTTGTCGTGTCAATTGTATCAACGTAGCGCAGATATTTTTCTTGGGGTTCCCTTTAATATTGCTTCCTATGCGCTGTTACTGATGATGATTGCGCAGGTCAGTGGGTTGAAGCCTGGCGACTTTGTACACACCCTCGGAGATGCGCATTTGTACTCCAATCATATTGAACAAGCCAATTTACAATTACAGCGGCAACCGCATGCGTTACCAACGATGAAAATTAATCCATCCATCACCAACCTATTTGATTTTACCTTTGAGGATTTTGAATTGGTTAATTACCTGAGTCATGAGCATATTAAAGCCCCGGTTGCAGTTTAGCATTGAGGAAGTTAGACCATGAATAATATTAAAGTCGACGTCGAAACACAGTATGTCGAAGAGCAATCGAATCCAGATCAGGATTATTACGTGTTTGCCTATACCATCACCATTATGAATCAAGGCGACATGCCCGCAAAATTGCTTAATCGTCACTGGCTTATTACCGACTCGAATCAAAAAGTCCAGGAAGTCAGGGGTGAAGGGGTCGTTGGTGAGCAGCCTTATTTAAAGCCGGGTGAACAGTTTACCTATACCTCTGGAACGATGTTGGAAACCTCGGTGGGCACCATGCGCGGTAGTTACGAAATGCTGGCTGATGATGGCTCGCATTTTGATGCAGTCATTGACGAGTTCGTGTTATCGACTCCCCGGGTTTTGCACTAAGTGGCACTAAAGCATAGTTATACCTTATTGGCGCCCCTTTACGACGCCATGGTGGACCAGGCGACACGGTCATTGCGTCAAAACAGCTTAAACAGAATCTGTCATGAACAGTCACCCAAGGTATTGATCACGGGAATTGGTACTGGACTGGATATCCCGATGCTAGACGAACGTTCCCATTATATTGGTTTGGATATCACCCCGGCCATGCTAAAAAAAGCTGATCAACGTGCCCAACAAAGACCCGAACTTGATCTAAAATTACAGCTAGCGGATGCGATGGCATTACCGTTTGAAAATAATCATTTTGACGTGGTACTGATGCATCTGATTCTGGCGATCGTTCCGAATTCCTTAAGGGCATTACAAGAAGCCGAACGCGTTCTTAAACCAGGAGGACAATTGTTGATTGTAGATAAGTTTTTGAAACGCGGACAATGGGCTGTAGGTCGGCGCACTCTTAATATGATCATTCGTCATATCGCCACGAAAACCAATGTCGTGTTTGAAGATTTATTGGATCATTGCCAGTCATTATCCGTGGTCATGGATGAGCCCGCCTTGGCCAATGGCTGGTTTCGGTCGATCGAAATAACAAAATCAAATCATACTGAGTGAAATGGCTGTTTACGTAATTGGTGATGTGCAGGGGTGTTTCCAGTCGCTGAGTAAATTATTAAAGGCGATCAATTATAATCATCAACGCGATCGCCTCTGGTTTGTCGGTGACCTGGTCAACCGGGGCCCCCAGTCCCTGGAAACTTTACGATTTATCAGAGATCTGGGAGATCGCGCCATCACGGTGTTGGGCAATCATGATTTGCACCTGCTGGCCGCTCATTATAATGGGACCAAGCTCCGCTCCAACGACACCTTGCTACCGATATTGGAGGCTCCCGATTGTGTTGAATTATTGGAGTGGCTGCGTTTTCGCCCGTTAATTCATCATGAAATCGAATTTAACTTCGCCATGGTTCATGCGGGCATCTACCCGGGTTGGACCATTGGCGATGCCTGCCAACGCGCAAAAGAAGTAGAGACTGCACTGCGCAGCTCGCAAATAACCGAATTTTTACATCACATGTACGGTAACAAGCCTGCACAGTGGAATGATGAACTGGAATCGATCGACCGATTGCGTTTTATCACTAATGTGTTTACCCGTATGCGATATTTGAAGAGTGATAAGAGTCTTGACCTGTCTACTAAAGGAGCGCCCAGTCGATTAAATTCGGATGAGGTAAAGCCCTGGTTTGAATTTAAACAGACGGCTATTAAACATAATAGGATTGTATTTGGGCATTGGTCAACCTTGCCAACCAATCAATATGGAAGCTGCTTCGCACTGGATAGTGGCTGTTTATGGGGTGGGCGTATCACGGCCTTACGTATCGATAAAAAAACACCACGTTGGTTCAGTTTATCCTGTGATGTTGGCACCCTTGTCCCACGGAAATCAACTCGTTAATCGATTTTCACGCTCCTCTTAATACGCGGGTAGACCGCTCCTTTTAAGCATCAAAAAGAGCTTTTTATCCGCTGGTCATGGTTATTTATCTGAATTCTCTCAAACGGGTTGTTTAGCCCTGTTATTTTGTCATTTATGTCCTAAAGTATTGGTTATAAATGTAAAAATATCCTGAGATGGCTATCAATCGGCGTGACATCATTCAAATATTGCGCGATGAGAATGAGCTGCTTAAAAAAAGGAACCAGCAAGTCAGTAAAAATCTCTCGCGGCATCAGCAGGCATTTCGTGTTTTAAACGAACTCTGTGAAACCACACAGTCTATTGACCAGGGTGTTGATTTACCTGAAATTTTAAATCAACTGCTGGCTTTGGTTATGCATACCTGTAACACCGAGAATGGTTCTTTAATTCTGGTGGATGAAGCCAACCAGGAGTTGGAATTTGTAGCCGTGATAGGAGAGGCACAGGATCATTTGCTCAATCATCGCATGGGTATCGATACCGGAGTCGTGGGTAATTCGATCAAGCATGCCAAGGGTATCCTGATCGAGGATGTGCATAACTCCAAACACTGGTCTTCGGTGATTGATGAAAGTCTTGATTTCCATACACACTCTTTAATGTGTGTGCCTTTATTCGTTCAGGATAAGGTGATTGGAGCCATAGAAGTAGTGAACCATACCTCTGAAGCCTCTTTTGAACAGGGTGATTTAAATATTCTAAAAGTAGCCACGCGGCTGGTCAGTTTGGCACTGGAAAAAGTGGAAAAACTGACACAACAGATGGAGAGATAACAATGACTAGGCGACGAATAATGACTGGTTTTTTGGCAAGCCTATTGATGGCTTTAATAAGCCTGGTTCCAGTGTATGCAGATGAAGCAAGCTATGAATTGGCTGAATCTTCTCGTGCAATAATGAGAGTAGGTCCCAATCAATCGTTGGAAATGCTGGTGGGGCAGATTTACCCTGAACATCAAGCGTTATGGCCCCAGATCAAGCAAAAGATCAAGGAATTAAATCCTTATGCATTCAATCAGTACACGGGACGTCTCATTGAAGGCCAGCGACTCAAATTGGTAACTGTTAAACGTATTATGCAGGGAGAAGTCATTACCTTCGAGCAGGTCGGTACTATTGATACCGTTAAAGGATTTGCGACCTCGACCGATAAAAATGGCAAGGAAAATCGACTGATAGAAAAGTCTATTGTTTACGAAGGCGATCGCCTGTCGACAGCCAAGGGAGCGGAACTGGTCGTCAAAATGATTGATGGCGCTGAAATGCGGGTTAAACCAGACAGCTCGGTGCGTATTACCGAATACCAGATGAAGTCAGGCTTTGAATCTGGCAGCACCAGTATCATCGATTTGATCAAGGGGGGATTACGGAAGATTACCGGATCCATAGGGGCTAATCCTTTGAGTGTTTATCGATTTCATACCGGTGTATTGACGATTGGTGTACGAGGGACGGATTACGTGGTTAAGTTATGCCAGGCTAATGATTGTGAGCAGTCGGCCCGGCGGAATGATGCTGATGTGCGTTTACACACGGTGGTCCTGGATGGTTTGATCACGTTGGAAGATGAAGAAGGTGTCAGGGGAGAATTAACACTGGGTCAGTACGCCGTTGCGACAGCCGATACCAAGGTTAAAGTTGATGACGCCAAACCAGTCCCTGGTCTGTTAAATGCCGAAGAGCAGGTATTGTTTGAGCAAATGCAACCGGCGACTGAAGAAAAAGAAGGGATTTATTGGCCCTGGTTGTTAGGTGGCGCTTTACTGGGAATATAAAAAAGAGGCAATAATGAATTTTGCGAGTCTGTATAACTATTATGAACACCTGGTATTCGACTATATCAGTCGCCAGTTGGTAGGACGTTATACTGATGCGGATGAAGAGTTTTTTCTCGATGTCGCTTGTTATGCGCTGACACGCTTACCCTCGCGTTATATCCGTCATGAGATCGATATGGTGTATTACCTTGCGCCGGGTGAATTAGATGCCATGGAACAAAACGTGAAAAAAACAGTAGACCAGGCCGCTGAATTTATCAGCGAACGTATCAGTCAAAAAGCGCGTCAGTAATGACGAAGTTGTTGAAGGTCGTTATCAGTTAATCAGGCGGCGATGGCACCCGCCATTTCCAGTAGTCTTTTTATGGTGTACTGTTTATTCCCAATGACAACCGGTTGGTTCAGTTGGACGTAACCTTCAGCAAAAGCCACTAGCCGATTATTTTTAACCAGATAAGTCCCGTTGGTTGAACCCAGATCGCGCAGGTAAATCTCACCATTCATAATCTGGATCTCTGCATGCTGTTTACTCACAGTCTTGTCATCCAGATAGATATGACCTTCTCTTCCGATGATATAAGTACGACTTTCCATTTTATCTGTCTCCATAGCGATGTCTCTCTTCTCGGACGATCATATAATCAAATTTCAAGATGAAAGGCAAATATAAACCGATGAAATGTCATTTCCGTAACAAATATTTTACAAATGAATAATCGCAGGGATTTTTGGCATCAGCCTGGTGCGCTTCGCGCCAGACTTCCTGCCAGCGTATGGGGTCTATTTCCGGAAACCAGGCATCCCCTTCAAATTGAGCATGGATTTGGGTGATATAAAGCCTTGTGGCCTGGTTGATGGTTTGTTCATAAAGGCTGGCACCCCCAATTAACATAACCTCCGGTTGATCATTGACCATAACCAGTGCTTCATCAATGCTGGCCACAATCTCGCAACCGGATTGTTCGTAACCCGTATTACGGGTGATGATGATGTTGCGTCTACCGGGCAGAGGACGACCTATGGATTCATAGGTTTTACGTCCCATCAGGATGGGTTTATTCAATGTGGTTCTTTTAAAGAAAGCCAGGTCGGCGGGTAAATGCCAGGGTAGGGTATTCTTGTTTCCAATTAAACGGTTTTCATCCATGGCGCTGATAATCGAAAGGCTTGCGGTCATAAGTTTTGATTCAGGTTTTGTGAAATAAGGGCAAATTCTGCCAGCGTTAAGTTTTCCGCTCGGGCGGAAGGATTGATATGCATGCGTTCCAGCGATGCCCGGTCAATCAGGGTTTTTAACGAATTACTGATCGTTTTACGGCGTTGATTAAATGATGTTTTAACAACTTGTTGTAAGCGTTGAATATCGTCTACCTGGACCTCGGGTTGAACATGTGGCTTGAGTCGAATGATGGCGGAATCCACCTTCGGTGGTGGTGAGAAGGCGGAAGGCGGTACCTCGAACAACACTTCACTGGCACAGTAATAAGACATCATGACGGAGAGGCGCCCGTAGTGCTTGTTATTGGGTTGCGCGATGATTCTTTGTGCCACTTCTTTTTGTACCATGAAGTGCATATCTTCAATGAGTGCAGGGTATTCGAGCAGATGAAACATCAACGGCGTAGAAATATTATAAGGCAGGTTTCCAACCAAGCGAAAAGGTGGGTCGGCATTAATTTCTTTAAGATCCAACTGAAG
>JASJBW010000087.1 GCA_030066315.1 Gammaproteobacteria bacterium
TAAAACGACTGGCATGAAGACACAGGCTGAAGTTTGTATCCATACCCGTCAGGCAGCTTCGATTGTTGGTGCGACTACGATGGATCGTCCGGAGTGGGTCGCAGCCAATCCACTTAAGAATGAAGCTTACTGCTGTTTGACCAATAACAAGAACCGCGGTAAGAAGCCTAATGCCGGTGGTGATGCTACTCCGGTAAAGGGGCCAAATCCTCGCAAGGAAAATCACTACGGTCAAATCGTGCGTTGGAATCCGCAGGGTGGCAATCACACCGCTAATAAGTTCAGCTGGGATTTATTTGTAGTCGCCGGAAACCCGGCTGTGCATTCGGATGCTTATGCCGGCACCAGTAACATCAACAAGTACAATATGTTTAATTCACCGGATGGACTCGCCTTTAGTGAGAGTGGCATGCTGTGGATCCAGACCGATGGAAATTATAGCGATAAGGGTGATTTCGCCGGTATGGGTAATAACCAGATGCTAGTAGGTGATCCTGCGAGTGGTGAGATTCGTCGCTTCATGGTGGGTCCAGTTTCCTGTGAAGTTACAGGCATCTGTTGGAGTGCGGACCGCAAGACCTTGTTTGTTGGAATTCAGCATCCAGGTGAAAAGGGTAAATCCAGTCATTTTCCAGGGGGTGGCAACACAGTGCCGCGCTCATCAGTGATAGCGATTACCCGTGACGATGGTGGATTGATCGGTTAAGACGATGCCACAAAAAAAGCCGGCATAGCCGGCTTTTTTTTCATTTGAAATAACGGGTTTTACATGCCCAGTTTGTTTTTAATAGCTGAGATAACGTCATCACTTGAAGTTGCGCTGACGGTTAACAACATGCCTTCCTTTTCATAAAAATCTGCCAAAGGCGCTGTTTTTTCATTATAAACATCAAGGCGATTACCGATGGCTTCTTCGGTTTCGTCGTCACGTTGAACTACATTGCCACCGCAGGCATCACATATTCCTTCGACTTGGGGTGGATTGGATTTGACGTTGTAGATGGCGCCACAATCGGTGCAGGTTCGACGGGTCGTTAAACGGTCCAGAATGACTTCGCGTGGAACGTCAATATTAACTACCGTATCCAGTTGTTCACCCATCTTATCCAGTAAACCTTTAAGGGCCTCAGCCTGTGGAATGGTGCGAGGAAAACCATCTAGAAGGTAACCACTTTTACAGTCGTCTTCTTTCAAACGCTCTTCCATGATGCCCATGATCAGGTCATCAGAAACCAGGTCTCCCGCCTTCATGGCTGCTTCAGCTTTTTTGCCCAGTTCAGTACCAGCGGCTACAGCGGCGCGCAATATGTCACCGGTTGAGATCTGCACAGAACCATCTATTTCGGTCAGCAGCTTGGCTACTGTACCTTTACCTGCTCCGGGAGCACCTAAAAGGATCAGTTTCATAATAATTCCTCAAATAATTAAACGAAGGCTAAAAAATCAGCGCGCATTGTGGCGATAAGGTCATGCAAAATCAAGTTTCATTTACTGATCCAGGCATTAAAAAAGCCTGAACAAGTTCAGGCTCTTCAACTGCGTTTTTTGGGTTTAGCTTAGTGATCGCCCATCGCCATATTGATATAACCGGTAGGGCAGACATCCGAGCAAATATGGCAACCGATACACTTGGTGTAATCGGTATCGACATAGCGTCCAAGGGTAGACTGGTCTTTTTTGACACGGAATACGGCATCCTGGGGACAATAGATGACGCAGTTGTCACATTCAAAACACATGCCGCAGCTCATGCAGCGGTCAGCCTCTTTCTCGGCATCTTCCTCAGCGAGGCCCTTAAAACGCTCTTCGTATGAATCAATGACATTTTCAGCCTTGATAAAAGATTCGGGACGTAAGTTACGAGGAGTATTCTCGAAGTGTCCGAGAAATAGCTTGTCAGCAGGAATGATTTCCTGGGCAGAACGATCTTCGTAATTATGAATTGCAAAGTCAGCCTCGTTCGTACCCCAGACTTCTTCATGGGTATACTGCTCAGGTGCCAGAGAAGCTTCTTTGAGTTTATCAAGCAAGTCAAAATGATGAACATCGACCTTGGGGCGTTTATCGTATTCCAGATTGCTCAAGTAATGGTCGATACTCTCTGCCGCCACTGATGCCTGGCCTATGGCGGTGGTTAATAAGTGCGGCCTTACCACATCTCCAATAACAAAGAGGCCGGCTTCGTTAGGGACCTGGTAGTATTTGTCGGCATTGATCAGACCGCGACCATTGTCTAGTGCTTCCATACCGGTCAGGTCTGCACCTTGACCGATAGCGGATACGATCAAGTCACATTCGATATCATGTTCTGAGTCTTCGATGATCTCCATCTGACCAGAACTCCAATCCGCTTTTGCAACCCGCAATGCAGTGGCGCGACCAGAGTCATCGGTGATGACCGAAACAGGCACCAAACTACCCCGTAATTCTACCCCTTCGCGTTCAGCAGCTTCTACTTCGTGCAAAGCGGCTGGCATTTGATCTACCGGGCGACGATAAGCCAAAATGACGTCAGCGCCTTCTTTTTTAACCGTGAGGGCAACATCCTGTGCGGTCTGATTTAATATGATGTTTTCAGGGCGTTCATTTTCATGGGTATGTTCAATATGACCCAGGCGACGTGCCACGGAAACCACGTCCATAGCCGTATCTCCACCACCTATGACAACCACGCGCTTCGAAACAAATTTTAAACGGCCATCATTATAGGCATCGAGAAAAGCGACACCCGTTGTACAGTTTGGGGCATCTCCACCAGGGATGGGAATATTACGGCCTGATTGGGCACCAATGGCAATGACTACCGCGTCATAATCCTTGCGCAGATCATCCATGCTAATATCTTTACCGATAAAGGTATTTAAACGAACTTCAACACCCATATCCAGGATGCGTTGAATTTCATGGTCCATCACATCACGTGGAGTTCGATAACCGGGAATGCCATAACGCATCATGCCACCGAGTTCCTTGTGATTGTCAAAAACGGTGACTGCATGTCCGCGACGACGTAACTGGTAAGCACAGGCGAGGCCACCCACGCCACCACCAATGATTGCAATGGTCTTACCGGTATCAGGGGCATCATTCTTAAAGACGTAACCTTTCTCGCGGGCGTTATCTCCGATAAATTGCTCTACAGAATTAATACCGACAAAATCTTCGACTTCGTTGCGATTGCAACCTTCCTGGCAGGGTGCAGGACATACGCGCCCCATGATTGCGGGAAATGGATTGGCATCAGTTGAGCGATAAAAGGCATACTCAAATTTATCCATGCCGTCGGCAGGTTTTTCGATGCCGCGAATAATACTCAACCAGCCTCTAATATCCTCCCCCGAGGGGCAACTACCCTGGCAAGGAGGGGTTCGGTTGACATATGTGGGGCATTTGTAAGTCGTATCTTGTTCGAAGATATTTTCGCCTATAGAGCGGTAAGTATGATCCCCATCTTTATAACGTCTAAAAGTATGTTCAGACTCAGCCATGTATGCACCTCGGTAACAATTATTCTAGTTATGGCAAAAAAATAAAGCCGTATAGCTTAAAGGAAAACGATGTCCTTGGGCAATGGATGTGGAAAATACCACTATTAATCCGGTTTATTCGCCTTGTATGGTTATGGTTATTTGGCGTTGGTGTGGATGAGTACGATGTTCCCAGAGAAATACACCTTGCCAGGTCCCCAGGCCGCAATGTCCATGCCTTACCGGAATAGTAATTTCACTTTGGGTTAAAACCGAACGTATGTGTGCAGACATATCATCGGGCCCTTCCTGATCATGTATGTAATTCGGGTCCCCATCTTTAACCAATTTTTCCATGAAAAAGGCCAAATCCTCCTGCACCAGTGAGTCAGCATTCTCAGTAATGATCAAAGAAGCGCTAGTATGATGAATGAAGACGTGACATAAACCATTTTTGATATTGGATTCATGAATAGCAGTTTCTATGTCACGAGTGATATTAATAGTTGAACGTCCGTTGGTGATGACTGAGAATTGTTTTTGCTTGAGCATATCCATTTGAAAAGAGACTATTCAATCAACAGCAATCATTGTTAAGATGCCACGCAAAATCAAGTATAAAAATTTCAAAATGTGACCTGAGGAGTAAGAAATGAGAATCGTAAGTTATCTACTATTGGTATGTGTGATGTGTCCCGTCATGGCTTCAGATGTAGCCAAGGAAAAGCGCTGGGCTGACCAGATTGTAGATTCCATCCTCGATGGTGAAGCTTACTGGCTTAAAACTGATGGACATGAGTTTTTATCCATCTATACAGAGGCTGAAGAAGCATCCAAAAAAGGTATGATCGTCGTCCATGGCACCGGGATTCACCCTAACTGGGATCAAGTCGTTAAACCGGTACGAGTGGAAATGACCGCAAACGGTTGGAATACCTTATCCATTCAAATGCCGATACTGCCTAACGAGGCTGAATATGCCGAGTACGTCCCGCTTTACCCGGAGATAGCACCGCGGGTGCAGGCTGCTGAGGATTTTTTACTGGAACAGGGTATGACCAAACTGGTGATCGTGGCCCATAGTCAGGGCGCAACCATGTCCAGTTACTACCTGGCCAATCACAAACACCGAATTGATGCGTTGGTAGCCGTGGGCATGGGTGCGACGCAAACTCAAAGTCATGTCAATTCTGCCGGTTCATTGAAAAAAATCAATATCCCAGTGCTGGACCTGTATGGTGATGATGATCTCCCGGGTGTATTGGAAACGGCCGAATTACGTCAATCATCCAGCCAGCATAACAAGGCTTATTCGCAGCAGGTCATCAAGGGCGCGGAACATTTCTTTGATGATAAAAATGAAGAATTAATTGAGGCTATTAATCTCTGGCTGAAGCAACACTGAGGGTGTTAGCGGGACAATAACGAAACCTTTTGGTGCCTTTGGGATTCTTTGGCTTCCGGAGTCAATACCGTTATTTCAGCCTTTTCAAGGGTCTCAGGATAATCCAAAGTGTAGTGAAGCCCCCGACTTTCTTTGCGGGAGAGCGCAGAACGTATGATCAATTCGGCGACCACGACCAGGTTACGCAGTTCTAGTAAATCCGCAGTGACCCTGAAATTTCCATAATACTCATTGATTTCGCGCTTTAATAAGTAAGTCCGGTTGAGAGCCCGCTGTAGTCGTTTGTTCGTGCGCACAATACCCACGTAATCCCACATGAAGCGCCTGAGTTCATCCCAGTTATGGGAGACCACGACTTCTTCATCTGAATCCGTAACCTGAGACTCATCCCAACTTTTTAGACGCCCGGATTTTGGGCTCTCAGATAAGGTTGCAGTGATATGTTGGGCGGCTGCCCGGGCAAAGGTCAGACATTCGAGCAGGGAATTACTCGCCATGCGATTGGCGCCGTGAAGGCCTGAGTAACTCACTTCGCCAATAGCATACAAATTTTCAACATCTGTGAGCCCATTCAGGTCAATCATAACGCCACCACAAGTATAGTGTGCGGCAGGTACGACCGGAATCGGATCGCTCGTGATATCAATGTCATATTCTTTACAGCGATGATAAATGGTCGGGAAATGCGATTTGATGAAGGCGCGACTTTTATGACTGATATCGAGGTAAACGAAATCTGCCCCCAATCGTTTCATTTCATGGTCAATAGCCCGAGCCACAATATCACGGGGAGCGAGTTCGGCACGTTCATCAAAATGATGCATGAAGCGCTTACCGTTGGGTAACAATAATTTTGCACCCTCGCCACGTAATGCTTCAGTGATCAAAAATGATTTAGCTTCAGGATGATATAAACAGGTAGGGTGGAACTGGTTGAATTCCATGTTGGCGACTCGACAACCCGCACGCCATGCCATGGCGATACCATCACCCGTGGATCCGTCCGGATTGCTGGTATAAAGGTAAACCTTACTGGCACCGCCAGTTGCCAATACAATTTTCCTTCCGGCAAAGACATTGACCTGGTGATTTTCTTCGTTATAGGCATAAACCCCAACACAGCGATTTTTTCGGGTAATGAGATCTATGGCCAGATAATGATTGAAAATGTCAATATTAGGCTGTTCGGTAACATGCGCATACAGGGTATTTTGTAATGCGACACCCGTTGCATCTGCTGCATGTACAACCCGTCGTTTGCTGTGGCCACCTTCACGTGTGAGATGAAAACCACTCACTGAGTGATCCTGCTTGTATTTAGTAAAGGGCATACCCAAATCAGCCAACCAGTTAATGACGATTGGTCCGGCTTCGGTGACCGTCCGTACGGTTTTTGGATTACATAAACTGACACCAGCATCCTGGGTATCCTGGCTGTGCAACTCGAAGGAATCATCGGATTCTAGTACGGCAGAGATGCCGCCCTGGGCATAGTAGGTTGAGCATTGATCAATGCCCTGTTTTGCCAGTAGGGCCACGGATGTCGTTTCCGGCAATTGCAATGCCAAGGACATACCGGCGGCACCACTCCCTATGATGACGACATCGTACTGGAATTGTTTTCCCATAGGATTGCTTAGAAAATCGGTTGTCAGAATATATTTTAAGTATGATCCGTTTTGAACGAAAAAACCATCAAACGATGCGTGCCTGGAAAAATTCAACGCAATTAAGAATCTTTTGATATATTCCGGGTCCATAGATTAAGTAAAAATTGTAGCAGGGTGGTGTATCTTGCTGATAACTATGATTTGAATCAGGGTAATGAATGGGGTCATCACAGCTCGATAGTGAATTGGTCAAACGAGTCCAGCAGGGCGACAAATCTGCGTTTGACATTCTGGTTGTCAAATATCAACAAAAAGTTGTGAATTTAATCTCGCGTTTCGTGTCAGATCAAAGCGAGTGTTATGACGTGGCCCAGGAAACTTTTATCAAGGCTTACAAAGCCCTTGGTAACTTTCGTGGTGATAGCCAGTTCTATACCTGGTTGTATCGAATAGCGGCTAACACTGCTAAGAATCATCTGGCATCGCGGAGCCGTAAATCACCGTCTTATGCTGTAGATGTTGATGATGCCGAACATTTTAGTGGTGAAAGTGGTCTCAAGGATTATACCAATCCGGAGAACCTGCTGTTGACGGATGAAATCAAAGATACCGTTTATCGCGCCATAGAAAGTTTACCGGATGATCTCAAATCGGCCATTACACTCCGTGAAATAGAGGGTTTGAGTTATGAAGAGATTGCCGATGTGATGGATTGTCCCATTGGCACCGTAAGATCAAGGATTTTTCGAGCCAGGGATGCTATCGATAAGGAACTAAGACCATTGTTGGAATGACTAATCATTTAGACATGATATTTAGGTACGAATAATGACCAATCAAAATGAAAAATTGTCGGAAATTCTCGATGACTATCAGCATACCGTTGAAGATCAATCGACATTAAAAAGTTTACAGTCTGATGTGAATCAGCAATATACCTTGCAGCGTTATCAGATGATCGGCGATGTGATGCGAAATGAAATGCCTGACAGTATCCAACTCGATTTTGTTGCGGGTGTTAGAGCACGATTGGAACAGGAAGCCGTTCACCAGGTTAAAATCCAAAAGTCTGCTCAGACCGACAAGATATCATCACGATTTTGGAACTTACTGTTTAAACCTGCTGCAGGATTAGCCGTTGCTGCAGCGGTAGCCGTGGTAACTATCACCACGCTACAACCAACGGCGCTTCAACCCGGTTCTGAGGATGCGATTGCCAGTGTGGATGAAAGCCAGGCACGTGTTGAGCAGTTGGCCAGAATTCCGGTAGTGAGCCAAAAAGTTCGAGTGTCCGGTTCGGGAGATCGCCAAAACCTGCAGCCAGGAATGAACTGGAATATCAAACGTGGTGCACCTGAAATGCAAAACAAGTTAAATACCTATCTTATCAACCATAATGAATATTCGAATTCCATGCACGGGATCTTACCGCAGGTCAGAGTAGTGGGTTTTGATAGTGAATGATTGCCCTGCGCTACCCGCTCGGCCAGCGCTTTATCGAATGAAGTTTTTGCTGCTTTCAGTGGCTTTTTTCTGGGGCTTCTCTGTTCAAGCTGATGTCGACAGTGCAGCCATGGATTGGGTACAGAAAATGTCATCCGCCATGCAGGAGCTGAGTTACCAAGGGCGTTTTGTTTATCTGCATAATGGTCAACTCGAAAGCATGTCGATCTTGCATGTTAATGACGCTCAGGGTAAACGTGAAAGATTGATTTCTCTCAATGGTGAAGCTCGAGAAATCCTACGTGATAACAATAATCTGACTTGTGTATGGCCTTCTAGTCGTCAGGTCGTGGTGGACCAGTCCAATCAAGCCAACGCATCCCCTATATGGATTCCCGAGGATGTAGAACGGTTAGGTAAGTTTTATGACTTCAAACTAAGCGGTAATGACCGTGTGGCTGATCATCCTGCTGTAATCGTTGCGATTGATCCAAAGGATGAGTTTCGATATGGCATGAAGGTCTGGATTCATGAAAAAAACGGCCTACTTTTGCAGTCACAGTTATTTGACGAACAAGGTCGGGCCAGTGAACAGATCATGTTCACTGAGATCGCTATTCTGCATTATGACGATCAGAAAGCGTTCAAAGTGCTTCCAGAGATTGACAGCGGTTATGCTTTAATCCGATCACATAGCGGTGAGGGTGACAGCCAGCACCCCGCTGATGCTAACTGGAGCATTGAAAAATTGCCCCAGGGTTTTTGGATAGAATCTGCCTTCCGCAAGAAGATGATGAATTCACCAGACTTCACACAGCAGATGATTTTGACCGATGGTATGGCTTCAGTATCAGTGTTTATAGAAAAAAAATCGCAGCAAGGCCTCAGTGGTGAATCATCCATGGGTGCAGTCAATGCTTATGGTACTACCTACAAGGATTATTCAATTACTGCGATCGGTGAAGTGCCTGCTAAAACAGTCAGGCAAATCGCCCTGTCTATGGCCTATTTGAATTAATCCAATATGATTTACGAACAAGCCAGAGTTATTGAAGTCAATAGTGATCGCGCCGTAATAGAAGTCATAAATTCGGCCGGTTGTTCAGGGTGCCAATATAATGGTGCCTGTGGAACTGGCAGCCTGGGTCGATTACTGGGATTTCGTGCGAAGCCTATTTCTGTGTTGAATACGCAAAATCTCAGTGTCGGTGACCAGGTAATGGTAAAAATGCCCAATAAAGTATTATTCATATCCAGCTTTTTGGTTTACATGCTGCCATTATTACTGCTGTTTTCTTTTTCCTTATTGGCGAATATTTTGTTCGGTGCAAGTGAATTATTAAATGTGCTTGCCGCTCTCATCGGATTATTCTGTGGGTTGTGGTTCACGAGTCGGATCAGTCAACATAAACTGGGCCATTCATTCGAGCCAATGGTAATTCATCACATCAGCTGAACCCAGCGTTCTATTTAACAGTCCTACTATTAATGATTTTCTAGGAATTTGATTATGAAAACACGATCCATCTCACTTTTTACTGCGGTATTACTGATGCTTTTCAGCGGACACATACTGGCAGCAAAGTTACCTGACTTTACCGGTATTGTGGAAAAAGCCAAGGACTCGGTCGTTAACATCAGTACCAGTAAAAAAATTAAAACCAGCCAATTGAGAAAAGATTTCGAGATGCCCGAATTTCCCGAGGGGTCGCCCTTTGGTGAATTATTCAAGAAGTTTTTTGACCATGATGGCTTTAATTTTCAGGACCGCGAGACCAGTTCTCTGGGTTCTGGTTTTATCATTTCAAAAGACGGCTATATTATGACCAATCATCACGTCATCGAGGGCGCTGATGAAGTGATTGTCCGTCTGGATAACCGACAGGAATACGATGCCAAGGTCATTGGCTCTGATAAAGATTCCGACGTGGCCTTACTCAAAATAGAGGGAAAAAATCTGCCTACTTTGGAGTATGGTAGCTCGAATGATCTCAAGGTGGGTGAATGGGTTCTGGCTATTGGTTCCCCCTTCGGTTTCGACCACACCGTCACAGCGGGTATTGTCAGTGCCAAGGGTCGGAGTTTACCCAATGATAACTACGTACCTTTCATCCAGACTGACGTGGCGATCAATCCAGGAAATTCTGGGGGGCCACTATTCAACATGGATGGTGAAGTCATTGGTATCAATTCCCAGATTTACAGTCGTTCCGGTGGTTTCATGGGACTGTCTTTCGCCATACCGATTGAGATGGCGGTTGATGTGGCTGAACAAATTAAAAATACCGGCAAAGTATCCCGAGGCTGGTTGGGTGTTCTGATTCAGGAAGTGACACGGGAACTGGCGGAATCATTCGGCATGAAAAACCCGCATGGTGCTCTGGTAGCCAAGGTACTTGAGGATAGCCCTGCAGAGGCCGCAGGATTGCGAGTTGGTGATGTCATTATTGAATTTAATGGCAAAAAGGTCACACGCTCAAGCAGTCTCCCACCATTGGTCGGACGGACTCCGGTTGATAAGTATGCGGAGGTTGTCATCATTCGAGATCGCAGTAGAAAGAAAATCCAGGTCAAGATTGCCCAGTTGCCTGCGGATATCACTCAAGCAAGGATTGAGGATCCAACGGAAGAAGCTATCCAGAAATCTGCGCTGGGTTTGACCGTACAGAATCTCGATGCAGAAACCAGGAAAAAGATGAACGTTGACTCTGGTGTCGAAGTCATGGAGCTTGAAGATTCGGGTCCAGCACTCTTGGCTGGAATCCGCAAGGGTGATGTGATCAGTATGATCGATAACCGAAGCGTGAATTCAGTGTCGGAGTTCGAGGAAATTGTTGAGGATTTGAAACCGGGCAAATCAGTAGCGATTCTGATTCAGAGAAGTAATGGCCCAGTATTCCTGGCTATTAAACCTCAAGAATCCTGATAGATTGAACCGTCAAGATCTACCGGGATTGATTTTTTATTACCGGGAAAACTGCCATCTGTGCGAGTCCATGAGGCTCGCTCTGATAAAACTACAATCTCAACTA
>JASJBW010000085.1 GCA_030066315.1 Gammaproteobacteria bacterium
TCAATCAATAACAACAACTAGATATTCAGAGAGAATTCGTTAAAGTCTTCACTAAAATGGCCGATATAGAGAGTAACAATGACGGAGAATAATATGAATAATCTTGCTCATGCTGCTCTTAACGAATACCAGCAAACTGATAACAGTTCTATTGCTTATGCAGACCCTCATGAATTAATTTTACGCCTGATGAATGGGGCCATAGAGCGCATTGCCCAGGCTAAAGGTGCGATCCAACAGAAAAATAAACCTGCCAAAGGTGAATTGATCGGTAAAGCGATTTCCATTATCGCCGGGCTGAGCGCATGTCTAGATCATGATCAGAAAAATGAGTTAACAAAAAATCTGGATGCACTTTACGAATATATGAACATGCGTCTTTTAGAAGCTAATGTCGAGGAAGATGTCAGTAAGCTAGACGAAGTTACCAAGTTGATGAATGAAATTCGTTCTGCATGGAAACAAATTCCTGCCTATACAGAGGCCAAGTAAGTAAAGGATATGCTCTTGATCAATAAAGCCATCGAACTCAGTAATGCCATCCTGGAGGCTATTGCCGATCTGGACTGGGACAAGGTCGCGAGTCTGGATAAAAAACGGGTACCGATCATCCGGCGTTATTTTGAAGACAAGGCTAACATTGATGAAAAATTAGCCTATGAGCTGAAAACACTTAATGAAGATATTGTGCGTCGATTAACCCAGATGCAACAACAGACCCAGTTGCAACAGGTTAAGGTTCGACAAAGTGCTAGGGCATCTAACGCTTATAAAAATAACGCACCCAAATAGTCATTCATGGCTTCATAAATGAAGTCTATATATAGATAAATCAATCAATTGTAAAATATGTAAAAAAATCACAATTTTCTGTCGATTTCTTGTCAACTTTGTCTACACTCAGGACTAGAAATAGCTATTTAGTCAAATTTTCGACTCTTTGGGTTAGGGGTCGAATTGATGAAGTCCCATAGGAAGTTGACCAATAATGAATAAATCATCGGGTAGTGATGCAGACAACAATATCCTGATTGTTGAATCTGATAAAGCTCGCGCACAATCCTTTCAGCAGTTACTCCAGTTTTTAAAATATCAAACGTATATCCTAAAACCAGATGACTTGACCTCTAAATCAGCAGAGGAACTGGATGCCTATCTAGCGATTTTTGCCGTTAATGAAGGGCCAGTGAGTGGGTATTTTCTTTCCTTGAATAATGACAATCAATGTCAGTTCCCCGTCGTATTATTGGCTGAAAAAGACGATCTTGATGAACAGAAGGTGGTTGTACATTTGCCCTTCGTTTCCGCAATTCACTTTCAGCCGGATTACTATTCCATGAATCAGGTGCTGGATCACGTTAAGATTCATAATAAACGGGAACGCCGCATGAGTAATCGGTCATGCGATAACCTCATTGGTTCCAGTCCCGCGATTAAATTCATTAACCACATGATTGACCAAGTCGCAGATACCAATGCCTCCGTGTTGATCATGGGCGAGTCGGGTACCGGTAAAGAGGTCATTGCTCGTAATATTCACGCACAGTCGAATCGCAGCAATAAACCCTTTATTCCCATTAACTGTGGCGCCATTCCCTCTGAACTTCTTGAAAGTGAGCTTTTCGGTCATGAAAAAGGTGCTTTTACCGGTGCGATTAGTGCCCGTCAGGGCCGTTTTGAATTGGCTGAGGGAGGTGTTATTTTTCTCGATGAAATCGGGGATATGCCATTGCCCATGCAGGTTAAACTACTTAGAGTCCTACAGGAACGAAGCTATGAGCGGGTGGGCAGCAACCGCACGCAAAAAACCGATGTACGTGTCATTGCGGCGACCCATCGCCGACTTGAAGAACAGATTAAGGATGGCAAGTTTCGTGAGGATCTTTATTATCGTTTAAATGTATTCCCAATCGATGTGCCACCTTTACGTGAGCGTCGTGAAGACATCGCATTATTAATCCATGAAATGGTTAACCGCATTGAGCGCGAGAATAGGGGCTCAGTACGCTTGAGTAAAGCAGCGATGTCGATGTTGTCATTATACGACTGGCCAGGCAACGTCCGTGAGTTGGCTAACCTGGTTGAACGTTTAGCCATTTTGTACCCACATGGCGTGGTTGACGTTAAAGATTTGCCACAGAAATTTGTTTCAGAAAATGCGGATATCTCATCTGCACCGGAGTTACCTGCTGAAACTGAAATGTCAGAGCATATTGCGGGTGAGGTAACCATGAATCAGTTGCCTGATGGCGGTATTGATATGAAAAAATACCTGACCGAAATCGAAATCTCGCTCATCGAACAGGCGCTGACGGAATCTAACAACGTGGTGGCCAGGGCTGCCAATCTCCTGCAAATGCGCCGAACGACGCTGGTGGAAAAAATGCGCAAATACGAAATCGTTCGTTAAATTCAGTCAAAATATTGTCATTTACTTTCTGTGTCGGATATTTAACTCATTGATAATTAATAAAAAATCATTGATGGATTAATTCCTGCTAAATACCTTAGGTCAGTTATAAGCACTAACCTAATGAGCCAAAATTCGACGAAAACCGATCTTCTCAAGGCCTTTGACCAATTCAACCGGGTCTCTGGATCATTGAATTCAAGTTTTGAACAATTATCTCAATCAGTGTCCAGTCTTTCGGATGCTTATTCACTGCCTGTTCAGGAGCAGGTATCCATGACACAACATTTGCGAGCACTGTTGGATGCCATACCTGGCGCTGTCATCGTACTGAATGCCCAGGGGCAGGTTGTAGATTTTAATCTGGCGGCTAGAGAATTATTGGGTGAGCCTCTAATTGATGAACTCTGGCGAGATATTGTCAAAAGGGTTTTCTTAGCAGAGTTAGATCAGGGTGAGTTACGGACGGCCTCGGGTCAACAATATAGTATTTCTACCAGACCCTTGGGTTATGAACCTGGACAGATTTTGTTACTCAGTGATGTCACTCAAACTCGCCAATTACAGCGCGCAGCCCAGCAAAATTTACACCTGATGACGATGGGAAAAATGATGGCCAGCCTGGCTCATCAAATTAGAACCCCTTTGTCTTCCTCGATGCTTTATCTGTCACAAATTGTGGATGGAGAATTAAAGCAGGAAAAAAGTCAGAAATTCAGTGCCAAAGCATTGGCACGCATCAAACATATTGAAAAAATGATTAACGACATGTTGGTATTTGCCCATGGCGGTCAATTTCATATGAGTGAATTTTCGGTGAGCCAGCTTATTGAGGAATTAAAGGATCAGTCTCAACCTCAATTGCAATTACACCAGTCAGAGTTATTACTGAATAAAGTGGATCAAGATTTACTGGTGAATGGTAATAAGGATGCTTTACTTGGAGCCCTGGCCAACCTGGTAATGAATGCATTGGATGCTGCCAAGGACCAGGTAACCATTCATATTGACGTAGCCTTAAATCAACAGGGCCTTTTACAGATAATAGTTAAGGACAATGGTTGCGGTATGAATGTTGAGACTATGAAGCATTTGTTCGACCCTTTTTTTACCACCAAACCTGATGGTACCGGTCTGGGACTTGCGGTGGTTAAGTCTGTTATAGAATCGCATCAAGGTCGCATCTTGGTGGATTCAGAAGAAGGTGCGGGTACTGAATTTCTAATTGAATTACCCTGCTTACAGGGCAGTAAAACTCAACTCAGTGAAGAATTAAAATAAGGTGAATAGAATGATAGATGTGATGGTGGTCGAGGATGATAATGATCTACGTGAAGCTATTTGCGACATGCTGGAACTCAATGACCTGTCCTATGTAGAAGCTGAAAACGGCCAGGAAGCCCAGACCTTGCTCGAAGAGCAACTTCCTCAACTGGTCTTGAGTGACGTGCAGATGAAGCCAGGCAATGGTTATCAATTATTGGAACATATCAATACCCAGCATCAGGGATTACCCGTTATCCTGATGACTGCTTATGGGTCGATCCCACAGGCAGTAGATGCGATTCAGGCAGGTGCGGTTGATTATCTGGTCAAACCCTTTGAGGTTTCCGATTTGATATCAACACTACAACGCCATATGTTATCCAGTGCGCCTAAAAACAGTGATCATATGATTGCACAGGACCCCGCATCATTGAAGCTGGTCGAGCTGGCACAAAAAGTCGCACAGTCAGATGCCACGGTATTACTGAATGGTGAAAGCGGGGTAGGTAAAGAGGTCTTATCTCAATTTATTCATCAAAATTCAGAACGTCATAGTGGCCCCTTTGTGGCTATCAATTGTGCTGCCATTCCGGAAAATATGCTCGAGGCCGCCTTGTTCGGTTACGAGAAAGGAGCATTTACTGGCGCCATAAAAAGCACAATGGGTAAGTTTGAACAGGCCCAGGGTGGAACTTTGTTGCTGGATGAGATCAGTGAAATGGATCTTGGCTTGCAGGCCAAGTTGCTTAGGGTAATCCAGGAACGTCAGGTTGAACGCCTCGGCGGTCAAAAGATGATTGATCTGGATGTTCGTCTTATTGCCACGACGAACCGGGATTTGAAACAGGAAGTCGCTGAAAAACGTTTTCGAGAAGATTTATTTTACCGATTGAATGTATTCCCGGTGCAGGTTCCTGCATTACGACATCGTCAGGAAGATATTCTCCCAATTGCCGAAAAACTGGTTGCCGTTTATAACCGCGCCGCAGGCCAAGTGATTAAGCTGTCAGAAGGTGCACGGTCTCTTTTGCGTCAACATCTTTGGCCCGGAAATGTTCGCGAACTGGATAACGTCATTCAGCGAGCGATGATCCTGAAACAAGGTAATGAAATACAGGCTGACGATATCATGTTGGAAATGGATACTGCGATTACGCCGATGGAATCAACCTCAGATGGCGAAGATAACGGCTTATTACAAAATGATTTACGAGACCGAGAAACTGCGGTGATTCTTGATACCTTGAAATCATTTAATGGTAGTCGTAAGAAAACTGCAGAACAGTTGGGTATCAGCCCAAGAACTTTGCGTTATAAATTGGCTCGCCTTAGAGATGCTGGTGCGGCAATACCCGAGTAACTGATCCTATCCCTGAACTTTGACAAGACTGGTTTCAACGCCTTGCTGGGGGTCCATGGGTACGAGTTGGGAAAGTAACAAAGAGAGAAAAGCAAAAGCAGTACCTGTTAAAAATACCAGGGCTGGCGACACGATCCATAGGAAACCCAAAATGAAGGGTAAAATGACTGCGGCTACGTGATTAATGGAGAAAGCGACGCCTGCGGTGGAAGCGAAATCCTTAGGATCAGCAATCTTCTTGAAATAACTCTTTAAGGCTATCGCCATGGCAAAAAAGACATGGTCCAGAATGTATAGTAATGAAGCGAGCATTGCGTTATCTACGAAAGCATAACTGGTAAAAATTAACATCAAGCCAATATATTCCAGCGTTAGGGTTCTCTTTTCACCCCAGTTTTTAACCAGATGCCCAATTTTAGGTGCCAGGTAAATGGTTAAGACTCCGTTGATCAGAAACAGTATGGCAATATCTGCTGCACTAAAATCAAATTTTTCTACCATTAGGAATCCTGCAAATACAACAAAAATTTGCCGACGTGCACCCGAGAGAAAAGTTAACAAGTAGTAGAGCCAGTAACATTTACGCAATACCATGTGTTTGTGTTGCTCGGCTTCACCTTTAAAATGCGGAAAAGCCCGATAAATCAGGACAGCCATTACAACCGTCCCCAGCCCCCCAAGCAGGTAAATAGCCTGGTAATTGATTGCATACAGATCCAGTAAAACATAGAGGGCTGCAAATACGAATAATCCTGTAAAAGAACCAACGGCCATCTGTTTACCCATAACAATAGGCAGTCTGTCCTTACTGATCAATTGCAAGGATAAAGATTGCTGCATTGTCTCGGAGTAATGAAAACCGATGGACATGATTACCGTAGTAAAATAGAGACCCATCACTGAAGGCATGAATCCAGTGATGGCTGTGCCTATACCCAGTAATAATAGGGACAGAGTGGCAAGCGTTTGTTCACGAAATAACAGTAACAGAAAAACAACAGCAAAAGCGAGAAAGCCTGGAACTTCTCTTAGACTTTGGAGAATACCGATTTCGACACCGGTAAAGCTGGCCTGCTCGATCGCAAAATTATTAATCAAAGCACGCCAGGTTGCAAAGGATAACGGGACCGCAGCAGCCATGATGTACAACAGCATCTCAGGGTTATGTAGATACTGTCGCAGATCCTGTTTCATCCGGTATTTCGCATGCCTGCGGCGATTGCATTGATCGAACTTAACAGGGCATCTTTCCACTGGTTTCGTTCGGTCTCGTCCTCGGATTCATCTCTGAATTTTTGCAGGAGGTTAATCTGGATAAATCCGAGTGGATCAAGATAAGGTTCGCGCCGGGACAGGGATAATTCTAATACCCTATCATCTGCCAGCAAACGATCAATCTGTGCAATAGCGAGCATGTATCCAATAGTGGTTTCATTTTGTGCGTGAATCTGGTCAAACACCCGTTGCGCCAGCTCCATGTCGGTACATAGCCGCGCATAGTATTCAGCGGTATACATATTTGATTTAAATAGCGCCATACGGGTATTGGAAATCATAGCGGTGAAGAAAGGCCATTCAAGATACATTTTTTGAAGATGATTCATGCCCAGATCCGGGTGTTGTTGCAGCCATGCTTGAATAGCACTGCCCATACCGTACCAGGCAGGTAGCGTATGGCGGGATTGTGCCCAGCCAAAAACCCATGGGATTGCTCTCACGGAAGATTTTGACATATCTCCTTTGCGTCGATGACTGGGTCGGGAACCGATGTTCATTAATCCAATTTCACTGACAGGAGTGGCTTCATAAAAATATTCAAAAAAGCCTTCAGTGTGATCGGTTAAATCACGGTAACTTTTTTCTGAAAGGTCAGAGAGCTGCTGCATGGTTTCATAGAACTGTGAATGATTCAGGGCGTAATCACGAATTATGGTTAGGCTGGCTTTCATTAAACCGGTGACACCCATCGATAGTTCATACAATGCGGTTTCCGTATTACTGTATTTATTGGATAAAACTTCACCCTGCTCAGTAAACTTGATTTGTCCATGAACGGTGTCATGGGGTTGTGAAAGAATGGCATCATGCGTGGGCCCGCCACCACGACCTATTGTTCCACCGCGACCATGAAACATGCGACATAAAACATCATGTTCACGGGTGATGGCAATGACTTTCTTTTGCGCCTGGTAAAGGCCCCAACCGGCAGAGACGATACCCCCATCTTTACAAGAGTCAGAGTAACCCAGCATGACTTCCTGGGTGTTTTTTGCCGCCTTTAGTAAGCGCCGGTAGAGAGTATTGCTCAACAGGTTATCCAGCACATCATCAATATGTGAGAGATCCTCGATCGTTTCAAATAATGGGCTCACTTCTATATGGCAAAAGAAATCCCCCTGGATTCGGCCGACAAGGCCTGCAAGGTAGGCCAGGTAGATCACTTCCATAATGTGACTGGCCGAATGGGTCATCGATATCACGTAATTGCCAAAAGCATCGGTACTGATCTCATGACGCATCTCGTGCATGACCTGAAATACCTGGAGGGTTTCCAGGGTATCTTGACTCAATGCGCGTTCATGAAAATCCGGTTTAAGACCACTGCTGATCTGATCAGTTAGAAACTGCAGCCGGGATTTTTCCGGTAGCGACAGGTAATCGGCAATATCAGCCTGTTGCAGGATCTCATGTACAGCCTGACTGTGACGTGTCGATTCCTGTCGGATGTCCAGCTTGAGCATATGAAATCCGAATGTCTCTGCCAGACGAATAAGATCTTTCAGTTTGCCATTCGCAGCGGTATGATCGCCGTGACTGACCAGGGATTCATGGATTAGGTAAAGATCATCGATAAATTCTTGGCAATTTTGATAACAGTGCTCGCTTCCTACTGTGGCTTCGTGTTTGAGTCGGGCTTTAACCGTGGCCAGGTTGCTGTTCAAGCGGTAATGCATGTAATAAAGCTTGCGCCGATAGATTTCTTCCTCAAATCGATCGCGTTTTTCATCAAAAGCCTTGATACCTTTGGATTCATCTTTTTCCAGGCTGTCCATAAATGGCTGTGACGCCCGGCACCAGCGCGATGAATGGGTAAGGATTTGCGTCAGTGCGGCTACTTGTTGAATATACTCGCCCAGAATCTCGGCAGAATGCATGCGCAGTGCCATGCGCGTAGTCTCGGGTTTGACAAAGGGATTGCCATCACGATCACCACCAATCCAGGAGCCAAACTGGATGAAACTGGGTGGACTTACAACCGGATTACCATATTCATCCTCACCGTAAACTCGGCAAATTGCTTTTTCCAAGTGACGATATTCAAGAGTTATTGCTTCATAAAGGCTGCGCGTAAAATAGGACATACCCAGCTTAATTTCATCAGCTACTTCGGGTCGTTTCTCGCGGACCTCGTTCGTTTGCCAAAGAACCTCTATCTGTATTTCCAGTCGTTTAATCAGTGCATCTTTTTCATAACCACTGATACGTGGATCTGTCAGATCATCAATGCTTTCAAAAATGCGCCGTTGGAGTTGCATCACGGTACGACGTTTGGATTCAGTAGGATGCGCGGTAAATACCGGGCGGTAGGAAAGTGTGTTGAGCAACTGTTCCAGCTCGTGCTCTTCAATGCCTTGTTGTTTGAATTCAGAGAGGGTTTTATAAAAAGACCCTTTCCAGTCAGCATACCCGAGCTTGCGCACGCTGCGGCGTCGTTGCCGATGCTGAAAATCTTCTTCAGCGATGTTTACCAGGCTGAAATAGATAGAGTAGGCTCGGATTACCTGCTCCATGATGTCTGCAGGTAAATCGTCAATTAAAGCGATCAGTTGCAATCTTTTTTCAGAATTATCCTGTTGGCCCAAATCTATGAAACCTTTACGCAGGGTTTCCACGGATTTAAAAACGAGGGGATCCTCATGTTTGATCAGTACGTTTCCCAGTAATTGTCCTAGCAATTTGACGCGAGAGCGCAGCTCTTTGTCGCTTGAATTATTGTCGATCGATTTTTCAGTGGTCATAACAAGAACCAGTAGAACAGGGAAAGTGGTAAATTGAGACATTCGGGTTGAGCTGGAATCAGCTCAACCCGGAAGGATTACTTGGCTGCAGCTTCCTGCTTCTCGGCAGCCTGATTTTGCTTGAAACGTTCCAGAACTTTTTGTTCCATTTGGTCGATTCGTTGCAAAATGGCCTCACGGCGTTTTTCAGCCTTTGCCATGATATCCGCCAGTGAATCTGCCTGGTGCTTTTGCAGTCGGGCATAATCCTGGGCATATTTCTCAGCCGCTTTACGGTCTCGGTTTAGAATTTCGGTCATCTTGGCCTTGCGTTTGGCAAAGCGTTCTTTAATTTTTTCCTCAGTCAGGGGCTCTGGGGGTGCCATTTCGGCCAGTTCTTCCGGTGTGGGAAACTCTGGCATGGGTAACCTGGCTGGAGGGGTTGGTGGGGTAAATCGCTGTCGATTCATACCGGGTTGCATCATTGGATTACCCATAGGGGCATTCGCTGCACCTGGTTGTGGCTGTTGTGGAGCCTGAGCCAGCCCAGCACTGGAAGTCAACATTGCTGCTGTGATAGCTGCAGATAACATGCTCGTTTTGATCATTCACTTATCTCCTAAGAATTATTTTTAGTCATAAGGCATAAACACCAGTTCACAATTATGACATAGACCTTGGCGAGTCTCTAATTCTGGAGCAAGAAAATCAAGTCGAGCACGTGCTATGCACACTTAGGTAGCATGATTAATTAAGGGAATGATTGCCAGATCAGTGGCGGTTTTTTTCGGTACTTCGACTTATGGCAACTGATTAGGCATCAATCGATCGAACTCACGGGGTTGGCTTCATGGTTTAGCATCTCATGCTAAGATAACGTGATACCAAACCCAAGCAAAGGCAGACAATAAACCGCTTCAATTATAACTTTATTCGCTCTAAATTACTCATTAACCGCTGAGTTAGATTAGAATGACCGTTAAATTACAAAGAGGAATACTCTCGTGGGAATAAAAAAACAGGCACAAGAAGCCGTCACTGAATTGGAATCATTGGCTACGGATCACTGGACTGATAAGGAAAAAAACCAGGCCGCAAAGATCATCGAGCAAGCGATCATCCAAACCGTCAACGAGTTCTGCGATACCAGCTCTAAGGCAGTTGACCAGTGTTGTAGTGCAGACCAGGACAAGGCTCACAAGCTGAATGAAGAAATTGAATTGGCTCGTACTGCGATCATCGCTAATTTGAGTAGTTTGCGTTAATTGAATCCCTTCTCATAAGGAATACTTGTGCGCATGATTCATGGCTAAGATGCGCCCATTTTAAGTTTTTGTTAGTGCAATGATAATCAACGCCCGTATTGGACATGGATATGATGTGCATGCCTTTTGTGAAGGCCAATTCATCGTGCTGGGTGGGGTTGAAATTCCTTTTGATAAAGCCTTTAAGGCGCACTCTGATGGTGATGTATTGATCCACGCTTTGTGTGATGCGCTGTTGGGTGCAGCTGGATTGGGAGATATCGGCCAGCATTTTCCTGATACGGATACACAGTATAAAAATATGGATAGTCGCGTATTTCTTCGCCAGGTCTATGCACTCATTCATCAGTATGAATATCGACTGGTCAATGCGGACATCACGATTATTGCCCAGGTTCCTAAAATGATGCCTCATCTTCACGATATGAAAATCAATCTTACGGACGATTTAGAATGTGACCTGGCGGCAATCAATATCAAGGCAACCACCACCGAACAACTGGGTTATATCGGCAGGGAAGAGGGTGTTGCGGTTCATGCTGTTGTGCTGTTGGAGAAAATACGTTGAGTCTAGGCCCTGTCATGCTGGATGTCGAAGGATTGGCATTAACCCCAGATGACCGAAAACGTCTTTTACATCCTCAAACGGGAGGGGTGATTCTTTTTTCGCGCAATTATGAATCACCCCAACAGCTCAAGGACTTGGTTGATGACATACATGCCTTGAGATCGCCCCGGTTAATCGTTGCAGTCGATCAGGAAGGCGGTCGTGTCCAACGCTTTCGTGAAGGATTTCAACGCTTGCCCGCCATGGGATTACTGGGTGATCTCTATGATCGTGAACCCAAACAGGGATTGGCCATGGCACAATCTGTGGGTTGGATCATGGGCTCCGAGCTCTTGTTTTACGGAATTGATCTGAGTTTTGCACCCGTGCTGGATTTAGGGCATAAAATCAGTACGGTCATTGGCGATCGTGCCTTTCATACTGACCCAGAAAGCATTACACATCTGGCCAATGCCCTGATCCGTGGTTTAAATCAGGCCGGCATGGAGGCAGTCGGAAAACATTTTCCTGGGCATGGATCTGTGGAAGGGGATTCGCACCATGTAATGCCATTTGATCGGCGCAGTCGAGAAACCATCATGGGCCATGATGTCCAACCTTTTCGACGGGTGATTAAAACCCATTTAGCGGCCATCATGATGGCCCATGTCATCTATGAACAGGTGGATGCCTTGCCGGCAGGTTATTCCCCTTACTGGATAAAGTCAGTGTTGCGACAGCAATTGGGTTTTGAAGGCATCGTGTTTAGCGATGATTTGAGTATGAGTGGCGCTGAATCGGTAGGCGGATACCCGGCACGTGCTTATGCCTCATTAGAGGCGGGTTGTGACATGCTACTGGTCTGTAATAATCCAGAGGGTGCTGATGCCGTGTTAGAGGCTTTACGCGATTATAATAATCCAGTTTCACAGCTGAGGTTGGTCCGTTTGCACGGTCGCCCGGTTGATAAGAAGGGGCGTTTGTTCAATTCCAAGAAATGGCATCAACAGGTAGCTATGCTCAAGGATTTTATGCACGATACTCAATTAGCCGAAAGTGATGATCTATTTACCTGAACAATGAAAGAGTGGCTGGTTAACTTATCCGAAATAGATCCCGAATGGTCCTGGGTGATCTCGGTTTTTTTTGTGGTATTGCTGACCGTGATTGCCAACTTTATCGCGAAGAAACTGTTGTTGAAGTTGATTACACGCTTAAATCAAACCCAGACCCAATGGGACGATGCCCTGGCTCATGCGGCCCAACAGCCTTTAAATTGGGCAATTTGGATTGTAGGCATTACCTATGCGGCAGATATTATCTACGCTGAAACCCAGTCTTCTATTTTCCTGGCAACCGATACCATACGTGATATCGGTATTTTGACCACCATTACCTGGTTTTTATTACGGCTGATCAAACAAGCGGAAACCATCATGATCGCCAAGGAAACGGACAGTGCAATCGATCAGCATACGGCTGAGGCTATCGGTAAGCTGATTCGCTTGGCTATTATCATTACCGCAGTGCTCGTGACCATGCAAACCCTGGGTTACAGTATTTCCGGGGTATTGGCCTTTGGCGGTGTGGGTGGTATTGCCATAGGTTTTGCCGCCAAGGATTTGTTGGCTAATTTTTTTGGGGGTTTGATCATTTATCTGGATCGACCATTCAAGGTAGGGGATTGGATTCGTTCACCGGATAAGGAACTTGAAGGCACGGTTGAAAAAATAGGCTGGCGGGTGACACAGATAAGGACTTTTGACAAGCGGCCACTATATGTGCCTAATTCCGTTTTTACCAGTATCATCGTCGAGAATCCCTCACGTATGTCCAATCGTCGAATCTATGAAACGATTGGTGTACGTTATGACGATATCGATGTGCTCGACCAGATTGTTAGGGAAGTTAAAGAAATGTTAAAAAATCATGACGAGATCGATACCAATCAAACCATGATCGTGAATTTTAACGAATTTTCAGACAGTTCTGTCGATTTTTTTGTTTACACCTTTACCAAGACGACCAACTGGATTAAGTTTCACCAGATAAAACAGGATATTCTATTGAAGATTTCTGCGATTATAGAAAATAACCAGGCAGAGATCGCTTTCCCAACAACCACGGTCATGTTACCGGATTCCGCAAAACCTTAAGAAACCAATCACTATGCAAATAAAGCAAGCGCTGGAATTACACCAGCAAGCACAGCAACTGTTCGACCAACCTCAAGTCGATGAGGCCATTAAGACTTTAGCAGACCAATTAAAACCTGATCTAGAGGAGCAGTTCCCTTTATTGTTATGTGTTATGAATGGCGGATTGTATTTAACCGGTCAATTGATGCGTCTCTGGAATTTCCCGATGACGGTCGATTACGTACATGCCACGCGTTATCGTCTGGCTACATTGGGTCGGGATGTGTTATGGAAAGCATACCCACAGAACAGCTTGAAAGACCGTCACGTTATTATTGTGGATGATATTTTTGATCAGGGATTTACTTTGGAAGAGGTCAAGTCTTATTGCCTTAAACAAGGCGCAAAAAAATGTACCAGTGTGTTTTTAATTCGTAAAACACATAACCGTAAAAAAGCGGATATAGAAGCTGATTTTTGTGCGCTCGAATGTGATGATTTTTATGTCTATGGTTCAGGGATGGATTTCCATTCTCATTTTCGTAACCTACCCGGTGTTTTTGCGGTGCCCCATGAAAAGTCAGGACGTTAATATATTAGGTTAAAGCGGATGAGTTCAAAATTTGCAGTGATCGGGGGAACTGGACTTTACGCCATGATGAGTGAGTTTGAAATGACCCGTCAGGAAATCGTCAATACGCCTTATGGAGAACCCTCTGGGCCTCTGGTGCATGGCCGATTACTGGGTCATGACGTAGTATTTATCGCCCGTCATGGTTTTACCCATCGCCTACCCCCTCATTCAATAAATTACCGGGCCAATATCTGGATGTTAAAAAATGCGGGAGTCGACTCGATCATTGCGGTCAATGCAGTAGGATCGATGAACCAGGATTGCCCGCCTGAAACCCTGGTGATTCCTGACCAGATTATCGATTACAGCTGGGGACGACAACATACCTTTTATGCCGAAGACCTGACGCGTGTCGTACATGTCGATTTTACTCAACCCTATTCAGAATCCTTACGAAAAACACTGATACAAACAGGGGAAAAGGCGGGCTTGAGTATGTTAAACAAAGGGGTGTATGGCTGTACTCAAGGTCCACGCCTTGAAACTGCTGCCGAGATTCAACGTATGATTCGGGATGGTTGCGATATTGTGGGTATGACCGGTATGCCGGAAGCCGCTTTGGCGCGGGAGTTATCCCTGGAATATGCATCCATAGCCGTGGTGGCTAACTGGGCAGCAGGATTATCCGATGACCCTCTGAGTATGGATGCTATAAGTAACTGTCTGCAACAGGGTATGACACAAGTTAAAACCCTGATACTGCAGGTGTTTCAATAAAATCTATTTAATAGGCCCAAGTATTATGGTTAAAGCCTTTATTTTTGATGTCGATGGCACGTTGGCAGATACGGAGCGCGATGGCCATCGTGTCGCTTTTAATCTGGCTTTTGAACAATTTGGTTTAGACTGGCACTGGGATGAAGAAACCTATGGAGCATTACTGGCGGTAACCGGCGGTAAGGAGCGAATCCAGCATTATATCAACACCTACAACAAGCCGGAAAAAAATCGTCCCGATCTTGAAGATCTAATTAAAAGTTTGCATGCGAAAAAAACTGAAAATTACGTGGCATTATTAGCCAATAATGCCATTCCTTTACGGACGGGTGTTAAACGTATTTTAAGTGAAGCCCGTGAAGCAGGTATACGTCTGGCCATAGCAACGACCACCACGCCTCAAAACGTCACTGCATTGTTAGAAAATGCGCTTGGAAAGGAAAGCTTGGACTGGTTTGAAGTGATTGGCGCTGGTGATATTGTGCCAAAGAAAAAACCGGCCCCAGATATCTATGATTACGTACTGGACGCGCTGGACCTTAAAGCAGAGGACTGTATTGCCTTTGAAGATTCCAAAAATGGCATCCTGTCATCTCTGGGCGCTGATTTAAAAACAATCATTACCTATAACGGTTATACCCGCGATGATGATTTTACGGGTGCACTGATGGTGCTGGATCAAATGGGCGATATTGATCATCCCTCATCAGTAATTCAGCATGATTATCAACAGGATTACCTGACTGTTGATACAATTCGACAATTAGTCTAATGAAATACTGCAGTCAATGTGGCAGTAGTGTAATTCAAACTGTTCCTCCGGGAGATAATCGCCCGCGTTATGTTTGTAATGACTGTGGCACGATTCATTACAGTAATCCCAATAATGTCTGTGGC
>JASJBW010000086.1 GCA_030066315.1 Gammaproteobacteria bacterium
AACCGTCACAGATCAGCACGAAAAGTTGAATCAGTATCGATCAGCGACTCAGCGACTTAACGATTCTCTAAACTCTGCAAACGTTCATCCCTCACTTGTTCCAGTAGCTGCTTAAAATCATCAAACTGAGCAGCCACTTTCAATACATCATGACGGGTTAGCCTGATTAAGGTCATTGAGGTTTCAGCAATAACGGTAGCCGTTCTGGTATGATTCCCGAGCAAAGCCATTTCACCAAAAAAATCATTGATGTTTAGATAACCTATAATTTCACTTTCATCTTGTTTGTTATTGCGTATTACTTTTGCCCTCCCCTGCGCAACAATATAGAGTGCGTCACCCTTATCACCTTCACCAATAATGATATCGCCCGACAAAAAGGTGACCTCACTGACATGGCCCGCAAGTAGCGTTAGTAAGGTTTCAGGCAAACCACCAAACATGGGCACCATGCTCAATAGGGATTTATAATCCTGTCGTTTAAAAACCAGCGGATGATTAATCTGCTGGAGCAGAGATGCGATCCGTTTATTGATAGCCAGACAAGCTTTGACCCCTATTTCCCCATGCTCTAATTGATCACTTGTTTTCAATTGTGCCGTGGTATAGGTTGCCTTACTAAACAGCAGGGCAGTAATTTCATCAACTTTTTCAGGGAAGTCGTTCTGTAAATCTTCTAATCGTTGTTGCCTGCGTATTAATCGCCTGGCATACATTTCATGCAATCTCAGTACGTAAGGAGTTTCAATGTCTTCCCGGGACATCAGCATACCCAATACCGAATGGCATAGTATGATACCTGCAATATCTCTCTGAATTTGCTGACTTAATCTGAGATGCTGGTAGCGAGCCAGTAGTCCAACCGCCCAGTTTTTTTCTCGAATCAGTTTCAGAACTGCCTTCTCCAGGCGTTGAAAAATACTGACACCTTTGGCAAGGGATGGATTATGGTCAACATCCGTGAAGTGAAATTGCTCGCGATCCAACTGGAGGTTATTACGCAGGTCGAGCAAAATATATTGACTGACCAAACCCGATTTGAACAGGTTATCCAGTGTCATTGATTCCTCTCGCAAACAGGCCAGGTAGACCTGGCGAAGTTTACGTTGCTGATTTTGTGTTACTTCTTCCTCACCAAAAGTATGGTGAATTTCATCCTTTAACTTTTGTGCCAATCCTTGGGGTAACAGCTCCCACTGCTGATAACGCCCTACCAGTTCTTGAGATACTCGTTTAGCCTGATGCAATCCCTGTTCAACCTCTGATTTTTCATCCTCTGTTAAACGGTCTAACTGTAAAAAGTGCATCAATGAGCGAATGGACCAGGCGTTCACCATCAGCGTAAACAACACGATACCGAGGGTAAGGGTAATTAATAACTCTCGCCCCGGAAGACTCTCAGGAATGGATAAGACAATGGCAATCGCGAGCCCCCCCTTGAGGCCTCCCCACCACATAATATGACGTTCAGCAATCGATATGGTGGGCAACTTGAATACTCGCATGGTGATGGGTACCAGCGAATATACGGAAACCGCACGGGCCAGCAACACGATAACAACCGCGGCTAAAATCACCCAGACATGATCGACCAGTTCAATCGCATGAATCGATAATCCCACCAGTAAAAACAGCATTGAATTCGCCACCAGGCTGATGAATTCCCAAGTCTCTGAAATTAAGGGTTTTACATCCAAAGAAATACGAGGTAGCCCCACAATACTTAGCGACAGTGCAGCCGTAACGGTGGCCATGACACCGGATACATGTAATACATGTTCTGCCAGGATAAAGCTGAGATAAGCAATCACCAGGGACATTGCTAACACGGCACTTTTACTACTGTGCAAACGGTACAGTAGTTCACTGAAAACCAGGCCAATGATGATGCCAACCAGTGAGCCACCGATAAATACGCGTAGAAATTCTACAATGGCACCGGCTGAAGAGAATAAAGAAATCGAGGTACCCTCGTTGGCCATACTCAGCAATATTCCAAAAACAACGATGGCAGTGGCATCGTTAAACAGGGACTCTCCTTCAACCAACACGTTCAAACGCATGGGGGCACCCAGTTCTTTAAAGAGCGCAATCACGGCAACCGGGTCCGTCGCAGATATCAGTGCTCCAAAAAGTAAGGCAATGGTTAAATCAATATCCAATAACCACCACACGGTAATTCCGACTATGGAGGTAGAGAGTAATAAGGCCGGTACCGCCAGTGTCAGCACCGGCCCCAGATCTTTTAACAGTTGACGTGCATTGAGACTTAATCCGGATTCGAAAATTAATGCCGGTAAAAAAACAAAAAATACCAGTTCTGGAGATAATCGGAAGGATTGCAAGGGTGAGAGTAAGGGCCAGACCCGCGCCAGTTCACCTAATAGGATCCCAATCACAACCAAGACCACGGCATAAGGCATGGATACTCGGCGAAACAGGCCGGCTGCTATAATTGCAAGGGTCAGCAGACCCATGGATATCAGTATGACTTCAGAGACTGGCATGAGCAGTTACTCTTGGATTCGTTGTTTTTTTATGCCTTATATTTTTTATAGTAATCCATAGATGACGATCTTTCAGAGTTAAATTGTCACTGACGCCATCTTTAGTTCATATTGATCTCAACCTATTCCTACGCCAATAAAGTAAGCACCATCCATTCATAAAACACCTAAGCCAGCACTGCACTATGAACATCTGCCCGTGATTAGAATGGTTGAGAGTTTTTCACTGTCCTTCTCAGTACCCTCCATTTGATAAGCCACTATGATAAAGAGGCCATTTTTGAAGAGTTCAAAAGAACCCCTATCCGTAATATGTTGACATGTGTGGATACCGTTTTCGAAAGAGCAGTGTTTCGAGAGTGTTTTATTGGATCCTTGTGCTATTAATTCCCATGCGCCATTTTGATGAGTGAAGAAATAGTTTAAATCAAAGGTATTACTGACTTTCTTGGAGATCTTTCCATGGATATCATTAGTGGTAAAAGATACCGATTCGCCAGCGCAATAATAACTGTCTGCCCATGCTGATATCGAAAAGAGCATGAACCATATTGAGATGAAACCTTTCATAATGTCGCCTTCAACAATTGATTAACTGTGCCGGTTATTTCACAGGACCTGATTATTTTTATTGTGATGTTTAAAAATACCCAACGGACGTGGACGAATCCAAAACCAACTGGATAACACTAAAACGCCGAAAACAGTATAAATGATGATAAAAACCCACTCGGGTGCCTGGTAATACAGAATTTTTTCCAGCCAGTAAGACACAAAGGTACCCGCATATACAGTGTCATCCGCTTTATCTCGAAGGGCCATTTCCCAGATGGTTAAAGGGCAAATGACACTCAACCACGACTGAAGTACGACCACCCCCATTGAGCCTAAATGTATCCACCGAAACCAGGGATTTCGTATCCAAGACCATGAACGTAGTTTACCGATAAAAATCAAGATCAAACCGAAAACCAAAAACAATACGAACAGCAGATGAATCAAAAGGATGATATCGGCCATCAGTAAGTAGATAGTCTTCGATTCCATTTTGGCAACCAAAATAGCGTGTAAACAGAGAATCGGTAGTGTACTGGCAATAATGACTGGGCACTATTCCCTGCGCAAAAAAAAGCCTGATCATCATCAGGCTGGAGAGTTAGGTTGGAAAGCCAGGCAGTAAATCCATCTTTATGACAGGTACGCCCGTAGCCTATCTATGCCCCGATGAGGCCTGACTTTCCGAACTCGTTAAGCAATGTTAACCACTCAATCGCATCAAGCGTGCACTGGACGCATCATTTTCATTTGCCATGTTCATTAACTTGACCTGGGTTTCATAAAAACGGGCATATTCCATCATTTTGACCATGGCATCGACCGTATTGACGTTACTGGCCTCAAGCGCTCCGTTGGTTAAGGTGACACTGGCGTCAGGTGCAGGCTGGCTGCCATCCCGGGTTCTGAATAAACCATCAGTACCACGTTCCAGATTAGCCAGATCGGGTTTGACCAGCATTAAACGATCAACAGCCACTAAAGTATTGGCAGCTTGACCTGCCGCACGAATACTGATGGTGCCATCGCGTCCTATGACCAGGCTTTCAAACTCGGGGATCGTGATAGGACCTCCCTCACCCATAACGATCTGGTTGGCACCATTCAATAACAAACCAGAAGGATCCGTTCTAAAATCTCCGCGCCTGGAATAAGCCAGGGAACCATCATCGGCCTGTACAGCAAACCAGCCATCACCATTAATCGTGACATCCAGGTCTCGACCCGTGGTCATAACCGGGCCGTGTGAAAAATCATCACCGGCCTGTTCGTCACTGGCATAAGCACGACTCGCATATCCGGGACCGTATACATCCTGAGACTGGAAATGATCCAACTGCGCCTTGAAGCCAATGGTACTGACATTAGCCAGGTTATTGGCATTGGTCTGCTGGGCATGAAGCGCATTTTGGGCTCCATTCATGGCGATGTATAAAAAACGGTCCATAGTGCTAGTCTCTTATTGTTTCGACTTAAAATTAACGGATCTGGATAATGGTTTGCGTCAACGTATTCGAAGTTTCAATCGAACGTGCGTTGGCCTGGAAATTACGCTGCGCCGTAATCAGGTTAACCAACTGTTGCGTGAGATCCACGTTAGAGGACTCCAGCGCTCCTGACTGAATCAGGCCAAATCGACCTGTACCTGCTTCACCGGAAACCACGGCACCGGAATCGGTCGTTTCTTTCCAGGAAGAACCACCAATATTGACCAGGCCCTGACTATTGGGGAAATCCGCGAGTGAAATTTTACCCATCGGAGTGGAAATTCCATTGGTATAGGTAGCACGTACCAAACCCTCTTCAGAGATATCTAGTCCCGTTAATCGACCCGTAGAAAAACCGGTAGGATTCAAGGTATTCACAGAAAAATTGGCCGCAAACTGAGTCGTGGTATTGTTGGCATAATCATGCGTCAAAGTCAGTGGATTCGCCCCATTGGATAAAGCCACGGCTGTATTCACGATTGGAGCCGGTGTGGTTGAATTCAACGAACCATCCGGAAAGAAATTAAACTGAGCTGCATTTTGTACCACCGTGGGTGAACCCGTTGGATCGGGATGAGTAATAGCCGCACCACCCGTCACGTTAATCGGTGCGCCATCAAGGTATGTGAACATCTGCCATTGATTGGGATCATTGGCCGCATTAGTGGCAGAGCCTGGCACATCCTTTACGTAATAGTAAGTGAGTACATGAGACTCGCCCAACGAATCAAAGATTGTGGTCGAGGTAGAATTGGTATACGTATTACTGGCCGATGGATCAAAATTGGCTGGATCCAGGCCGGATGCACTGGCATTCAGGTTAACACCGACTTCTATTTCAGTGGTTGCCTGAGGCGCACCGGTTGAAGGTGGCAGATTAATCGATGAAGTGGTATTTAAACTACTGGAGGTCACAGCTCCGGTGGTTGGATCGACGGGGAATGCCTGCAAGAACTTACCCTCGTTATTAACGATATAGCCATCTGCATTGACACGGAACTCACCTGCCCGGGTATAGGAGCGGTCGGTCCCTGCCTGGTTTTGACTGACCACAAAAAATCCCTGGCCACTGATGGCTAGATCAAGACTCGCATCGGTAAATTCAAAATTACCCTGGGTGAATTGCTGGCTGACATTATCGATTTGTACGCCATTTCCAACCGCGGTCGCCGTATTACCAAAGGGTGAAACGGCATAGATATCACCAAATTCACTCCTGGAATACTTAAAGCCCGTGGTCGCCACGTTAGCGATGTTATTACTGGTGACGCTCAGATCAACTGATGCCGCCTGTAAACCACTTAATGCTGAATTAAAAGACATAATTGTTCCCCTTGTGTGAGTTACATAATTTTCCGGATCTGGCTCATACTGATATCACCCAGACCTGAAACTGTGAGTGTTAAATCCTGGCCTGCCTGGCCCAGGGTTACGCTTTCCACTTGGACGGTGGTAAACATTTCACCTGCGGTGATATCCTGCCCTCGTCGAATTTCTGCAGAGACCGTGTATTGTCCCGGACTAACCGCATTACCATCGGCATTGACCCCATTCCATTCGAAATCCAGTAACCCTGCCTGCTGTAATCCCATGTCCATTCGATGTACCAGCTGACCATTGGCATCAGTAATATTGATTAATACCTGATTGGCCGGCTGTTCCAGTTCTACCGCCGCTTTTAAACTGCCGCCTTCACTGAGCATCGCTTTATCACCGGGTATCAGAACATCACGTCCAACCATGGTAGAGGCCTGCAAGGCCTGGTTGGATTGAAAAGCAGCACTCATATTGCCAAATGCCGAATTCAAATCATTGATACCGCTGACCGTTCCGAACTGGGCCATTTGAGCTAAAAAGTCACCATTTTCCATCGGTGACAACGGATCTTGAAACTTCAATTGAGCCGTCATCAGCTCTAGGAATTCTGCCTGGCCCAATTCATCATTGGCCTTGCTCTCGGAATTCTGGCTCTTATTAATACCCAGCTGGTTGTAGAGATTTTTAGTATCGATATCAGACATGGTTAATCCTCTAAATAATCCTATCCCTAATTACCCAGGGACAAGGTTCGGAGCATGAGCTCCTTGGATGTATTTAACACTTCCACATTATTTTGATAGGAACGAGATGAGGATAGCATATTGACCATCTCCTCGACCGTATCGACATTACTGGTAAACACATATCCTTGTTCATTGGCCATGGGATTTTCCGGATCGTAAACTTCACGTACCGGAGCAGCACTTTCAACTATACCCAGCATTCTGACACCGGCTTCCGCTGGACGCGCCTGGTTATGAAAATAACTCTGAAACACCGTCTGGCGTGCACGGTAGGCCTCTTCTGCAGAACCCGCCATGGTTTCAGCATTAGCCATGTTACTGGCGATGGCGTTCAGTCTTATTGATTGTGCACTCATTGCACTGCCAGAAATTTGAAAATTAGCGAGTAAGCCCATGATTATTGCCCCTTGATGGCATATAACATGCCGCGGATTTTACTGTTTAACATGGTGAGACTGGTTTGATATTCAAACGCATTTTGTGAAAAACGTGCCTGTTCGGCATGCATATCGACGGTATTGCCATCCAGTGAAGCCTGTAAAGGATTACGATACTTAATGCCATTTTCCGGCAGCGACTGAGAGGGAGCCATATGACGGTCGCTGGTACGGGCCATCGTTAAATGATCCTGACGATCCACTTGTATGCTTTTCATCATGGACTGGAAATCCAAGTCGCGCGCCTTGTAGTTGGGCGTATCAGCATTTGCGATATTAGCCGCGAGAATACTGGTACGACGCGAACGTAATATCATGGCATCATCGTGTATGGAAAAAGCTCTATCGATTAAGGACATCGGCATCACCTGTTTGATCTTGTCAGACAATCTGCAGGGACGATGCCAACCAAATAAATTTATTATTATTCAGTCACTTAGCAATTTTAAAACATCCTAAAAAGGAGGGATAGCGGCAAAGCGGCAAACCCTAAAGGACAGGCCTTGCCACCCGGAAGCCGGCTGTGAATCTGTTAGGGACTCTTATGCTATACGTGAGTTTGTCCGCGGGCTTCAATCACTGCCTGAGCCAGAATATCAGGCTCAAACTTGGCAATAAACTTGTCCGCGCCCACACGGTCCACCATGGATTGGTTAAAAACCCCACTCATCGACGTATGCAAGATAATATAAAGATCTTTAAGACGCTCATCCGCCCTCACCTCCGTGGTAAAGGTATATCCATCCATCTCTGGCATCTCAATATCAGAAATGATCATGGCCAAACGATCTAGCTGTGGATCCTTGGACTCAGCCCAGGTCTTCAATAAATCCAGGGCTTCTTTTCCATCTTTGGTGGTGACCGTTTTAATATTGAGATCTTCTTCCAGGGTTCGACATACTTGTTTGCGTGCCACCATGGAATCATCGGATACAAGAATAAGATTCTTATCATTGGTTTCATCAGTATCCACGGTTTCCAAAACTTCTTCTGATACATGTTCCTTGGCGCCCACGACCTCAGCCAATACCCGCTCCACGTCAATGACTTCGACCATTTTTTCATTAACATAAGTCACTGCGGTCAGGTAGCTTGCACCTGCGGTGCCTGAAGGAGGCGGTAACATATCTTTCCAGTTGAGGTTTATAATCCGGTCGACTTCCCTCACCAGAAAACCCTGAACACTGCGATTATATTCCGAGATAATCACAAAAGCATTTTCCATATCCTCAATAGGACGCCCGCCAATGGCCATACTCAGATCCATGACACTAATGGTCTGCCCACGAATATTTGATATACCTCGAACCACGGGATGAGAATGGGGCACATTAGAAAGTTTTGGGCATTGTAATACTTCCCTCACTTTAAAAACGTTGATGCCATAGAGTTGTTGACCATGCAACCTGAACATCAACAATTCAAGACGGTTGCGACCTGCTAATTGAGTGCGTTGATCAACACTCGCCATTACACCAGACATGGAGATACCCTCATTATGATCTTCCCACTCTGTCGGCCACATTGAAGATTTCTTAAGTCAAAATTTTAAAATTAAATGGCACCAATATTGCTTAAATACCTGAAATAGGTAATTAAGCGTTTAACAAGGCTCCATTCTGGGATAATCGTCAATAATTCGACGCATCCAGCACTTAAGCCTTCATGAGAATGCGTCAAGAAAGCAATATTTAAAACAGCAGTATAGAAATGAATCTAATTAAGACGATGACATTATGGGTTTCAAGCATAGGTTTGCTGTTGCATACCACGATGCCGCTGGCTGAGCGTCATAGTCTTGCGTCCATTCAGCTACAGGCAGAAGCTTTTCTGTCTGACTATCCTTACACATCGCCTTATGATGTCGACTTTCAGCTATCCAAACTCGATTCAAGGCTTAACCTAAAGCCCTGCAACAGCGCTCTAGACATCCGTTTTACCCGAGCTGACAAGGTGATGGGCAATACTTCAGTGACGATTCGTTGCCCGCAACCCGTAAACTGGCAGATACATTTACCGGTAACGGTGAATGTCTATGACGATGTACTGGTCACTAAGGCTCCGCTATCCAAGGGTCAAACCATTGACACACGTCATCTGAAAGCACGCAAAGAGAATATCACTCGATTAAGCCAGGGCTTTTTCCGAAGCTCCGACACCCTGGGTGAACTTGAACTCAAACGTAACTTGAGCATCAACACGGTAATCACACCCGCGATGCTGAAACCACGATTACTCGTAAAATCTGGTCAAAAAGTCACCATTACCCTGGATTTCAAAGGTATGCAGATAAAATCCTCTGGACGTGCCTTACACTCTGCGAGTCTCGGACAACTCGTAAAAGTTCGAAACACGCATTCCAATAAAGTCGTGGAAGGGATTGTATTCGACGAAGGCCAAATAAGGGTGGGCCTGTGAACAAAAAAAAGATTAAACTTTATAACAATACTGCCGATATTATGTTCGGGTAGACATATTTAAGAATTTTTGGGAGCTGATAATGACAGATGCAATAAATACCAATAATCGTATAAAAGTGCCAAATCAGGCTACGGATAGCCGTGCAAAAACTTCGAGCAACACGAACAGCCAGAATACTAAAGGTGCACCTTCTTCAACCGTGGTCGAATTGACCTCTGACCAGGTAATGAAAGAAATGGAGCGTTTGCCAGAGGTAAATAGCGGTCGGATTGAATCGATAAAAAATGCCCTGGCGAATGGTGAATATCAGCCTGACCCCGAGGTGATCGCACAAAAATTTTCTGAGATCGAAAAACTGCTACCTTAAATAGTTGAATGGAAAATCCAGCACGCATTGATTGTATCCGGAACATGACCGGATTGATTCAGCAACAAACTGATACTGTCAGCGGTTATGTTGCTTACCTGGACTCTATCAAGGAAGTCATCACCAAGAATGATGCTAAAGCACTCAATCATTTATTGGAAAACAATCCCATCAACTTGTCTACGATTGAAGCCTGCCGGCAAAAATGTTACCACCTTGTCAAACAACAGGGATTTCAGGATACTGAGGAAGGGCTGATGGACGGCATACAGGAATACAATGATGCCACACTATCTGAGGCCAAGGCTCGTCTGGATACACAACTTAAAGCTTTGGAAAAATCGCTATTGATCAACGATGTGTTAATCCAGAAAAACCAGCAAAGAATTCGCCAGTCTATTAAAATTCTGTCGGGTCGGACCTCATCAACTGATTCCTCAACTTACTCTCGCCAGGGCAACCAGGATCAAACTGATTCTAATCCACGCTCACTGGCACGCGCCTAGTACAGTTACTTAATCAGAAACGCTTAATAGGTTCGAGCCATCGGTGGGTAAAGCTTGTGGACGTGCAATTCCATAGCCTTGTGCATAATCCACACCGACTTCTTTGAGTGCTTCAAGAATCAGGTCATCTTCCACAAACTCGGCAATTGTTTTTAGCTCCAAAACATTACCAATATTATGTATCGACTCAACCATAGCACGATCAATAGGATCTTCGGCCATATCCTTCACAAAGGCTCCATCAATTTTTAGATAATCGACAGCCAGGGACTTGAGATAGGCAAACGAACTTAAGCCGCTACCAAAATCATCCAGTGCAAACCTGCAACCAATTTGTTTCAGCTCATCGATAAAAATCTGTGCTTGTGAAAGATTACTGATCGCCGAGGTTTCGGTGATCTCGAAACAAATCCGGTCTGCGGGCACCGCATGATGATCGAGGAGTTGCTTGACCCGGTATAACAAGTTGTCATCAGCCAGGGACTGACCAGAAAGATTGATGGCAAAAACATCCTGAGAATTAAAATCCCAGTATTCATCCATCCATTTAAACAAGTGCTCTATGACCCAGGCATCGATCTTTGACATTAATTGATAACGTTCTGCAGATGGAATAAACGCTCCGGGCGGAATCGACTCCCCTTCCTCGCTTAACATTCGCAGTAAAATTTCATAATGGACCGGTTCGCCCTTATTCTGCTCGAGCGGCACAATCGGCTGATAATTCAATTCAAAACGGTCTTGGTCCAAAGCACTTTGGATACGAACCATCCATTGAGCCTCACCTTGACGTTGAGATATCTCTTTATCATCCTGGCTAAAAATATGCACCCGGTTTCGACCTGCTTCTTTAGCGGCATAACAAGCTGAATCAGCAGCCTTAAATACCTGTTCCAGATCAGGGCTATTGGGATCTATTAGTACAAGACCGATACTCACGCCTATTTGAAATGACTGTCCTCCCCAACCAAAACGAAAATCTTCTATAGCCGCACGAATTTCTTCAGCGACGTTAACGGCAGGACCCAGACCACATTTATTAAGGATAATAGCAAACTCGTCCCCACCTAAACGGGCCAGAGTATCAGCACCTCGAATCTGCATACGAAAGATATCTGCTAATTGGCGCAATAACTCGTCACCGGCCACATGTCCACAGGTATCATTAACCACTTTAAATTTATCAAGGTCCATGAAGCATAGGCAATGCTCAGATCCATCGCTTCTGGATTGAATGATAATCTGATCAAGCTGGCGCTCGAATTCTCTTCGGTTGACCAACTGGGTTAATTCATCGTGACTGGCTTGCCAGGATAACCGACTGGCAAGACGATGCGATTTACTCACATCACGAAAGATCATGACGGCACCGATAATATCCCCTACCTGGTTATGGATAGGACTCGCCACTTGGTGTATCACTATTTGCTGGCCATTTTTATCAATGAGAATATCACCAGAGATAGAATCCACCTGCTTTCCACTGGAAATACATTCAAATACTGGTAATTGTGATCGGTCAGATTGAATCGTGATGACTCTGTCCAGGCGTTGATCTATGAGTTCATTATGCTGATAGCCTGTTAATTTCAAGGCCGCCGGATTTAAAAAGTTTATTTGGCCGATAATATCGGTCGTGATCACACCATCCGCAATACTACTCAAGGTTACTTGCGCCTGTTCCTTCTCATGATAGAGCGCTTCTTGGGCCAATTGACGCTCTGTAATATCCTTAATGGTAACAATGTATTGAATATCCTCACCTTCAAAGATGGTATTAATCGCAACATCGGAATAAAAGATATCCCCGCAGGATTTAAGCGACTTGGCTTGCTCCATAAAATTTAATGATTGTGCATCCGAATTATGAGCAATTAACAGGTCAAAACGGCGGTTGAATGGTGCCGGGAACAGAATTGATAACGGCTTACCCAATACTTCGTATTCGGAGTAACCAAACATGTGTTGTGCAGACTGATAAAAACCACTGATTCTGCCCAGACGATTAAGAATCACGATAGCATCAAGCGTATTATTAAGGATAGTCTGAAGCTGAGACTCCTGCTCCCGAGCCCGGCTGGCCATGGTCTCCAACTCCAGCGTGGTTTGTTTTAACGACATTTCATGCATACTGCCCTGGGTAAGATCTCTGACCTGTAACATACACCAGTGTTTGTGCTGAAATTTCAATGGGGTCACAGTAATGGATTGATGAATACGATTATTTAAATTCGCATCCTGTTGCGTGCGAAAAAGCGGCAATTCAGTTCGGTGTAACTTAGCTGAAATAATGGAACTCAGGTTTCTGGATAACGCATCTTGAGTAGCTTGTAACAGGCGTTTGCTGATACCAGAAAAAACATGATGGAGTTTATGACCTAAAACCTCTTCATTGGATTTATGACTATGCTGAACCATCCATTTATTCCAGACAGCAATTTCACCGTTATGATTCAGCACAATCAATCCAGAATTAATCGCATCGAATACCGACCCATCTTTTAAAACGATATCCAGTTGACGCAGAGTTTCTTCCATCATTTTATTTAATCAGGCTTGTTTTTATCCCGTTTATTATTCATCCGTGATTGTGATGCCATGGCAACTCGTTAAACAGTAAGTAACCAGAATATTGATGGTATTTTGATTCCAAACTGATCTCGACCATCATCACTACGTTCCTTTTATTTTTTTCGAAAAATACGGACAGCAGTTGTTTGATATGCCACTTCGAAATCGTGGGCAATTGGCTCACTACCTTACCCTTGAATAACTGCAGATAATTACTGAGACAACTATTGAGAATGATATTTCCTATCTCAGTCAGCGCCTCTTCTTCCATTTCTGTCAATTCGCGTAATAAGGCCCTTTCGTTTAATAATTCTCGGATCATGCTTCTGCAAGCCTCTTCATGCATCAGGAACAGAGCTTGACCTTCGATATCACCTTCGAGGCTTTGACCAATGGCCACCAGTTCTGTCACCGAGTCATCAAGAATGTTGATGACCTTTTGATGGTCTTGATAATTCACGGAAACAGCTTTGATGACCAAATTGACTTGGCCCAATGACGAGACCATATCAGCAGCTTCCTGCAAACCCAGCTCCGTCATTTGTTTATAAATCTCTGTCTGATCTGAATTAATAGCCTGTTCTAACATGACTTGTAACGGTTTGTTCCAATAGTCCAGTTAATTGAATCTCATAAGAGCAGCCGAGGAATATCCCTATCTGGAAATTCACTGTGATAACTGCAATTTTAAAGGCTTCGTGAAAGGTTTTTTATTATTGGATAAGTATAGAATGTATATGGTTTTTTGCTTGACTATCTTCGAGGCTACACAAAAAACCCCATACAAGTTGATGGGGTAAATTCACAAACATTTTACGGAAGGGTTAAATAGAGTATAGACCGATCAGCACAGCATTCTGGGACTCAGTTCTCACTCTTTTGTTTCAGCCGGATGGAACGACTGATAGCCCCAAATATCGGTATCAAATCCCATTTCCCTTAATTTTTCGCCCCGCGCAGATATGTACCTTTGGAAACTAGGCTGTTCCAGATATGCGCGTTCCAATACATAATCCAATGAAGATTGAAAATGAAAGGTCTTCAGAAAACCGTCCATACGATGGACTTCCTGACCCGATGAATCCAGCAAAACCACAGAAGGCGTGTAGCCGATATTCAGTTTTTTAGCGTAGTCTTTATGGGAGAGCTGATCTCCCTCGGGAGTGATCAACAACTGATTCGAGTGCGCATTCAATTGAACGTTATTCATTTTGTTGACAAGGGCACGTGTCGGAGGATCACTTAAAACACGGTTATGTAAAGTCTCACATTCCGAACAATTTGCTGTTTCAAAATAGATCGCCAAAGGTTTCGATGATGAATTGAGGATTTGTTGCAGATTGTGTTGCTTGAGAAAAAAATCTTCATGAATCAAGGTGCCTTCCCGTGTGTCTTGCTTGGCCAGCATGAATTCATTAAAGGATTGATTTAACTCCTCTTTTTGTGCAACGTACTTAAGGGCCTGGCGAAATTGTTGGGGTGGATAATAACCATTTAATCGCAGGGCAACCTTACCCTGTTCATTCAAAAATAACATTGTTGGAGTGTATTGTACCTTCAGCGCTGCCGCAAAGGTTTTTTCTGTAAACGATTTACCGCCCACAGAAACAATTTCACGATCACCCCACATATTGATTTGAATACCATCGAAATGCTCCTGAACATAGGCCTTCAACGCAGGATCTTTAAAGTTTTCATTCACCAGCTTGGCGCAATAGGGACAACCTTCCTGGTGAAAGTAAATCATGATGCGCTTATTATCAGCAGCGGCCTCCGCGACATCTTCTTCAAATTCAAGAAAGCTCTCTTTAAACCAGTCAGGCATCTCAGAAGACTCTGCTCCCAGATATGCACCCTGCTCTGCGGCAACAAGACTGGTATGGGGTATCACAGCCAATAACATAAAGAAAAGGATCTTTTTCATACTTTCTCCCGGTTTATTATTAATGGACGCTGGGAAGTCTAGAAAATTCACAATTTCCATACTAAATCAATCACCAGGAGATTCCCAATAGAAACCAAGAGAAAAATAAAATTCCAGAGTGCTGTAGGCGAATAACAATTGCTGGTTAATTGTTTGCCAGGTAAAGCATGACGCCCACACCATAAAGGTGTATTTACAAAAAAAAGACGGGCCAGGGGCCCGTCAAAACAATCACCAAGAGGATAAAACTGGTTAGT
>JASJBW010000084.1 GCA_030066315.1 Gammaproteobacteria bacterium
GCTAAATTTTCTTCATGCCAACGCTCTCGTAGTCCTTCATCATAAAGTTGTAACTTTTTATTGCCTGCATCATCGTGAACCGTATATGTTCTGGGCTGATTTATTGCGCTTTTTACATCCCACATAAAGGGCAGGAATACGATGGGATATTCCAAACCTTTACTTTTATGTATGGTCACGATACGGACCAGGTTACTGTCACTTTCCAGACGTAATTGATGCTCCTCATTATCGCCATTCGCTTGCATATCTTGTCGTTGCTGATTTAACCACGTAAGCGATTGACTGAGACTGGTATGCTGGACTGACTGTTGCTGAAGCAATTCCACGATATGTAACCAATTCGTCAAGCGACGTTCACCATCCATATGACCATAATTCATTTGCACCGTATTGTGTTGTTGCAGGATTAAAAAAAACATCGAGAGAATCCCTTTTTCCTGACTGTGTTTTTGGTATTGTTTAAACTGTTCAAGCAGGTCAACCAACGTTTCATTGTCCTGTTGCATCTGCTCAATTTGTAACGCATTCCAGCTAAAAATATCCGTACTCAACAATCCGGCCAGGGTGGGTATGTCTGTGGGGTCAACCAGAACTTCCAGTAAACGGCTGATGTCATCGGCCTGAGGACTGTCAAAAACGGAATCCCTTAAAACTAATGCACTTCCAATACCCCGTCTGGACAGTTGCTGTTTTATCATGGTCGCTTGTCGACCTGTTTTCACCAATACCGCCAGATCACGCGCCTGAATAGACTTACCGTCAATTTTCAACTCTGCCTGTGCCAATAATTTCTGAATTTCCTCTGCACAACAGTTTGCAAAATAATGAGCTGCCTGTGTCTTGCTGATAGGTTTTTTATTGAATGGATGTAACCAGGCCACAAGCGGTTCTACCGGTTCATCACTCAGGGTTATGATCCTGGTGGTGTGTGGATCGAAATCCACTGGATTAAACCGTATCAACTGATCTAAAACAAAGGCATCAGGATTATTCGCAAAGAGGCGATTAATCACATCGATATAGGCCTCAGAAGAACGATAATTTATTCCCAGGGTAAAATGATCATGCGTATCCTGCCTCGCACGCTGATAGGTAAATACATCAGCCCCCCGAAAACGGTATATCGCCTGTTTGGGGTCTCCAATTAATACCAGCGATTTGTCAGCCTGGTTACGGTACAGGGTACTGAAAATGAAATATTGGCGATTGTCGGTATCTTGAAATTCATCGACCAGGGCGACGGGATATTCACGTGTGATCTTATCGACCAAATACTGATCGCGGTATCGGAGTGCTTCACTTAAATCAGTGATCAAGTCATCAAAGGACCGATTCAAACTTCGGGTTTTTAACACGGCAACCTGGCTTTGTACCTCTTTAGCAGTTTCAACCAACAGAAGAATCCTTTGTTGCCTGAGCCAGTGTGTATGTAAATTTTCAAAATCCCGTGCATAGCGAAAAAAAGGAAACTCAATTCTTTCATCATTTTGATTTTTTAACAGGCTGGCACGCAATTTTTCCGTGCTCAGTAAGTTCCATTTTTTGGGCAGTTCATATGGGAGTGGATGCTGAAAAATCAATGCGAGTTCTTTCAGAAGATTCTGAATCGTTTGAGGTTTATAACTGTTCTTTCTTAATGCCGGGTTATTTAATAGTACTTCCTTAATCATCTCGGATGAGTCCTGCCAAGCCTTTTTAAGCTGCCCCCAAGCCTGCTCGATCTCATACCTTACTGACTCACCATCTAACAGCTTCATATCAGCAATATCATCCAATTGATACATCACCGGTAACACATCCTTAAGCAAATCATCCGGATGTCGCCATTGATTTAATATCCAATGTAACTGCACCACTTCAAGGGCTATGATTTTGTTACGCCAATAATCATGAATACTACTGCGTAATAGTGCCTTTTCATCGGGAACCAATTGCTGTTGTAACAGCGCGCCTGTTTCTACTGGAAAACGGGTTAGCACGCGTTGACAAAAACCATGGATGGAATAAATACTGGCTTCGTCAAAATTGATGATGGCTGTTTGTAATTTCTCTAATGCGGTTTGCTCCCCTCGATATCGGCTGAATAACCGCTTCATCTGCTCATCTTCCGCTTCTGCGCCTTGTAGAAAAGCGCGCACTTGATAAATCAAATCTCGAATTCGGCCTTTAAGCTCTTGGGTCGCAGCATTAGTAAATGTCACCACCAGTATTTGCCCAACTTCATAATCGGTCTCAAGCAAATAACGCAGATATAAATGGCTGATGGCATAGGTCTTACCCGTGCCTGCACTGGCTTCGATCAGGGAAACACCCGTTAACGGAAAATGTGCCAGATCAACCTTTTCAAGACTCATTTAAATACCCATCGCAGTAAAAACGGGCGACCATAATGTATCCGCTAATTGATAAAAGTCTTCCGGCCATTCCGCATCGTTTTTTTGGCTGGTCAGGATATACGGGTCCTGTGCTTCAAAAAAGGGCTGATATCGATCCGGATTCCATAGTTCTTTAACCTTTTCTTTGGCCTGATCCATATCACCGTTAGTTTTATTCTGAAAATACTCATAAGCCGTATCCATATAGATCGGCAGACATTCATTCAAACCCTGGTCAAACAATGCCATGAATTGGCCCACTTGCTTTAAAGCTTCTTCAGGGCTTAATAGTGTAAAAACCACTTGATCTTGAGGAAATAAAATTTCACTAAATTGGATTTGTTCGGTTGCACATAATAGGCAGTGTTTAACCCACATCGGAAACAGGGTTTTACCCTTTTTGGTCGAAAGACTAAATTGCAATAAACCCTGGTTACTATAACTATGAATATGGCCCTGTAGATGTCGTCCTTCTATGGATAAATTTGCTTCTAAAACACAAGCGTGACTAAAATGCTCATGTTGACTGATTGACTGAAATAAATCTTCGGCTTTCTGTTGCTGTTCAGTTAAATGCAAAATGCCCACATTATCTTGCCCCAGTACTCCACTATTTAGATATTTTTTATTATTAATATGACCGAATTGAAATAGGTCTTCGATCATTTCATGATTTATCTGAAAACGTTTTAACGGCTCCAAAATAAAAGCCTCTTCATCCATAATGTCCTGCCTAGAACCCTGCAACGAAATATTCAGCCTCCGTTCCATGAAATATCGGGGAGGGTTGGAAAAGAATCGTAACAACTCGTCTAGCTCGAGCTTATCCGAGGGTGATATAGCCGTTATTGGCTGTAAAAAAGGGGTTGGAGTGATAGCGTTTTGTATTTGCCACAGTTCTGAATAACTACCACGGATATAATTATCTAATGAAAAGGGTTGTAATGATGTGCGCTCGATCGGAATATTAATACCCGTGCTTGATTCGACCTGATCAAGTAATTCCGAGATAACTACCGAGGGTTCAATATCACTATCATCCTTGCGGTTTTGACCTACATAACTGATATACAGATGATCCTGTGCGGATAATAAAGCCTGCAAAAACATGTAACGATCATCTTCTCGCCTGGAACGATCACCTTTTTTTGGAAAACGCTCGATCAAGTCAATTTGAGAGGCATTTTCTTTTCGGGGAAAGTGTTCGTCACTCATACCGATTAAACAGACCACTTTGAAAGGCAGGCTACGCATCGGAATGAGGTTACAGAAATTAACAGCTCCCGTAAGATACTGATGATGCGACGCGCCCTGTTGTAGATCATTTTGCAGTAACTGAGCGATGAGCACCGCATCGAGTTTTTCTTTGAAATCAGCCTGCTCAGATTGAACTTGATAGGCTGACAATTGATCACGAATGTTCTTCAGTAACCACTCTTCATCTTCATCCGGATGTAAAAAGGTTTCAATCAGGTCATTGATCAAAATCTGCCAGTCGGACAAATCATAGGCTGTTTGAAGACGTTTGGACCAATGACTGAGGTCATCCAGGAACCTCTGCAATTGTCCGAGAATCTGGTATTCACTCGAGGATAACAAGACTGAGGCTGCCGGATAATCTTCCAGCATGTCATCTGTATCAAGGGCCACGAAGGCGCTCAATAATCGGTTAATACCCTGTTTCCAGGTATTCAGATTATTGTCACCCGCCCCTATCGAGGATCTATGGGCCTGATCCATTCCCCAACGCACCTGAGTGTCATTGATCCAGTAACGTATGACTTCCAGATCCTGTTCTTCCAACGCATAAGCACGTTGTAAGGCGGGTAATTCCAGCCAGGTGATGATTTCACTCGCACTGAATCGACTAGAGCCCAACCCGATCCACGCAACAATTGCCTGCATCAATGGTAAAGACGCTAACTCATTATGGTCCGAAATACTGTAAGGAATTTTTTTATGATCCGGTTGCATACCGAATACCGCCTCGATATAAGGTGCCAACTTTTCAATATTTGGACTCATGACCACGATATCATGCGGGTGCCATTCGGGATGATCATTGAAACGTTGTAATAACCCATCATGCAATACTTGCAATTCCCTCAATTCACTGTAACAGCTCACCACCTGGAGGCTGTCATCTTGATGATAGGTTTGTGCTACCGTTTCTGACTCAAGATTAAGAATATCGAACTGAACCCGCTTCAACAGGCTGTCCGGTGTTATATCAATAAACTGATGATTCTCTAGCGGGGGCTCTAAATCATCATAAAACTGATCAATGTAATCCCGTCCCTGTTTTCCCAGGGATGCCAATAACTCATTATCAATGACTACTGAATGTTGTAACTTGATCTGCTCTTTTTTTGAACGAATGTCACCCCAGTAATGCCGACAAGGATTCAAGATAAAGATATGTACTTCGAGATGGAGACCCAGGGCCTGCAGCACTTTCATATATTGCGGCGACATCGCTGAAAGGGCAAAAATAAAAATCCTTTTGGGCAAGTTTTGCAGATTTTTAGGGTTATTGTGTAATTGCTGCAACAGTCGACCGATCAATTCGGTGCGATGTGGCTGCGGATCCTGTTGTCTTAACAAACGCCACAGATGTGACTGCCAGGCTTCAACATCAGTTTCAACGGAGCTTCCTTGCTCCCAGGCACGAATCATATCGGGGCGGTAAACCAGATACTGGTCAAAAAGGTTGGCCAGTTTTTCAGCCAGCTGAAAGCGTTTCAGTGCCTGATCATCCTGCCGTAGATAAGTATTCAACTCAGACAATGCCCGGTCTGTTGAAGCTCTGTTAAGCAACTGCATGATGCGCCAGCGCAAAATCTGAGCATCATAGACCGACAGGTCAGTGATATCATCAAACTGGCTGAGAAAGACATCCCAAATAAAACGTGAGGGCAGAGGAAATTCCAGGTTGGCTGCAACCTTTAAGGTCTGACTGATCTGCTCTTGTAACCAACGTTTCATCCCGGGATTTTGTACCAGAATGAGCTCAGGCTTTAAAACCGATGCCACTGGCTCGGCAAGTTGGTGCAATAAAATTTGGCTTAGTTGTGAGAGGCTATTACTATGATGCAGGATTAACATTCAACAGGCCTAAAGGTCCTTGGTTTTTTCACATCCATCAACGTGATTACTGTAGCAGCAGTGCTGACAAAATTATATGATTGATTTCCGTAATGAATGCTTGATAAAAGCGTCATCTATACTACAAAAAATAATACAATAAATTAATAGCCCCACTCATGAGTTCGAGTCCTTCGCTTAAGGCGCTCATCGTCGACGATGAAATGACCAATCGCCTGATCCTACGGTCACTATTAAAAAAACAGGGTTATGAAACCATTGAGGCAGAGAATGGGCAACAAGCTATAGATTTATTCCGTCAGGACCGTCCCAATATGATTTTCATGGATGTAATGATGCCGGTCATGGATGGATACGAAGCCACGCGCATTATTAAACGGGAATCCGGCAATCATTTCATCCCGGTTATTTTCCTGACCGCCATTAACGACGAGGAATCACTTCAAGCCTGTATTGATGTGGGTGGTGATGATTTCCTGATCAAGCCCTATGATCGATTTTTACTGCAAAGTAAGATTCAGGCTATGGAACGCATCGCTCGCTTGAACCAGGAAGTTCAGGGCATGTACAGCCTGATACACCGCGAACAGGAAATTGCTGAACAAGTCTTTATCAACGCCGTACAAAAAGGCAACATCGATAATCCCAATATTAAAAGTATTATCAGCCCTGCCGGTACCTTCAGTGGGGATATGATTCTTTCAGAGCACAGCCCCTCGCGTGACATTTTAATTCTTCTCGGCGATTTTACCGGTCATGGACTGGCAGCGGCTCTGGGCGCTATGCCGGTATCCGAGGTCTTCCGTGCAATGACGGCTAAGGGGTTTGCCCCCGAAGAAATTCTCAGTGGAATTAATAAGAAACTGCGCCAATTTCTACCCGTCGGCATGTTCCTGGGTACCCAGCTGATTCGTATCAGTCATAACCTGGATCAAGTCACTGTATTTAATGCAGGCATGCCGCCGTTGCTCATAGTTGACGGAGCCACCAACCAGATTAAACATCATGTGGAATCTAATTCTTTACCACTGGGTGTGGTGGATAACCTCGAAGTACGAGAACTGGCACAAACCCTGGTTTTACAGGATCAGGACAAGTTAATTTTATACAGTGATGGTTTAACTGAAGCCTGGTCTGAACAGGATGAAGAATTTGGTAGCGAGCGCCTGGAGGCAGCCATCAGGAATGCGGATAATCACCAGGTCTTTGAAAATATACTGCATGATCTTGAAATTTTCAGTGGTACGCGTACTCAGGCGGATGATGTCACCCTGATTGAAGTGCATTGTTGCGAAGCGTTACTGCCAGAATTCAAACCCCATACCACCGTTTCACCCAGTGAGCATCATTTCGAGCTAAAAGGTGACTGGGAGTATGTATTCAGCCTTAAGGGTAAACGCTTAACCGAGACCAATCCTGTACCCATCATTATCAACCAGATCATGGAAATGGAAGGGATTGAAAGTGAACGGCAATCACTGTTTACTGTTTTAACTGAACTCTATGTCAACTCTCTGGATCACGGGGTCTTGGGGCTTCAATCCTCGATGAAATCGGATCCTGCCGGTTTTACCGAGTATTTCAAACTACGTGAACAACGTCTCAACAATCTTCAATCCGGACATGTCATCTTTAATCTGACGATTGAGCAAAATGATGATATTCGCAGCATCCTCATTCGAATTGAAGATAGTGGATCAGGATTTGACTATGTGAACCAACCTGCCATTGATCCGCTGAATCATACCGGGTTTTCAGGGCGTGGCATCTATCTAATACGGGATTTATGTGAGTCCCTGAGTTACCTCGGTAATGGCAATATTGCGGAAGCGATTTATAGCTGGAAAACCGTTTGATGTTTTCCTTAAGTTTCCGCAAAGACCCTTTATTTATTCATCAACTCATTAAGCAGTTTAACCGTAACCTGCCCAGTGGTGTGATGGGTATCATCGCAGCTGCCAGCTTTCTTACCTATTTCTATATTGATCATTTTTCCATCCCACTGGTTATCAGTTGGTTCAGTATCATGCTCATTCTGGCCAGCAGCCGCATTATCTTTTACCTTTTTTATAAATATCAGCTGATTAAAACTGATACCCTGTATTTAAAGATTATTGCCTTATTAACTTTATTAACTGCAATAGGTTGGGCTTTTGTCTCATTCGTCTTCCTCGATTTTAGTAATTTTACTATTTTACTGATTACCATCATGACTCTAGCGGCTTTAGCTGCGGGTTCATTCGCATCACTTAGTGGTTTTACCCTTATCGGTATTATATATATCTCTCTGACTCTGCTTCCTTTATTATTTATTACCATAACCCAGGGTAATGTTTTAAAGACCGAGCTTAGTATTGCCATCTCTTTATATTTCATCATTATTATCAGCTCTTCCATTCGAATTTCAAAAATCACTATCGATAATATTAAAAATGGCTTGGAGATTAGTAACCGTGAAGAAATGATCCGTCATATTGTAGACGCATCTATTGATGCCATTATCACAATCAATAATGACGGCGTTATTCAGGATTGGAATAAAACTGCTGAAAGTATCCTGGGCTGGAAAAAACAGAAAGTCTTAAATCGACCCGTTCATTCTCTTTTTAAAACTTCAGAATTGAATCGATTTTTTTCCAACTTTGAACATATCAAATTTGAGGAAAATAAAGAACGCCGCAGAACCTTATCGGTTAAAAATAAGTACAAAAAGCATAAAACCTTAGAATTCGTTCTCAGACCAATCGCCCATAGAAAAACTGAACTATACACGCTCAACATTCAAGACTTGACGCTACAGTTCGAACAAAGCCGCGAAATTATGGAGGCTGAATCACGCCTCAGGACTCTGCTAGATTCTGTAGATACTGGAATTATAGAAATCACGAAACAGGGAAAGATCAATTTTATTAACCATACGGCTCTCAAAATACTTGGCTATGAAAGCGATGAACTCATAGCAATCAACTTTTATACGCAGCTTGAAAAAAGTTCCGGAGCTGATCAAGAAAACTGGGAAGATTCATCTTATTATAAAATATTTCAAACTGATCAGCCCTTTCAAGAAGATCATAAGATACTACAACATAAGAACGGGGCATTAATTCATTGTTCCATACGTGGTACTTCGGTCACGAAAAGTGGTCACGATAAAACCGTGATTCTCTCGTTCACGGATATCACACAAAATTTTAAGGTACTTCAGGAGCAGAAACGTTTACTTCAAATAAGTGAAGCCAGTCCGGATTTTATGATTACCTTCGCCTTAGACGGAAGTATATTAAATCTAAACCAGGCGGCTCGTGACATTTTTGATATCACCGAACAACAGATAGAACAAGGATTGAATTTAACAGATATCTTTATCCAGGCAGAACATATCACTACCCTGCAGAATGAAGGTATTCCCCAAGCTTTTACCCATTCATCATGGAGTGGAGAAACAGAATTGTTGACTTCTAATCAACAACGATTAGTTGTGTCACAACATATCATGAAATTAATTGATGATGAAGATATCCAGTATTTTTCTCTAGTGATGACTGATATCACTCAACAAAAAAATGCCCAGCAGTCATTGCTAGAATCCAAGGACCAGGCCGAGTCAGCGACCCAGGCAAAATCAGAATTTCTCGCAACCATGAGTCATGAAATCCGCACCCCGATGAATGGTGTATTGGGTATGGCACAGTTACTCAATGATTCAAAACTAGAACCTGAACAACAGGAATACGTTTCTACCATTACCCGATCAGGGAATGCCTTACTTAATATAATTAACGATATCCTAGATTTCTCTAAAATAGAGGCTGGCCAACTTAGCTTGGATCCGATCGATTTCGATCTTGAGCGTTCTGCTCATGAAATCTGTAACTTACTGATGCCAAAGGCCAGTAATAAAAATATCGAATTAATCCTTAATTATTCGGCTGAATGTCCACGATTGCTGAAAGGAGATCCGGGCAGAATCCGGCAAATCATGATGAACCTTGTCGGCAATGCTTTAAAATTTACCGAACATGGTCACGTTATACTTCAAGTTCGGGCATTATCCACTAGTGATGATGGGCAAGTTGAACTTGAAGTTTCTGTTACCGATACCGGCATTGGTATAACGGCGGATAAGCAGGATCATTTATTTGAATCATTTACCCAGGCAGACAGTTCTACGACCCGTAAATATGGCGGAACCGGCTTAGGGCTTTCAATATCCAAGCAATTAGTTGAATTGATGAATGGATCGATTCATGTCGATAGTCAACCTGGAAAGGGGTCAAAGTTTTCATTTATCATTAAATTACCTATCGTAGAACAACGACATTATCTAGAGCATAAGAACCTGAAAGGAAAACGCGTATTAATCGTTGACGATCATAGTATCAACCTCCATGTATTGAGACAGCAATTACGTCATTTTGGCATGATCGTATCTGCAGCCAATCATTATCAGCAGGCCATAGCTATTTTGCATAAGTCGTCTAGCCAAGGGCAAAAAATAGACCTGATTATTTTAGATTTTCATATGCCGGACATGGATGGTGCTGAACTTGGACAACTGATCTTAAATGATCCCAAGATTGCTACCTGTCCACTCGTGATGTACTCATCAACTGCACAAAAAGGCGATGCCCGTAAATTTGAATCAATCGGTTTTTCCGGTTACTTAACCAAACCTGCTTTGTCTGAGGTCATACAAAATACCTTGGAATGCGTTCTTGGAGAATTTGATAAGCGTGGAGGAAAGCCCCATAAAATTATCACCAAGTACGATGTTTCTGATGCAAAGGACGATGCTATTCTACAGAAAGACTTTACCGGCATTCATGTTTTATTGGCAGAAGATAGCACTGTCAATCAACGGGTAGCCAGTTCTATATTACACAAACACGGAATGACCGTTCATCTGGCTGACAATGGTCAACAGGCCATTGAATTATTTAACCAGAAACCGTTTGACTTGATCCTGATGGATTGTCAAATGCCCATCAAGGATGGATTTGAAGCCACTGTTGAAATTAACGCGTTACAACAACATCAAGATAAAAAAGTGCCCATAGTCGCCTTGACAGCTAATGTTTCTCTAAATGACAGGGATAAATGTTTACAAGCAGGTATGCAGGACTTTATTGCCAAGCCATTTAGTGCCGAAACTCTACTAAACTCCATTGATAAAATGCTCGGAAAAACCATTAACCGATCCGTTTCAGAAATGACATCCACTGAAAATGACATGAATGAAGAAACCCTCGACACTTCTATACTATCGAATTTAAAAGCCGTCATGGATGATGATTTTGCTGAGTTGATTCCAGCCTTTGTTCACAGCAGTGAAGAGATCATCGGTGGCTTGCGTCAAGCACAATCAAGACATGATTTTGAGGCCATGCAGCGTCATGCCCACAGTTTAAAGTCGAGTAGCGCCAACCTGGGTGCGATACGCCTTTCCATCCTGGCTAAAAACCTGGAAACGCAATGTAAAAATCAACAAAGTATTGATACTCAACAGCTGGAAAACCTCGAAGCGGAATTGAGACAGGTTGAACAACGCTTAGCCGCTTTTGAGGACTAACGGTAAGCCCGGAGATAAAGCTTTTCGAACCAGATTTTAGCCCAGTGTAAGGGTGGCATTTTCATCATGAAGCCGCGTTTTTGATCCCGATACACCAGACTGCCGGTGGTCAGTGTATCCACAATACAAATCAATTCTGTCTTGAAACTGTGTTTGGGTTTCTTGAATTTTAGAACATCCACGGCATTCTTGGCTGCGGCCTCGGCTTGAAGATCAGCCATATGGGCCTGCTTGGGTTTCCATTCAGGACCCGGAAAACTTCCCGCGTCCCCGGCCACAAAGACATGCTGCTCTCCCTCGACCTGACAATATTCATTAGCCTTGAAAAATCCACCCTCTGAAAGGGTTAATCCAGAATCGACTGCCCAGGCGGGGCCCGTCATTCCTGGAATGAACAGGATTAAATCGGCGTTGAACTGATCTCCTTCAGTTTCCACGCTGTCAACATTGAAACGTTTCATTTTCTTACCCAGGTAAGTTTTAATGTTACGTTTTTTCATATCACCTAACAGACGTTCGACTGCCTTATCACCCATCCGCTGCCCGGGACGTGGCGCTGGGCTAAAAAATACCAGCTCAAATTTATCCCTTCGCCCCTGTTGACGCAACAAGGTGTCGACACCAAATAGAAATTCAAAAACAGGGCCACCGCGCATCGCTGAAGGTTCATTTGGATTACTGGCAAAGCCAAACGCAATCGTCCCTTCATTTAATGAATTTAACTGATCGGAGAAAGCCTTGGTATCTTCCCAACCGCTACAGGCTATCTTGGCATTTTCAATACCCGGTAATTTACGAAGATAGCGTCCGCCACAGGCAATGATGACAGCATCATAATCGAGGTGATCATTTTCCAGCTGTAAAGATTTTGTTGCGGTATCTATACCCGTGACACTGGATTGAATGTAATGAACATTATTTTTCTGTAAAAATCCATGCAAGGGTATGACCAGGTCTTCATATTGTCTCTTACCGGCAGGTACCCAAATCAGGCTGGGATAATAAAATAACTCAGCTCGAGGCGCGACCAAGCTAATTTTTCCATTGAATCCTTTTTTTCTGAGTGTTTTAACAGCTGTACAAGCCGCAAAACCGGCACCGACAATTATTATATGTGACATCTTAAGGATCTCCTCAGACCTGAAAAGGCTTTAACCCATGAACTCGCTGCATAGTTGACGGGCTATGGTAACTGTCAAAAAAAAACGCTGCAATGCTAAAACCCGCACTGCAGCGTTTTAATCCAGCTCGTGAGAGCGACGTTCTCTATTGCGCTGCGAGTTCTTTTTGAACCAGGTGATTAATGACATCAATCATTCGTGCATTACTGCCCGCCATCGAAGCACTGGTTCGATATTTGCCATTGATAATCACTGCGGGAACCCCTGTGTGGCCGTATTTTCTCTCTTTTTGCCTACTTTTACGTAATTGAGTGTCCACGGGGAAAGATTGGTACGCTTCTCGGAATTGCTTTTCATCCACCCCCATTTCAGCGACAAAAGCGGCCAGGGTGTCTAGGCTGTTAATACGTCGATTCTGCAGATGCAGGGCCCGGAACAGTGCTTTATGAACTTTCTCGGTTTCACCGAGCATTTCCAATGCAAAATAAGCCCGGGCTTGTTCAGACCAACGCGGATTAAGCACAGAGGGTACCTGTTCGAATACGACGCCTTCAGGTTTACCGGCATCCCATCGCTCGATATAAGGCTCAAAACGAAAACAATGGGGGCATCCATACCAAAAGACCTCAGTCACGACGACTTTGTCTGGATTCGAGGTTTTAACCGGCTGTTTTAATTCGGCATATTCGATGCCCTCATCAAATTCAGCATGAGCACCGCTGAACATCAGCAGCAAGGGCAGCACTATAGTTAATGTTCTTTTTATCATGTTTAAGCCTCAGAAAAGATTGAATTCATATGACCCATTATCAGAAGAATAGTTTAGGCAATCGTTCCTGAACAAATCATGAATCATAAATAGTCTGCGTTAATGTTTTTTTTCATGATTTGCGCGGATATCGTGCACAAAAAACCCCCAATAATGGAATCACTATTGAGGGCTCTAAACCGTGCGTGGTCTTACTTCATACCTGCAACATAAGCAGCCACAGCTTGCATTTCAGCATCTGACATGCGATTGGCCACGTTACGCATCATTTTGCCGGCATCGTTGGCTCGCTGCCCTTCTTTAAAGCTTTTTAACTGTGCCACGATGTATTCAGGGTGCTGACCCTTCAGTCCTGGATAGGCCGCAGGACCATTGCCGGTTCCGGCCGGGCTGTGACAACCCATACAGGCTGCTACCGCAGTCTCAGTGATACCGCCACGATAGATATCCTGGCCCATGGCCAGTAAGGACTGATCAAACTTGGGAGCTTTAGGTGTTTGGGATTCATAATAGGCGGCCAGATTCGCCATATCTTCCTCGGTTAAAGCAGCGACCATACCTTGCATGGTTGCATTGATACGTTTACCTGCCTTGAACTCTTTTAACTGCTTTTCAGTGTATGATGCATGCTGTCCCGCGAGGTTTGGCCAAATGACATTGACACTGTTTCCATCGGCACCATGGCAAGCCACGCACAGTACAGATTTGGCTTTGCCTGCTTCAATATCGGCTGCCTGGACGAAACCGGCCGCCATCAAGCCAGTCATTCCGAGCACCATCGCTTTAATGTGACGATGTTTCATAGGTTCTCCTAAATCAGGTTAAATCGAATACAGAAATTTTGGGGCGGAATGTATATCATACCTGCCCTGCCTATTCAATGAATGGTAGACATAATGAGTCCAATTACATGAAATCTCTTTATCATCAGGCCGAGTTCTTAACCAGTGCCTTCAGCATGAGTCAATTAATCGCTGATGAAGGTCTCGAAATAGCCTTTGCAGGCCGCTCCAATGCGGGTAAGTCTTCGGCTATCAATTGCCTGACTCAACAGAAGAACCTGTGCAAAACCAGTAAAACCCCCGGACGCACTCAATTAATTAATTTTTTTAAACTCGATGAACAACATCGATTAGTGGATTTGCCCGGTTATGGTTATGCTAAGGTTCCGCCCAAAATGCGAGCCCATTGGAACCAGGTGCTTAGCCGTTACCTGATTGAAAGACAGAGCCTGTATGGGCTGGTAATTGTCGTCGATATTCGTCGTGGTTTGACTGACCTGGACTGGGGGCTCATCGATCTGGTCGATATTAATCTGCCGGTTCATATTCTGCTGACCAAAGCTGACAAAATGAAAAAATCGGCCCGCTTAAAAATGATCGAAACGACCCGTCAACAACTTAAAAATGAGGGTATCAGTGTTTCCGCATTTTCGGCGATGAATCGCCTGGGTATGGATCAGCTCATCCAAACCTGCAACCAACTTCTTCAAATTGAAAACCCAAACGAAGCGGAAAAAAAAAGTTAAAAAAAACCCCGGCATCATAGAGCCGGGGGATAAGTCATGATCCGGTGGGGTTTCCGGATCTGTCTGCTCAACAGGAGGGAAGAGCAGACATGCGCCGGGCTTTTGCGCATATACAATAGGACAGAATAACCATATTCTAGTTCCATTGTAATTTACACTTATAGTCGTTTCCCCACGAAGCGTTTGATCTGTCCGATAATCGGTCAATGGGCCTGATGCCAGTTAGCACCGATGCCTGCATCGACTTCTAGAGAGACCGAAAGATCAGCTGCAGAAATCATCAACTCACATAATTTTTCTTTAACCGAATCAATCACTTGCGTTTCAACTTCAAATACCAGCTCATCATGAACCTGCATAATCATGCGCGTTTGATGGGACTGGTTTTGTAACCAGTTATCGACTCGAATCATGGCACGCTTTATGATATCCGCCGCCGTACCCTGCATAGGGGCATTGATTGCCGTACGTTCGGCATATTGGCGTTGTTGAGCATTCCTTGATTTTAATTCCGGTAAATACAAGCGGCGTCCAAATACGGTTTCGACATAACCCTGTTCATGGGCTTTTTCACGGGTATTCTCCATATACAGTTTGACGCCGGGATAGCGTTCAAAATAGAGATCGACATATTGTTGAGCTTCATTACGACCGATATTCAATTGTCGACCGAGACCAAAAGCAGACATGCCATAAATTAATCCAAAATTGATGGCTTTAGCTGCGCGTCGTTGTTCGGATGAGACGTCTTCTGGATCGACCGAAAAAACTTCGGCTGCGGTTGCGCGATGAACATCTAAACCCTGAGCAAAAGCTTGCAGCAAGTTTTCGTCCGCGGACAAGTGCGCCATGATCCGTAATTCAATCTGCGAATAGTCGATAGCCAATAGTCGGTAACCTTGGGGCGCGACAAAGGCCTCTCGGATACGCCGGCCCTGTTCAGTACGAATGGGAATATTCTGTAAATTTGGGCTTGTAGAAGACAGACGCCCCGTAGAAGCGACGGCCTGCTGATACGAAGTATGTATTCGTCCCGTGTGTGGATTAATCTCACCGGGTAATTTGTCAATGTAAGTAGTTTTTAACTTATTAAGGCTTCTATGTTCCAGTAACAAACGCGGAATTTCGTAATCTTGTGCTAACTCTTCCAAAACGTCCTCGGCTGTGGAGGGTTGACCCTTGGGCGTTTTTCTCAGTACTGGTATTTCCAGTTTTTCAAAAAAAATGTGCTGAATTTGTTTGGGTGAACTTAGATTGAATTCTTCACCAGCCAATAAATAAATGCTTTGTTCAATCTGCTGTAACTGCTCATCTACCTCCCTGCCCTGTTGTTCCAATAAAGACTGATCCAGGCAAACGCCGTTACGCTCCATGCGCAATAAAACATTGATCAGTGGTAATTCAATATCCGTATAGACCTTGCATAAGGACTCAGACATTTGCAACTGGGGCCAGAGGGTTTCATGTAACTGCAAAGTGACATCAGCATCCTCACTGGCATAAGGCGTAGCCTGATCTATTTCTACCTGATCGAAACGTAATTGTTTGGCGCCCTTACCCGCGACATCCTCATAGTGAATGGTCTGTCTTTGCAAGTAAAAACTGGCCAATGCATCCATGTTATGGCGTGTGGCTGTGGAATTTAACACATAGGACTCTAGCATCGTGTCATGTGCAATGCCCTGTAGCTCGATATTGTATTTCGCAAAGATATGCGCGTCATACTTGATATTCTGACCTACCTTGTGGGATTTTTTATTTTCCAGTAAAGGTTTAAGTGCTTGTAAAACCCAATCTCGATCCAATTGTTTGACAGCACCGGTATAGGTATGTGCGAGTGGAATATAGCAAGCCTCCCCTGCCTGTATGGATAAGGATATACCGACCAGTTCAGCATCCATATAATTCACACTGGTTGTTTCGGTATCAATACTGAAAATTTTAGCTGCCGATAGGTTCTGAAACCATCGTTCAAATTGATCTTTATTCAAAACGGTTTCATAGTTACCCTGACCGGCTGTGCATTCCTGTTCGATGATTAAACCTTCATCTGCAAGCTCATCTAACCAACGCTTGAATTCAAAACGCTGATAAAACTCACTTAATGAATGAGCATCAGCTTCTCTTTGTGTCAGATCTGATAGTTGAAAGTCCAAATCTACATCCTGTTTGATGGTTGCCAATTCGTACGACATCGGCAAAAAATCCAGCGAGGCCCGAAGATTTTCACCAATCTTGCCTTTAAATTCTTCGGCATGGGCCATAATATTTTTCAGACTGTCATATTCTTTCAACCATTTGCTGGCAGTTTTGGGTCCAACCTTGGGCACACCGGGAATATTATCCGAACTATCACCCATCAAAGCCAAATAATCGATAATCTGATCCGGTCTAACCTGAAACTTTTCCAGGACCATGGCTTCATCCATGACGACGTTATTCATCGTATTAATCAGACTGATTTCATCACAAACCAACTGAGCCATATCCTTGTCGCCGGTGGAGATTACCACCTGGTAATCGTGTTGCTTACCCTCCCGTGCCAAGGTACCAATCACATCATCCGCCTCGACTTTATCAACGATGATTAACGGTAAACCTTGTGCTCTGATAATTTGATGCAAGGGTTCGATCTGGATACGTAAATCATCAGGCATGGGCGGCCGGTTGGCTTTATAGTCTGGATAGATATCGTTACGAAATGTTTTACCCTTAGGATCAAAAACCACCGCAATCAGATCCGGATTTTCATCAATGATCAATTTACGTAACATATTCAATACACCATAAATGGCACCCGTCGGATGACCCTGGCTGACCAGTGGAGGTAACCCATGAAATGCACGAAACAGGTAGGAACTACCGTCAACCAGTACCAGTTTTTTTCTTTTCTCTTCTTTCATGTGAATACGTTACAATGCCGTTTTGATTTTTTTGGTCCGGGCAGAATACCTGAATGGATATTAAAAACACAGCGTCAACTTCAGCCGATACCAGTACCGAATCTGAATTAACCCGTGAATCCTGGAAGATTTTTCAAATCATGGCAGAGTTTGTCGATGGTTTCGAACATCTTGCCA